>CAKZKU010000272.1 GCA_937124545.1 uncultured Microbacteriaceae bacterium | reverse complement strand
GTCACGACATCCAGGCCTACCCTGAGCGCTGCCGCCAAGTGAAGAGCATCGAGGGTTCGAAGCTCCACCGGGTGCAGACGGGCTGCCTGTTCGCTGTTTTCTCTGGAGAATTCCACCATCGTGATGGTGTTCACAACCGCCCGTGCGGTCTGGAGCAGGTGGGGTCCGATTCTTTGTGCCATGCGCCACACCTCCACCGACGTCAAGCGGCTAGAAACCAGAGACACAGGGCCTTGCCACGGGTTGTCGCCCAGGATAAAGTCCCGGAGTGCCGCTGATTCGCTTTCGCGGGTGATCAGTTTGGCAACAGCCGAGGAATCAACATAGAGCGCTTTCACTGCTCCTCCTCGCGCATCTGCGCGAGGACCTCGGACCCGCTCTGCGGGGAGGGCACCGGGGGGAATTGCCGGAGAACATCGTGGGCGCTCGCTTTGGCGGCTGTGGCTTCCCCCCGAGCGAGGAGCTCGTCGAGCGGATTCGTTTCCACGTGCGGAGTGACGTAGGCAATAGGACGGCCATGCTCGGTCACCACCAGGGACTCTCCGTTCTTGACGCGGCTGAGCACGCGGGACACATTCTGCCCAAGCTCTCGCAAGCCGATGCGGGAACTTTCCACAGGGCCCTCGATATTGGGCAGACTGTTCTCGGTCGTCATAGTTCTACATAGTAGAACATTTGGTGGTGAGCAGTGAGCACCACCCTCGCCCGGCCCGCGAGCGCGACAGGGCAACGCGCACCCACCCCGATACCCTCGATGGGTGCAGGGAAGAAAAGAGGGGCGGCAACCGCACCGCAGCCTGTCGCGTGGTCTCCTTGCTGGCGTCGTGTTTCTTGCGTTGAGCGCCTGCACACTCCCGGCCCCGACTGCGCCGGAAGCGCCAGATCCTGTGGTGTTGGAGCTGACTCCCGCTGCACCCTCCGTGGAGGCCCCAGAACCGGAGCCGGAGGTAGTCGAAGCACCCACACCCGAAGTTGATGAAGGTGAAGCGGCGAGAAGAGACGCCATTGCCGCCATGGACTTACGAACCAAACTGGCGGGTCTGCTGGTGGTGACCGTGCCGGGGATGGACCCCAGCGTCCACCGTGAATTCTTGGACCGAATTCCCGCAGCCGGGTTCCTGCTCGGTCGCAACAACCTAGCCGGTGACACCTACGCCATTCGCGACCTCATTGGCGCCATCCAGCAGGATCAAGAATTTCCGCTCGTGATGGCGGTGGATCAGGAAGGTTCACCGGTGGCACGAATCAGCGGCGATCAATTCCCCGGCGCTCGGATATTGGGGGCCACCTCAACCGACGCCACCGCGGAAGCCTTCCTCGCGCGCCAACAACTGGTCGATCGCGCGGGAGCCAACGTGAACTTTGGTGTGGTGGCGGATGTGACCGGGGGTCCCGGTGCTTACATCCACTCCCGCTCGTTCTCCTCGGACCCGCAGGTTGTGGCAGAGCACGTCGTGGTGGCGCTTTCTGCCAATGTCGACGAAGTTGCCCAGACTTTGAAGCACTTCCCGGGGCACGGAATGGTGTTTGCCGATTCGCACCGAACGATCGCCACCAGCGACCTCACCTACGACCAGTGGCGCCAAACCCACGCGGTGCCTTTTGTGGCGGGTGTGGAAGCCGGTGCAGAGATTGTGATGACCGGCCATTTCCGGGTTCCCGCCATCAGTCGCGACCCCGCATCACTCTCCGATGACTGGATGTCCATTGCTCGCAACGAGCTCGGTTTTGAGGGCGTCATCATTACCGATGATTTGCGAATGCTCAAAAGCTCCGGGGAGGAAGCGTATTCGGACCTCGCCACGGTGGCCGTGGCGGCCTTGGTCGCCGGTAATGACCTGCTGCTGACCGCTGTGGATCCGGGAACAGATCCGGAACTAGAAACCTATGACCGAATGATGGACGCCCTCATCGAGGCGGTCGAGTCGGGAATGCTGAGTGAGCAAAGCGTCGATGAATCACTTCATCGAGTGTTGCGACTTCGTCAGGGGTTGGGAACTCCCTAACCCTCGCCCTTCATTTTTTTGATTTCGGTTTCGATGTCAGCTTCGGAGAGCACGCGCTTTTTCCCGTAGGCCTCCAACGCCATGAAGGGAACAGCAACGCCCATGCCGCCAATGGCCCAGATCGGCCAGAAATAGACACCCGGGGTCGCGAAGAGCCACACGCCCACCAAAATGGCGGAAACGAGAGCCCAAATGCCCAGATAGCTTCGCAAGTCTTGTTTTGCCTTCACCCGCTTTTCGGCCAACTTGCGCAGGTCATCATCGGTACTCATGGTGTCTCCTAATCAATATCGCGACGCATGCTCGAGAGCAGTGCTAGTAGGGAAGCAACCACAGCGTAGCCGAGCAGAACCGCGATGGCGAGGCCGGGGGAGAGGAACGAGTCGCTGGTGAAGTCGATCAAGTCCGATTCCACATCAATCGCAATGATGGCGGTGGCAAGACCCGTCAGGAAGAACTTGCCAGCCTCCGGGGCGAGCAGGAGGAGGGTTGGCTCCACGGCAAACAACCACAACAGTGTCCCCACCAGGGCGAGGACTTGAGACCGAAGGAGGGCACCAATGGCTGCCCCCACAATTCCTAGAACAAAGCCTGAGACGACACCAGAGATCGCCGTGTTGAGAAAGATTTCGGCCGAAGGCGCGGCAGCCTCAGGATAGAACTGCAACGCTAGCCAGCCTGAGGCAATCCCGACCCCGGTTGCCACGATCTGCAGGACCAGGCCGGCAATCCCTGCCGCGAGGAGCTTGGCTAAGAGGACCCGGCTGCGCCGGGGCACCGCAACAAAAGTTGCGACGGCGGTGCCGTGCCGAAATTCCCCCGCAACAACAAGAACACCGAGCAGCATCGAGAAGTAGAAGCCCGAGACAGCATTGGCGTACACGGCATCCACCACGGCGGGCTCGCTGAGGGCACCGAAGCCCAGCCCGTCTCCCGCGGAGTCAAGAATGACCGGGGTCGATGCTGTGCCGAGCACGCTGAACAGCACCCCACCGAGCACCATCCCCCACATCGCTCGCTGGTAGGTCAGTTTGCGAAGTTCTGCGGTGAGCAACCTCATGAGAGCCCACCTCCCGTCAAACGGAGAAACGCTTGTTCGAGGCGTTCGCCACCCGTGATTTCCGCCACGGGACCAGACGCGATGAGTTTGCCCTTGTTGATGATGATCACGTCATCGACGATGGTCTCCAGCTCCGCCAGTTGGTGAGAGGACACCAGTATGGTCACACCCCTATCGGCTTGGCCTTTGATGAAGCTTCGCAACCAGGCGATTCCGGCGGGGTCGAGTCCGTTTGCCGGTTCGTCCAGGATCAGTACTTCGGGCGAGCCCAGCAGGGCTGAGGCAAGCGAAAGTCGCTGTTTCATCCCTAGTGAGAAACCTTTGACCCTTTTGTTCCGAGCCTCCGAGAGCTCCACCTCGGCGAGGACTTCGTCGATCCGCGCCTTGTCGATGGCCCCCATCGTGGTCAGGACCCGCAGGTTTTGGTAGGCCGTGAGCCCAGGGTGAAAACCTCGGGAGTCCAGTACTACGCCGACTCGCTTCTGCGGATCTTTCAGCGCTTGGTAGCGCTTTCCCAAAATTCTGGTGCGGCCTTTTGTCGGGCTTGCCAGTGCCACCAGGCAGCGCAGGGCAGTTGATTTCCCCGCGCCGTTGGGACCCAGGAAACCGGTCACGCGGCCGGGCTGAACCTCAGCACTGAAATTGTCGACCGCGTGGGTTCCACGGTAGGTCTTGGTGAGGCCTCGAAAAACGATGGCGGCCATGGGCGGCTCCTTTTCTGTGGACCGGCGTCTAATCTAGAGCTTTTTCCTTCGGACGCGGCGGGTAATCGCAATAGCGGCAACGACAAGCGCCAGCACACCCAGCCACGGCAGCAGTATGCCCGCCCATACAATCAGTCCCGCGCCGAAGCTCACGATGCTCTCGAGGCCTCGAACCAGACCATCCAGAAAGCCGTCCTGATTTCTCGGCGCAGCATCTACTGGTGTGTACAGGTTGACGCTGATCGTGGCGAACAAAGTTTGGTCGCTCAGGTAGTCACGCTGGGATTGCAGCGAATCTCTCTCGCTTTGGCGCTCGGTGAGCGCGGATTCAATGGTCACCACATCGGCAGTGGTGGCTGCTTCCTCCAGGAGGGCCTGTAGCCGCGTGATCCCTGTGTTCAATACCTCCAGGCGTGCGTCAAGATCCACTTTCTGCAGGGACACGTCGACGCTGTTGAGGGAAGACTCCTGCACAATCCCACGGTCACTAATCGCTGCCAGCGTGGTCTCGACGCTGTCATAGGGCACGCGCAATTCGAGGTAACTACTGGGGGAACCATAATCCGTGGGGGAGTAGTCGGACCGCGAAGCGATTCGCCCACCAGCATCCAGCACCAACTGGCTGACTTCGTCGGCACTCGCCGACGGGTCATCAACAATGAGGGACAGGTAACCGGTGGTGATGACATCGGGTTCATAGGAACCAGCCGAATCAGCCTGCAGCGCCGCACTCTCCTCGACGAAGGCTTCCTCGGTGGGCTCCACCGCCATGCTCACGCGGGAGTCATCGATCGCAAACTCTTCAAATTCATCGGCCGACGTGGCAGCACTGCAGCCGCTCAAAACGAGAGCAGCGGCTACGAGGCCAACAACAAATCCAGCGCGTGTCATGGCTCAAATATACGGCGCTTCGCCCGCGCTCATGCCCTCACCGCTGGGGCTGTGCGCGATACTAAATCCATGGGGTGGAGAGAGTTTCTCGGTCTGGCGCGAGGGCCACGGCTGCACGTTGCCGTCGATGAGGGTTCCGGTCCTGTTGTGGTGCTCCTGCACGGCCTTGCCTCCTCGTCGGTGACCTTTACTCACGCGGTTCCCCTCCTGAGGGAAAACTATCGGGTGATCTCCCTGGACTTGCTCGGGTTTGGGGCTTCCCCCAGCCCCGCCCAAGCCCGCTTTACCCTCGAGGAGCACGTTGCCGCGGTGGCGGCAACGGTCCGCTCGTTAGCAATCCGAAAACCGTTCATTCTTGTGGGTCACTCGCTCGGGGCACTGATTTCTGCCCGGTTTGCCGCGGTCCACCCTGACCGGGTGAGCCGCGTCATTTTGGTGGCGCCCCCGGTATATCTGCCCAGTGACACCGTGGTGGACCCTCTGGAGCGCTTGCAGATGGATGCCTATTACAAGCTCTATGACTACATGCGCTCGAATCGAACCTTCACAAAAGCCGGGGCACAAGCACTCAACCGCCTGTCGCCCATCAAAAACCTGGTGGATGTCTCCGAGGGCAACTGGCGCGCTTTCACCCTGTCTCTCGAGCAGTGCATCGTCTCCCAAACCACGGTGACCGATCTTGCCCAAGTCACCGCCCCCATCGACCTGCTCTATGGCACCAGAGACCCCTTCCTTGCACCCGCGGGGCTGAGAGTGATCGAGCGCATGCGCGGTGTGACGACCACGAAAGTGGAGGGGGCCGATCACGTTGTAAGAGCTGATCTGGCGGAACAGATTGCCCGCATCATTGAAAACCCGAGTCCGCCGACCGGACTTATCAGGACCTCTGCGCCCTCGTGACCTAGGGCAGCAGAGCTCGAAGCGCAGCCAGTGTCTCCTGGGGTTTATCCCGGTGGGGGCTGTGCCCGGCACCGGCAATGACCTCGTAGTGGAAATTTTCGAGCGATGCGGTGAGGTGCGAGACCTGATCGCCAAAGAACATGCTGCCCAGGCTCTCTTCACCGCAGAGGGCGGCGGTGGGAATGGTGAGCGCTTCAGCGTGGTCGGTCACGTCCCAGGGGGAGTTATCCGCCACTGCTTGCTCGAGCGCCCAGAGTGAGGCCGCGCGATGCGCGTGAACCTTCACCTCGATGTCTTGTGGGTGCCAGTGCGGATGCAGTTGCGTAATGGCTGGAACATCGTGAACGCTGTGGCCGAGTCTTTGATTGGTCAATACCTCGCCGCGGGTCACATCATCGATGTGGAGCGCTGGGTCAAACAGCACGAGCTGTTTCGCCCACGAGGGCTTCTGAGCTTGGGCGACGACGGCGCTTGCGGCACCAATGGAGTGACCAATCACCACATCCCACGACCCGCCACGAGGTGGCGAGAGCTCGCTAATGTCGGCGGCGAAATCGGCGATGCGATACCGGGTGGTGCGCGGAGCGCTTCCGTGCCCGCGAAGATCGGGGGCAACAGCGCAGTACCCATCGCTCGCGAGGGCTTCCATTACCCGCCAGCAGGTGGCAGCGGAGGACCCTAAGCCGTGCACCATCAACGCTGTCTTTTCTGACGCCGGATTCCCCCAGGTCATGGTGGGCAAGACGACCGGGACGATGGCGTCCATCGGGTTCATTGAAGAGGCTTTTCCATAAAGACCGAGTAGTCATCGGCGCGATAGGAACCAAAGGCGTCGCATCGCGTGTAGCCCAGACGCGAATACAGCGAGAGCGACTCCGGTTGGTTGACACCGGTTTCAAGACGCATCATTCCCACCCCCATATCCACGGCAATCGCTTCTAGTTCGGCCATGAGTGCGGTGGCGATACCGGCACCGCGGTGGATTTCTGAGACAAACAAGCGCTTAATCTCGGCATATCCCTCGTCAGTCAGGGTGCGAAGCCCCACCATCCCGACGGCCATCTCGCCCAGGAAAGCCCCGAGCAGTTGGGAACCGGGTGCGCTGAGCTCTTCGGCAGAAACCAGGTGGTTGGCCTCCGAGGGGTAAAGGCTGGCGAGCAGGTTTGTGGATTTTTCGAGCAGATCGGCGACTTCGTGAGGTTCTGCCTCACGAATAGAGATCGGACCGTACAGGGTGTCCATGCACCCCAGGATAAAGCGAAGGGCGCACCACGCGGGCATTCGCCCTGCATGTGAACGCTTTTTAGAGCGCTGCTTTTCCTTCGAGCCCCACGTTCAGGCCATACATTTCCTCGATGAGCGCGTCGCTTTCCAGGAGACCCTCCAGTCCCGACTGGATGGCTGCGACAGGTGCGCCCGCCATGTGGACTTGCCAAAGGTCCCAGCTGGTCCATTTTTCGATCATGTGTAGGGCTCCCTCAACGTCTTCGTAGAGGGCGTAAAGTTCGCAGCCCTCCTCTTCGTGGACGGCGGGCATAACCTCTTCGAATACGGCGAGGACGGCGTCTTTTTTGCCGGCGGCGGGCTTCAGGGTCGCAAGGATGATGCAGGGCTGAGTCATGCGTGAAAGCCTAGCGTCGCTGGCGGCGCCCTACGATAAAGGTATGTGGAATCCGTTTCTGATTACCGGTGTTCTTTCGATTGCGCTCTGGATCACCATTCGCGAACAGGCGTTTGCTGCGAACGCCGCCCTGGCGTGGGTCGCGACCATCGCCCTGCTCGGTTGGGGGGCGTTCGGCATTTTCTCCACGCTCAAGAAAAAGCCGGAATCAGACGGGGACTAGCCCTCTATTTAGCCGGGAAAGTTCCGTCGCTCATCGACGAAAACGGAGGAATGCGCTCGCGTTTGCGCGCTTGCGCATGGTTGAGCGCGACCATCGCGGAAATGAGGCCCGCAAAGATGATGCTGATGCCGGTGACGTAAATGGCGACACCCGTCCATCCATTCGGGCCGGTCGGGTCAAGGAAGAAATAGGGATACCACTCGGCGCTCGGGCCCCGGAGCAGGGTGACACCGACCCACACCACCGGATAGGACACACCAATCCATACGGTGTTCCAACCGATGCGTGGTCGCGCGCCGCGGATAATCCAGTCCGCCACCAGGTAGACGGGAATGGCAACGTGAGTGACCTCGTTGTGGAAGCTGAAATCGTCGGGGCCTCGCAGCAGCGCGTTATAGACAACGCCAACAATGAGCGCGTAGGCAACAAAGTTCGCGCGAACAGTCGTGTACAACACGGTGTCGTGCCGCCGCGAGAGGGCAAGAAAACCTCCGGCGAGTAACACCACAATGTTGGAGTAACTGGTTTGGTTCGTCAGGTACGCGAAGTGTTTGTCGGGCTCGAACGTGCCCTGCTGTACCTGGTCCGTCAACAGCACGATGTAGGCGGCGATGATGGTGAGCCCGGCCACCAGGTCTAGGCCGCCGCGGAAGCGGCGCGCTAGCGGGATAGGAACAATGGTCGGAGTCGTCGTTGACATGCTCCTAATCTATTATCTTCGGCGCTCAGAGGCACCCTCTCTACACTGGAGACATGGTTGTAGCCTCTGGCGGTGTTTTCGATCTTGTGTTCGGGTTGCCCCTGCACCCGCTGGTCGTTCACGCCGTCGCGATCATGATTCCCCTGGCGGTCGTGATGTTGATAGCCGCTCTGCTGTTGCCCCGAGCGCGCAGTGTGTTGCGGGTTCTGGCCGTGCTTTTTTCGCTCGTCGGGGCCGTTTCCGCCTGGATGGCCGAGCAATCGGGTGAGGCATTAGAAAACCGTGTGGGCTATCCCGGCGAGCACGCTGAACTGGGGGAAATAGTTACGCCACTCGCGATGGCGTTGTTTGTCGTGACGGCAGTCTGGGCCCTAGCTTCTCGCAGTGCGAAACCTCGCGCGGTACTCATTGGTCGCTTGTTTGCCATTGCGGCGCTGTCGGTGGGGGTGGCCGCCGTGGTGGTGACTGTTCTTGCCGGACACTCGGGAGCCGCGGCAACCTGGGAGGGTCGCCTATTTGCCCAACAGGCCGTGGCCACCAGCGCCCACCCGCTCTAGGGGCAGGCGTCGCTCATCCCGACCGGTCAGGCCTAGGCTGTGGCGGTGGAGATAGGGCTCATCGCGTCATTCGCTGTCTTTGCCTTCACCATGTCTGCAAGCCCCGGCCCGAATAACACCGTGTTGTTGGCTCAAAGCGCCCAACACGGCGTTCGCCGGGCACTGCCGTATTTCGGCGGAATCCTTGTCGGGATGGCCCTGCTGTTGACGGTCTTCGGCAGTGGCCTCGGCGCGGTGTTCCTGGCCGCGCCATGGCTGATGGAGATTCTGCGCTGGGCGGGCTTTGCCTACCTGCTCTATCTCGCATGGAGGATCGCGATGGCAGCCCCACCGGAGGATTCCACGACACCGGCGAAGCCGGTGGGTTTCTTTGCCTCGGTTGCTTTTCAATGGCTGAACCCCAAAGCGTGGGTCGCGATTGGGGTGTATTTCACGAGCTATGTCCCCGTTGACCAGGGTTTTTCGTGGGTGCTTCTTGGCACGGTGGTGTTTGTGGCGATGATCGTGCCGGGTGCTGCACTGTGGCTTTTTGCGGGGCGAGCACTCGCGCGCCTGGTGCGGAGTTTCAAAGCCCATCGCGTTTTCTCTATCGCCATGGCAATCGCGTTGGTTCTTTCGATGCTGCCGGTGCTGTTTAGCTAGCAGGTCGCGACAGACCGCCCGCGCTACGGCTGTTCGGTGATGGTTCTGACCGGTTCCGTATCGGGAATGGGTGAGGGGTCTTTACCCCGCAGATCTGGATGGGCCTTTTTGAATATCGTCGCCACCAACACTCCCACCAGGGCAAAAGCCGCAGCGGCGGCGAAGCCGCCGGGGGAACCAAACCCGTCAATGGCAAAACCGGCGATGGCGGATCCGAGTGCTGCGCCCACCAGTTGGCCGGAGCCCATCCAGCCATACGCTTCGGCGGTCTCGGAGAACTTAACACTCGAGGACACGATGGCGAACATGACGGCGAGGGCGGGAGCAATGCCCGCTCCCGCGATGAGCAGTGCGAAGGAAATCCACCAAAAATCAAGAATGAAGCCCGCCAGCGAAATCCCGATGAATACGACGGCCATTCGGGTCGCGAGCGCCCAGGGGCCGATGGGGAGACCGCCCAGGCCCAACCCGCCAATGATGGAACCAAACGCCCAGATGGCTAACACCAGTCCTGCTTGGGCACCCTCCTCACCAAACACAGACACCACGGCGACCTCGACGGCGGCGGCGGAACCGATCAGCAGAAAGCCCACCACGGTGGCCAAGAGCACAGCAGGCTTCTTGAGAACAACACCCAGTTTGCTGCGGCTTGGTGGAATCGTGACGGTGCCCAGTTCCCTACACGATAGGAACCAGAGCCCGCCTCCGACGAGGAAGGCGGCGGCGACGAGAATCGCCCACACGGTGGAAATTTGGGTTGCGACGAAAGTGGTGATGACCGGCCCGGCGATCCATATGATCTCCTGCGCTGAAGCGTCGAGAGAAAACAGTGGCGTCAACTGTTTGGAGTTGACCATGGTGGGGTAAATGGTGCGGACCGCTGGCTGAATGGGAGGGGTCGCCAGGCCGCCGATAAATCCGACAATGATGTATCCACCAATCGGCAGGGAGGCAAAGGCAATTCCCGCCATGCTGAGGATGGATACCGCAATCGTCAGAATGATGACCGGGCGCATTGCCCAGTAGCCCATCCATCGAGAGGTCAGTGGACCGGCGATCGCCTGCCCGAGGCTGGTGGCGGCAAGAACCAGCCCTGCCAGCCCGTAGGAATCAAAGATCGCTTCAATGTGTAAGAGGTACGCCAGCGACAACATTCCCGAGGGCAATCGGGCAGTGAGCTGCGCGGAAATAATCCGAGCCACTCCTCGAGTTTTCAACAGGTCAGCGTATTTATTCACAACCGTCACAGCCTATTCCTGCGGGCCGTGTCAGAGGTCCCTGAAACAGTGGCAAAAACGGGGTCGGCCGGGGCTTTCTTTCTGTGGATAAATGGTGATTTTTGTCCACAGGTGTGGATGACACGCCCACAAGATATGGGGTCTGGGAATTGTCAGGACCGGCATATATAGTGGTCAAGCTGTCGCCAACATAGGGGCCCTCTGAGCACCCAGTGAGACAGAAAAACAACAGAAATACCGACAAAAAGTGGTCCCCAGAGGGCAACGTAGAGGAGAAACAGCATGAACATCACGGTGGTGAAGCGCAACGGCGAGCGGGAGCCATACGACGCCAACAAAATCAACTTGGCGATCGAGCACGCAGCAGAGGGTCTCGAAGACTCCATCGCGTGGGTTACGCAGATCGCCAGCGAGCTGGAACTGACCCTGTTTGATGGCATCACCACCCAGCAGCTCGATGAAGCAGTAATCCAGGTTGCCCTGCAGAACGTCAAAGATGACCCTGCCTTCGACGTGGTCGCTGCTCGCCTTCTGGTGAAGACCATCTACAAAAAGGTGTTGGGCGACTACTCGTCCCCCGAAGAGCTCAAGGAGCTCCACGTTCAGCACTTCGAAGAAAACGTCCGTCGCGGCGTGGAGGAAGGCCTCCTGGACGAGCGCCTCACCCAAATGTTTGACTTTGACCGTCTCGCACAGGCCATGGAGCCAAGCCGCGACGAACTGCTGAAGTACATCGGCGTCGTGACGCTCAACAACCGCTACGGCATCAAGGGCCGCAACGGCGACCCGCTCGAGGTCCCCCAGTTCTTCTGGATGCGTATCGCCATGGGCTTGTCCCTCAATGAGGAAGACCCCACCGCCAACGCTCTTCGCTTCTACGAGAAGATGTCGAAGCTCGAGTACCTGGCAGCCGGTTCAACACTGGTCAACGGTGGCACCAGCTACCCCCAGCTCGCCAACTGCTTCGTCATGGAAATGCAGGACGACATCGAGCACATCGCGAAAACAACTCGCGATGTGATGTGGCTTACCAAGGGCACCGGCGGAATCGGCCTCGCCGTCACCAAGCTGCGCGCTCAGGGTTCGCCGATTCGCTCGAACAACACCACGTCGACCGGTCCTATTCCGTTCATGCACACCATCGATTCGGTGCTGCGTGCGGTGAGCCGCGGCGGCAAGAAGTTTGGTGCGCTGTGCTTCTACATGGAGAACTGGCACATGGATTTCCCCGAGTTCCTCGACCTGCGTCAGAACTCCGGTGACCCCTACCGCCGCACCCGCACCGCTAACACGGCTGTGTGGATTTCGGATGAGTTCATGAAGCGCGTCGAAAACGACGAGCCCTGGTACCTCTTTGACCCGCTCGAAGTTGCTGACCTGAACGAGCTCTATGGCTCCGCCTTCTCCAAGCGCTACGCCGAATATGTCGAGATGGCAGAGGCCGGAAAGCTTGGCATGTTCAAGAAGATGGGCGCACGGGAGCAGTTCAAGGCGATTTTGGTCTCCCTCCAGGGCACCAGCCACCCGTGGCTGACCTGGAAAGACACCATCAACAACCGTGCCATCAACAACAACTCGGGCACGATCCACCTCTCCAACCTCTGCACCGAGATTTGCCTGCCGCAGGACGCCGAAAACGTGTCGGTCTGCAACTTGGCTTCGATCAATCTCTCTCAGCACGTGGTGGACGGAAAGATGGACTGGGCGAAGATTGATGAGAGTGCCCGCATCGCGGTGCGTCAGCTCGATAACCTCATCGACATCACCCGCTCGAGCGTGGCGGAAGCGGATCACTCCAACGAGCAAAACCGCGCCGTGGGCTTGGGCGTCATGGGCTTCACCGATGTGATTGAGCGCTTTGGCTACAGCTACGAAAGTGAAGAGGCCTACGACCTCATCGACGAAATCATGGAGCACGTGTCGTACGCGGCCATTGACGAGTCGGCCAATCTCGCGGTGGAGCGTGGCTCCTACCCGAACTTCGAAGGGTCGCGCTGGTCCCAGGGGATTGTTCCGCTGGACACCGTTGACCTCACCGAGGCCGACCGCGGTGTTGCCGTTGAGGTCAACCGGACCACGCGTCTGGACTGGGACCGCCTGCGCGAGAAGGTCAAGGGCGGTATGCGCAACGCAACCCTCATGGCTATCGCACCGACGGCGTCAATCGGACTGGTCGCAGGAACCACACCGGGCCTTGACCCACAGTTCTCGCAGATCTTCAGCCGCTCGACCAGCTCGGGTAAGTTCCTCGAAGTCAACCGAAACCTCGTGGAGGCCCTGCGCGAGCGTGGCCTGTGGGAGTCCACCCGTGAAGACATTCTTCGCAGCCAGGGAGACATCCAGAACATTGATTCCATCCCCGAGGACTTGAAGGAAACCTTCAAGACCAGCTTCCAGCTCTCGCCCTACTCCTTCTTGGAGGTCGCAGCCCGGGCACAGAAGTGGATTGACCAGGCCATCAGCCGGAACATGTACCTCGAGACGAGAGACATCGATGACTTGATGGGGATTTACACCGGTGCCTGGAAGCGTGGAGTAAAGACCACGTATTACCTGCACATGAAGCCTCGCCACACCGCGGAACAGTCCACGGTGAAGGTGAACAAGTCTGAGCAGATCAATGGCTCAGGTTCTCAAGCCCCCAAGAAGGGCTTTGGATCCGCAACGAGTTCACCAGAACCCGTTGCTGCGGGAGCAAGCAGTCCTAAGAAGGGCTTTGGCTTCGGCGGCGCCGCGAAAGCGAGCGAATAATGAACCCCCTCGACACCACCGTGGACGGCTACGCCGTCCCGGTCGATCCCATGGATCTGTTGCAGTGCGACAGCTGCCAGTAACAACCAACCGACACACAGAAAACTACTAAGGAGCACATAATGGGCATTCTCGGACAAGGCGTACAAGAAGGACTTCTTCTCAAGCCAGTGCGTTACCAGTGGGCTATGGACCTCTACGACCAGGCCGTTGCTAACACCTGGTTCCCCAACGAAATTCAGTTGGGTGAGGACATCGCTGACTTCAAGAAGATGACGGACGAAGAACGTCACGCCATCACCTTCTTGATGAGCTACTTCAACCCCAGCGAATTGCTGGTCAACAAGGCACTCGCCTTCGGCGTGTACCCCTACATCAACGCACCCGAGGCGCACCTGTACCTCGCGAAGCAGATGTGGGAAGAAGCCAACCACTGCATGAGCTTCGAGTACGTCCTCGAGACGTTCCCGATTGACCGCGAGCAGGCATACGCCTCCCACGTGGACATCCCCTCGATGGCTCGTAAAGAGGAGTTCGAGGTCAAGTTCATCAAGCGGATGACGGAAGACACCATCGACATCAACACCACCGAGGGAAAGAAAGACTTCGTTCGCAACTTGGTTGCCTACAACGTCATCCTCGAGGGCATCTGGTTCTACTCGGGCTTCATGGTGGCGCTCAGCTTCCGCCAGCGGAACCTGCTGCGTAACTTCGGTTCCCTCGTGGACTGGATTGTGCGCGACGAGAGCCTGCACCTCAAGTTCGGAATCAACCTGATCCTCACCGTTCTGGAAGAGAACCCCGACCTGCAGACACCTGAGTTCGCATCAGAGATTCGCCAGATGATTCTCGACGCGGTGGAGATGGAAGAGGCCTACAACCACGACCTGCTCCCCGGCGGAATCTTGGGTCTGAACGCCAACTACATCAACCAGTACGTGAAGTACCTGGCTGACCGTCGTCTCGAGGAACTCGGCTTCGAAACCGAGTACAACGTCTCGAACCCGGCGAAGTGGATGGCCACCGCCAACGACACCTTGCAGCTGGTGAACTTCTTCGAGTCCACCAACACGTCATACGAGGTGAACGCAACGTCCTCCAAGTAGGACAAATATCCGTAGCATTGAAGATGCGCAGAGGGAGGAGACAGCGACGGAGTCTCCTCCCTCTGCCTTTTCTATGTCCGACCATTCTCGTGTGAGGATAGAAACATGACTGCACCAGCCGACCAAGCTCACCTCACCCTGAACACGGGCAACACCATTCCTCAGCTGGGACTGGGTGTCTTCAAGATTGACGATGAAGCCGAGTGTGAACGCGTCGTCCTCGATGCGCTCGAACTGGGGTACCGCCACATCGACACGGCGATGATTTATCGCAATGAGGCCGCTGTCGGGCGAGCCCTTGCACAGAGCGGCATTCCTCGCGACGAGCTTTTTGTCACCACCAAAGTGTGGAACTCCGACCAGGGCAAGGACGAAGCGCCCGCGGCGTTGGCTACCTCGCTTGAGTTGCTGGGGCTTGACTACGTCGACCTCTACTTGATTCACTGGCCCGCCCCCTCGAGGGGTCGCTATGTTGAGACCTGGCTGGCTCTGGAGGATCTTGCCGCGCAGGGCCTGATCAAAGCCATTGGTGTCTCAAACTTTGAACCCGAGCACCTCGAGGACATCCTGGAGGCTGGCAGTGTTGTGCCGGCCATCAACCAGGTGGAGCTGCACCCGGCTTTCCAACAGCGGAAGGTTCGCGCTTTTGGCGAAGAACGCGGCATTCTCACCGAGGCGTGGGGTCCTCTTGGTCAGGGCAAATATGAATTGGCCGAACTACCCGGGCTTAACGACCTAGCCAAGAAGCACGGCAAAAGCATCCAGCAGATTGTGTTGCGCTGGCACATTCAAGAAGGCGTCATTGTGTTCCCCAAGAGTGTTCGAAAAGAGCGTCTGGCAGAGAACCTCGACGTGTTCGACTTCGAGCTTGATGCCGACGACATGGCCGCGATGGTAGCCATGGACTCAGGCCGTCGGGTGGGAACCCACCCGGATGATGGCAACTGGTAACAGCTCCGGAAACCGGCTGGCCGGGGCGGTAAGCCCGTACCTTCTCTCCCACGCTCACCAAGAGGTTGATTGGTATCCCTGGGGCCAGGAAGCCTTCGATGAGGCCGCACGCCGCGACGTCCCCTTACTGATCTCAATTGGCTATCGCACCTGCCACTGGTGTCATGTGATGTCGCGCGAATGTTTCGATGACTCGGATATCGCCTCGCTCATCAATGACACTGTCGTCGCTGTGAAAGTGGACAGGGAAGAGCATGGGGATGTTGATGCCACCTATCTGATGCAAGCCGGCGCCTTCACAAAGAATCTCGGCTGGCCACTCACCGTGTTTGCGACACCCGCCGGTAAAGCGTTCTATGCCGCCACATATCTTCCACCGGAACCTCGCGATTCGCTGCCGTCGCTGCCCGACGTGCTCCACGCAGTGTCCACCGCGTGGAGAGACAACCGCGAGGACGTCCTCACTCAGTCCCGCAGCCTGGTGGAGGCACTCGCTGCCGCACAGGAGGCAATGGTCGAAAACCCCTCCTCTGTCCCGGATCACTCGGAGCTTGATCGAGCGACGCAAACGGCGCTGGAGCAAGAAGACCCCGTCTACGGCGGCTTTGGTCAGGCCCCCAAATTCCCGATGGCGCCGTTAGTGAATTACCTCATTGCCCGCGGCGATAGCGGGGATGCAGACGCAAAACAGTGCGCACAGCGGGTCTTGAAGACCTATGCCCAATCGGGAATCTTTGATCCGGTGGAGGGTGGCTTTTTTCGCTACGCCACAGAAGCAGATTTCACGGACCCGCATTACGAGCGCATGCTGACCGATAACGCCGGGTTGCTGCTGGCTTATTCACGGCTGGGTGACACCGAGATGGCGGGCCGGATTCTTACCTTTCTGACTAACCAGCTTGGTCTCGCAGGGGGCTTCGCCAGCGGGCAAGATAGCGAAAGCATCATCGATGGTCAGTCCTCGGAGGGAGGTTATTACCTTCTGGATGCGACACAGCGGGCACTCCTTGAGCCGCCTGCTCTCGATGACAAAGTGGTGACCGGTTGGAACGGCTTGCTCTTGGAGGCGCTTTCGGCAGCCCATCGAGCGGGTGTCCCCGGTGAACCGGGCGCGGTGGCGAGGGATCTTGCCCAGTGGCTGATTGATCACCACGTCGTGAAGGGGAAGCTCGTTCGAGTCAGTCGAAACGGAGTTACCAGCGATGCACCCGCCACCCTCGAGG
Source organism: uncultured Microbacteriaceae bacterium (assembly GCA_937124545.1). Classification (GTDB taxonomy): domain Bacteria; phylum Actinomycetota; class Actinomycetes; order Actinomycetales; family Microbacteriaceae; genus Pontimonas. The sequence goes on along the minus strand of CAKZKU010000272.1, from coordinate 77,126 downwards.
ACTACGGCGGGTTGGCACTCGGTCTACTCGAGGTGGGATGTGCTCTCGGGTGGGCAGAAGGTGTCGCGCACGCAAGAGACATCATCAACGCCGCTCTGGAAGCACACGAAGCCCTGGGCGATCCGCTCCTCGTGAGTCACGGGCTCTCTCGCCCCGGTCACACCCCCGGGGACCTCTCCGAGGGAGCCAGCCCGTCAGGACCCAGCCTCATGGCGCTCGCGTTGTTGCGTTGGTCGCATCTGAGCTCGCAACCTGAACTTCGCGAGCGGGCGGTATCCCTGATTGCTCCCTATGCACAGCAGGCCATTGCCCAACCGCTCGGGTTTGCGGGGGTGCTGCGGTTCCTGGCGGAATACCGAGCACCGGCGCGCGAGCTCATCGTGGTGGGGGAGGACGTCTCGCCAGAGTGGGCACCCGCTCGCTCCTGGACACCGCCTGGTGCGATCTCCCTGATCCTCACTCCCGCGCAGGCGGGGGAGTTTCTCGCCCTCGGGATTAGCCTGCTCGAGGGGCGGACGCAAGCCCAGCAGACCACTGCCTATCTGTGTGAGTCCGGAGTGTGCGCTTTGCCGGTGAGCGACCCAGCGGTCCTGGCGGCCAAGCTGACACAATGACGCCATGCTGATTCTTGCTGCAACTCCGATTGGGAACCTGGGGGATGCGAGCAAACGTCTCGCCGATGCCTTTGCGACAGCCGACCTGATTGTTGCCGAAGACACCCGAGTAACAAAAAAGCTGCTCTCCCGTCTAGAAATCCAGCATCACGCGCGATTTGTTGTGGCTAACGAGCACTCCGAGGACGACGTGATTGAGCAGGCGTTGAAAACATCTCTGAGCGCGGATGTTCTCTTCGTTTCCGATGCGGGCATGCCGGGTATCTCTGATCCTGGCTACGCGCTCGTGAAGGCCGCGCGTGACGCCAACGTCCCCCTCTCGATCATTCCTGGCCCCAGCTCCGGCATCAGCGCGCTGGCGGTCAGTGGGTTGCCCACCGATCGGTTTGTCCATGAGGGGTTCATTCCCCGCAAAGGTCGCAAGACATATTTTGAGTCGTTGGCTGGCGAGCCACGCACCATGGTCTTCTTCGAGTCCCCTCACCGACTGGGTGATGCGCTTGGCGACGCAGCCGAGATTTTTGGATCGGAACGCCCCGCGTGTGTCGTGCGCGAGTTGACCAAACTGTTTGAACAGGTCGCCTGGGGGACACTCGGTGAGCTGGCCGAACAGTTTGCCCAAGGGGTCAAAGGCGAAATCGTCCTGGTGGTGGGCGGAAAACCCCGTGAAGAGGCAGATATCGACGATGGTGTGGCGCAGGTGGCGGCTCTGATGGCGCAGGGGGTGAAGCGATCTGATGCGTGCGCTCAGGTCGCCAAAGAAACCGGCCTGGCCAAGCGTGAGCTCTACAGCGCCAGTATCAGCGCACACCCTTAGGATTGAGGCTTGATGGCCTCCTCGAACGCTGACACTTTCTTCATCGCGACACCGATTTTCTATGTGAATGACGTGCCGCATATTGGCCATGCCTACACCGAGGTCGCGGCTGATGTGTTGTCTCGGTGGATGCGCCAAAGCGGCATTCCCACCTGGTTTTTGACGGGAACCGACGAACACGGGCAAAAAATCATGCGCACTGCGCTCGCTAACGGCGTGACCCCCCGCGAGTGGGCAGACCGACTGGTGGAGCAGTCGTGGAAACCGCTTCTGAAAACGTTGAATTTGGCTAACGATGACTTCATCCGCACGACGGATGAGCGCCACGAAACTGCTGTCAAAAAGTTCCTCACCCTTTTGCACGACAAGGGTTACATCTATCAGGGGGAATACGAAGGTTTTTACTGTGTCGGCTGTGAGGAATACAAACCGGCCGCCGATGTTCTGGAGGGTGAGGGGGAATTCCAGGGATCGAAGCTGTGCGCCATTCATTCGCGACCTGTTGAGGTCCTGAAAGAAGAAAACTATTTCTTCAAAATGAGCACGTTCCAGCAGGATCTGCTGGATCTGTATGCGAACCAACCTGATTTCATTCAACCCGCTAGCGTTCGCAACGAAATCATCGCCTTCGTGAACCGGGGTCTGGACGACCTTTCCATCTCTCGCTCCAACATTGATTGGGGTATTGAGGTTCCCTTCGATGCGGACCACGTCACTTACGTCTGGTTCGAGGCGCTGCTCAACTACATCACCGCCACCGGCTGGGGCACTGACGATGAGGCATTCGCCACCAAGTGGCCTGCCGTTCAATTGGTGGGTAAAGATATTGCCCGCTTCCACGCGGTCATCTGGCCGGCAATGCTGATGGCCGCTGGTTTAGCCCCGCCGAAAAAAGTCTTTGCCCACGGGTGGTTGCTGGTGGGCGGCGAAAAAATGTCGAAGACCAACTTGACCGGTATCGCCCCGACGGACATCACCGATGTGTTTGGCACCGATGCGTTCCGCTATTACTTCCTGCGCGCGATCACGTTTGGTTCGGATGGCTCGTTCTCCTGGGAAGACCTCTCTGCACGCTACGAGGCAGAGCTCGCCAACGGGTTGGGAAACCTAGCCTCCCGCGTGATTGCCATGGTCCACCGCTACCGCGAAGGTGTTGTTCCCGCGATGCCCGAGGCGAGCGAAGCGGATCAGGCCATTTCTCGCGTGATGGCTGATGCTGTGGCGGCTGCGGACACCGCGATGCACAACTTTGCCCCGCATGAAGCACTCGCGCAGTTGTGGCGCATCGTCGAATCGGTCAACGGCTACATCACCGAACAAGAGCCGTGGGTGCTCGCCAAGGACGAGACGCAAGCAGAGCGTTTGGATGCCGTGCTCTACACATCTCTGGACGCGTTGCGCGCGCTTGCCGTGACGCTGTCGCCTTTCATGCCTGCCACCACCGAGAAGCTGTGGGTGGGGCTGGGCGCTGACCACTCACTCGGTGCCCTGCACGATCAGACCATCCCTGAAGCCGGCAGTTTTGGTGCACTTCCCGCAAGTTCGGCAATCGCCGAACTTGCGGCACTGTTCCCCCGCATCGAGCAGGACAGCTAGCGGGGGCTCCCGGTGGATAACCAACTGCCCGCGCATATCCGCACTCGGGGGAGCGCACAAGACGGTGACCGAGCCGTGGCTTACCCCCCAGCACCGCTACCGCTCGAGGTGGGGGTGTATGACAACCACGCACACCTTGAATTCGCCGATGGTGACAACCCGATGGCGTTCACCGAGCATCTCGATAAAAGCGGGGCAGTAGGGGTTCTCGGTGTTGTTCAAGTCGGCACCGATGTGGAGACCTCCACCTGGTCTGCCGCGTTGGCTGCCAGGGAACCGCGCGTTCTCGCAGCGGTGGCCATTCACCCGAACGAAGCTCCGGTGCTGATAGCTGCCGGCGAGTTTGAGTCGGCCATGGACGCGCTGGACGCTCTCGCCACGCAACCCCGGGTGGTGGCCATTGGTGAAACCGGCCTTGACTACTTCCGCACAGCACCGGAGCGGCAACAGGATCAGCGCGACGCGTTTATCGCCCACATTGAGCTGGCAAAAAAGCACGGTCTCGCCCTTCAAATTCATGACCGTGACGCCCACGACGATGTTGTCGCCACACTGTTGCAGGTGGGGGCGCCCGAGAAGACGGTGTTTCACTGCTTCAGTGGTGATCGCGCACTTGCGGAGGTTCTTACTGAGCACGGTTGGTATGCCTCATTTGCCGGGACAGTGACCTTCGGCAATGCTCACGGTATCCGTGAGGCGCTAGCGGTGATGCCGCGATCACAGATTCTGATCGAAACGGATACACCGTTTCTCACCCCCACCCCTTACCGGGGTAAGCCCAACAGCCCGTACATGGTTCCCTACACACTGCGCTTCATGGCAGAAACACTGGAAATGGATGTGAACCTGTTAGCCGCCCAGCTCACCGACAACACTTTTGATGTCTACGGCCGCTTTGACGCTGCACCGGTTGCAGGCCCCGAGTCGGTTCTCCGTGAACGCGACCAATAGCTCTCGGCTTCTCGGGGCCAGCGATATCCGCGAGCTCGCCGCCCGCGTCGACATCACCCCCACCAAGAAGCTGGGCCAAAACTTTGTTCATGATGCGAACACGGTGCGCAAAATCGTCCAGGCCGCACAACTTCGACCCGAGGATCATGTCCTTGAGGTGGGGCCAGGTCTTGGTTCTCTGACTCTTGGCTTGTTGGATGCGGGAGCCGCGATGACGGCCATCGAGATCGACGCTCGGCTGGCTTCGCTCTTGCCTCAGACCATCGCTGATTTTCAGCCAGGAGCCTCCTGCCAGGTGATTGAGGCAGACGCCATGGAGGTCACCACTCTTCCCACCCCACCCACTGTTCTGGTGGCGAATCTGCCCTACAACACGGCGGTACCCATCGTGTTGCACCTGCTGCGCAGTTTTCCCACCTTTCGCAGGGTGCTCGTGATGGTCCAATCGGAAGTGGCCGAGCGTTTGGCTGCCACGCCGGGAACAAAGGCCTATGGCTCACCGAGTGTTAAAGCCGCGTGGTTTGGCGACTGGAGTGTTGCCGGTCCGATCTCGCGGCAGGTTTTCTGGCCGGTGCCCAACGTCGACTCCCTTCTTGTCCAGATGGAAGCGAAGACACCACCGGGTGATGACGCCCTGAGAGTGGTTCTGGACGAGTTGGTCACCCACGCTTTTCGTTCGCGTCGCAAGATGGCTCGTGGCGCGCTGGCCGAGTATCTGGGGTCAGATCGGGTCAGTGACCTCATCGAACAGGCGGGGTTGAAGCCCACGGACCGCGGTGAAGCATGGGGACTGGATGATTTTGTCTCCCTTGCGCGAGTAGTTCACGGGTCACGCTGATGCGCCAACCACTATCAAGCGCCTGGATTTTGTTAGCCGTTGTGATCGGCCTCGGGTTGGGGTGGTTCGCCCCCTGGCCATCCACGGTGCTCGAGTCGTTCACCTGGTTTGCGTTGGGAGCAATGGTGTTCGCCGTGGTGTTAGGTCTGCCACTGCTATCGCTCGGAAAAGCGATCGCTAAGCCCCGCGTTCTGGTCGCGCTCTTTGCCGTCAACCTGCTGGTTGTCCCCGCGGTGGCCTTCATCCTCTCGAGGGTGCTCTGGCAACATCCGGCGCTTCAAGTCGGCTTGCTCCTCGTCCTTTTGGCACCGGGTGTGGCGCTGTCGTTGACCACGGTGAAGCAAGCCGGTGGCGATGTGGAAAGTGTGTTGGGGGCCAAGCCCATCCTGTTGGTGGGACAACTCGTGGTGGTCCCGCTGTTTGCTGTCGGGCTAAGTGGCGGGGTGTTGGGTTTTGATGATTTACCGGACACTTTTGGCGCGATTCTTGGCGTTATCGTGGTGCCCGCCGCACTCGCGGTGATCGTTCAGCTCGTCGGGTTACGCCAGCCTTCCTGGGCGGGTGCGCGACGAACACTCGCCCACTACACCGTGGTGTTCATCGCGGTGGGGGTGGCCTCTTCCCTGTGGCTGCGCGTCCCAGCACAAGTGGATGAGCTCTTTGAGCTTTTGCGTTTGGTGCCGCTGTTCTTCTCCTTCCTCGTGTTGCTGGCACCCTTGGGCTTGTTGGCGGGCATTCTCGTCAGCCTCACCCCGAGCGAAAAACGCGCCATCATGATCGTGGGTGCCGGGCGTGGAGGGGTCATCATGTTGCCGATTGTGATGGCGCTTGATCCGGAAATGTGGGGGGTCGTCCCGCTCGTTGTGGTGATGCACCTGGTGATCGAAATTCTCGGGATGATGGTTTATCGCACGATTGTTCCGGAAATTGTGCCCCTTGAAAACCGCTAGCACTCGACTACCCTGGCGTGATGACGACCGTTAGCGCGAGGGCTCCTGGCAAAATCAACCCGGTCTTGCGGGTTGGTCCGCGCAACGAAACCGGTTATCACGAACTTTTCACGGTGTTCCAGGCGCTCGAGCTGTGGGAGACGGTCACCGTGGAGAACGCTGACGCCTATCGCGTCACCCTGGAGGGTGACCTCCCTCTCGATCAGGTTCCCCTTGATGAGAGCAACATTGTTGTGCAGGCGGCGGTGGCACTCGCAGAGGCCATTGGCCATGACGGGGCCGCGGCGTTTCATATTCACAAGAACATTCCTGTTGGTGGAGGAATGGGCGGGGGATCCGCCGATGCTGCCGCTGCCCTCGTGGCACTCAATGAGCTCTGGGGCAACCAGGCGGATACTCACACCCTTCACACCATCGCCGCGGGTGTGGGAGCGGACGTTCCCTTCGCGCTGCACGGCGGTTCCGCTCTAGGTCGAGGAAACGGGAGCTCGCTCGAAGCGTTGAACTCCTCCGAGTTTTTCTGGGTATTACTCCCCATCGATCATCACCTCTCGACACCGGAGGTCTACGCGCGTTTTGACGCCCTGACGGGGGGAGACGTCGAAGAATTACCGAACGAACTTCCGCCACAACTCACGGAGGCTCTCACCGCGGGTGACGCAGAGACGCTTGCCGTGTTCCTGGAAAACGACTTGGGCCCGATGGCTGCGGATCTCTATCCACCGCTCATCAGCGGGCTCATGGACAGCGAAATGGGGGGTGCTTTGCGCACCATGGTGTCGGGTTCAGGGCCGACGTTAGTCGCCCTGACGCGGGACGCATCCCACCAGGCGGATCTGGTCCAGACCTTGAACGACAAGGGCCACCGACCGATTCCTACGGTGTCGACTCCGCGGGGTGCTCATCTGGTGTGACCGGTTCTTTTTGGAACAGGCTCAGTAGCACGAGGTAAATCGCAGAGGCGACCAAGAAGATGTCGGCGATGTTGCCGACAAAGAAACCCGCGTAGTCGATGAAATCGACGATTTCACCCTTGCCAAAACCTGGTTCGCGGAAAAGCCGGTCTCCGAGGTGGCTGATGGCGCCGCCGAGCATTCCCGCCAGCCCGATTGCCACGGGTACTTGTGAAGCCCGAAGGGAGATAACGACCAACGCCACCACGGCGATGGCCGCAACCACGGTCAAAATCCAGGTCATGCCGGAAGCGAGACCAAAAGCTGCACCGGGGTTATAGACAAGGCGCCAGCCCAGTAAATCGCCGAGAACGGGAACATACTCGCGCAGCTCAAGAGTGGACTCTGCCCACCATTTCGTGCCCTGATCAAGGGCAACAATGGCGAGGGCTGAAAGCCCAATCCACCAGCGAAGGGCGTGCGGAGTTTTACTGGTCACGATGTCCTTTTGGGGCGGGAAGAGCTCTTATTCTCGCACGCGCATCCCGGACAACGGGTGCTACCGGCTCTCGACGTCCAAGCTCAGCGTTCGCAAGGCGCGAGCCATTGATGCTCGGTCGCCCTCGGGCAGTGATCGCAATAATTCGTGTTCGGCGTCGATCAGTGTCGAGAAGGCAATATCGATTGCCTTTTTGCCGTGCTCCGTGAGCATGACCACCACTCCGCGACCATCATCGGGGTGCGAGGTTCTGGTGATCAGCCCTTTGCCCTCGAGTTTTCCGAGGCGATGGGTCATCGCACCGGAACTCACCAGGGTTTCTTGCAGCAAGTTCTTGGGGCTCAGCGCAAAGGGGGAACCCGCGCGACGCAGGGCTGCCAAAACATCAAATTCCCACGACTCCAACCCGCTGGCGCGAAACGCTGTTTTTCGGAACGTTTCGACGCGCTTGCCAATACGGCTGACTCGAGACAGCACTTCCAAGGGGGATACATCCAGGTCGGGTCGTTCCCGTTGCCACGCTTCGACGATGCGATCAACGTCATCGCGGGGGGTGGTCATCCCTCCATTATCGTTCCTCTGGCACAATGGGGGAGGCCTCTGGCCATTCCGCCTTGGTGTAACGGCAGCACGACAGCCTTTGGAGCTGTTAGGTCTAGGTTCGAATCCTGGGGGCGGAGCCATCTTCCACGGGGTGGTTTCTCAACAGCTCGCAGTGCGCTTAAATGGACTTATGACGCAATCAGCGCTCGCCGTCGTGGTGCTTGCCGCGGGGCAGGGCACCCGGATGAAATCCGAGATTGCCAAAGTGCTTCATCCGCTCTCCGGTGTTCCTCTCATTGGACATGTCCTCTCGACAGCGAGCGCACTGGAGCCCGATCACATTGCTGTCGTGGTGCGCCATCAGCGCGATGCCGTCGCCGATGTGGTCAACGATTATGTCGAAGACGCGTTGATAGTGGACCAAGACGATGTTCCTGGCACAGGTCGCGCTGTTGAGCTTGCGCTTCAGGCGCTTCCCAAGGATTTTTCGGGTGACGTGGTGGTCATCAGCGGTGACGTTCCACTGCTGGATTCCGACACCCTGCACGCGGTCTTGGACCATCACCGAGCCGAGGGCACCGCTCTTACCCTGCTGACGACGGTGCCAGACGACCCCGCCGGGTACGGCCGGGTTATTCGCACCGAATCTGGGGGAGTAGCTCGCATCGTCGAAGATGCTGACGCCACCGAGGACGAGCGGGCGATCGAAGAGATCAACGCGGGCGTGTATTTCGTGGAGAGATCCGCGGCCTCAGCGGCACTGGCCGCACTCGGCACCGATAACGCGCAGGGCGAGAAGTACCTCACGGATATGGTCGAATCTCTTCACCAAGCGGGGCATCCCGTTGCTGGAGTTCTTGTCGAGGATTCGTGGTTACTGGAAGGTATTAATGACCGCGCGCAGCTCAGTGACGTCCAGGCGCGACTGACTCGTATGACGGTCCGCGGATGGCAGCTCAGCGGTGTGACCATTCAGGATCCCGCCAGCACCATGATCGATCTCTCGGTGGAGCTTGCGCCAGACGTCACGCTGTTGCCCGGTGTTCACCTGGGGGGTTCCACGCGCATTGATTCTCACGCCACCATCGGTCCGGACACCACACTCGTGGACTGCACCGTGGAATCCCACGCCACCGTGGTGCGCACCCACGCCCTGGGCGCCCATATTCACGAACACGCGTCGATTGGGCCTTTTTCTTACCTACGCCCGGGTACCTCCGTTGGACCGGAGGGAAAAGTGGGCGCCTTTGTTGAGGTGAAAAACTCGACGCTGCAGCGCGGAGCAAAGGTGCCGCACCTGAGCTACATCGGCGACAGCGATGTGGGTGAAGGAACCAACATTGGTGCTGGGGCCATTACGGCGAACTATGACGGAAGCCAGAAGCACCGCACCACCATCGGTGCCCAGGTGCGCACCGGTTCACACACGGTATTTGTCGCCCCGGTGGAACTCGGTGACGGTTCGTACACCGCAGCGGGCGCCGTCGTGCGCCGCGCAGTGGAACCTGGCGCTTTGGCGATGAGTATCGCCCCGCAGCGCAACCTTGAAGGCTGGGTTGAACAGAACCGTGAAGGCTCGCCGGCTGCCACGGCTGCGAAGAATGCTTCCACCGGTAAAAAGAAACCATGACCGCTTATCGCAGGAGAAAGCCCTAATTCCGTGACGCACATTTCCGCCACTCCCAAGAAAAATCTCGTTCTCGTGAGTGGTCGCGCTCACCCGGCTCTCGCCGAAGCGGTTGCACGGGAGCTCGGCACAGAGCTCGTTTCTGCAGACACAAAAACTTTTGCCAACGGGGAGATTTACGCCCGGTACGGCGATAGTGTTCGTGGCTCCGACGTTTTTGTCATCCAATCGCATTCGGAACCGATCAATCAATGGGTGATGGAGCAGCTCATCATGGTCGATGCCCTCAAACGGGCGAGCGCCAAACGCATCACCGTGGTGGCACCGTTTTATCCCTACGCCCGTCAGGACAAGAAGGGTCGCGGTCGGGAACCGATTTCTGCCCGTTTGATGGCGGACCTGTTCAAAGCGGCTGGCGCCGATCGCATCATGAGCGTTGATCTTCACGCCGCCCAAATTCAAGGCTTTTTTGACGGCCCCGTGGACCACCTTTTTGCTATGCCGGTCCTGCTTCAGCACTTCAAGGAAAAGCTGGACCCCGACACTCTGACGGTGGTCAGCCCCGACATGGGACGCGTCCGCGTCGCTGATATCTGGAGCGACAAGCTAGGTGCCCCGCTGGCGATCATTCACAAGCGTCGTGACCCCGCGGTTCACAACGATGTTTCTGTGCACGAAATCGTGGGTGAGGTCGACGGCCGAGTGTGTCTGCTGGTGGACGACATGATCGACACCGGCCGCACCATTGCGAAAGCTGCCGAAGCGCTTAAGAACTCTGGTGCCACCGGCGTGATTGTTGCCGCCACCCACGCGGTCTTCTCCGACCCCGCCTCCACGGTGTTGCAGTCAGATTTCATCGACGAAGTTGTGGTGACCGACACTCTCCCGCTCCCCGCGGACAAGCACTGGGATCGCCTCACGGTTCTTCCCATCGCGCCCCTGCTGGCTCGCGCCATTCGCGAGGTATTCGAGGATGGTTCGGTTACCTCAATGTTTGACGGGGCTGCCTAACTTCCGGTCAGGGGAACCAGGCGCGGCGCGCCAGGGATGACGCCCAGGTGGGCGATAAAAAAGTCATCCTGCCCGTCAATTTCGACATAGCAATTCCAGCCCAACACGTCTGAGTTGCCCAGCTCAAAGGCTGCCTTCGAGCGCTGAGCCCCCGGTGCGTAGTAGGCAGCAGCGATTTGGCAGGCGTACTGGGCTGTCTGGACCTGGGTAACCCACGTGATCAACACCCCCGGCAAGACCAGGGCGATAATTGCCAGCGAAACAACGATTTGTAGGAGTCGGCGCCGTCTGCGCGAATAGAGCGGGCGCTCGGGTTCCCCGAAGTCTTCTGCGTCCACCGACATGTTTACCTTTTCGATTCTTGGCCTGGTTATAGTGTGCCAGTGGCCACTGTGCGAAGGGTTCTAGGCCCTCTGGCAGCAGCGGGGATCGGCGTCTCCGCCATGCTGGGTGCGGGCGTGTTCTGGGTGTGGGGTCCGGTACTCGAGCGGGCGGGAAGCTTGTTCGTTGTGGCAATTGTTCTTGCTGGTTTTCTGTCGCTTCTGAACGCCCTGAGCGTGGCGCAGTTGGCCTTGTTGGTGCCCGAATCAGGTGGTGTTTACGCCTACGCCAGGCGATACCTCTCGCCCGGTGCTGGTTTTTTTGCCGGCTGGTTGTTTCTGATCGGCAAACTCTCCTCAGCTGCGGCCATCGCCCTGATTGCCGCGACCTACGCTCTTCCCGACCACGCGCAATGGGTGGCTCCGGCTCTCGTTGCCGTGTTTGCTCTGATCAACATCACGGGGATCCGCTCCACCGCAGCTGTGGCCCTGGTGGTGACGGCGTTGGTCGTCGCAGTACTGCTCGCCGTTATTTTCTCGGCCGCCAGCGCGCCCAGCGTCCTCCCGGTCACGTTGTCGACGGATGCCTACAGTCTCTGGCAGGCAGCGGGTCTGATGTTCTTCGCCTTTGCCGGCTACGCCCGGATGGCCACCCTCGGTGCCGAAGTGAAAAATCCCGCCACTGTTCTCCCTCGTGTGATTGTGGGGACACTCGTCGCTGTCATTGCCCTTTATGTTGCAGTGGGGGTCAGCGTGGTGCGCGCGCTGGGAGCCAGCGACGTGGTCGCCTCCGCAGCGCCCCTCGCTGACGCAGCGGGTGACTCATGGCGCGGGCTCGTGGTGATAGCTGCTGTACTGGCGTGCTTGGGATCCTTGGGTGCCCTGCTGGCGGGTTTGTCTCGAACGGCGATGGCTATGTCGCAGAGCAGCGATTTGCCCCAAGGTTTGGCGGTGGTCTCTGTGCGCACCGGCAGCCCGATGCGCGCCGAGGTTGCGATGGCAGCGCTCGCAATCGTGGCCGCTGCCGTCCTCGATCCGCTGTGGCTGGTGGGTTTGTCTTCGGCGACAGTGCTGAGCTATTACGCGATCGGACACCTCAGCGTGCTCCGGGTCCCACGGCAAGATCGGCGCCTGCCGGTGGTTGTGGCCTGGCTTGGCCTTGCCGGATGCGTTTCGCTGGTGTTTGCCTTGCCTGCTATCTCGCTCGTTGCCGGCGCAGGGGCGCTCACCCTGGGCGCTGTGGTGTGGTGGGGCCTGCACCAACGTCGTCGTCACGCGGGATAGACGCGTGCGGGATTCCCCGCTACGATTACGAGGTACTTCGGCGAGGAGGTGTGACATCACACTTCGTAATCGACGCGGCGGAGAAGGCTCCTGCGGTCTCTCCTCACGCTAAGGCGTTCGAGTTCGAGAAATCCCACACAGGAGCAAAAACATGGCTGAAAATCACGTCGACGCGGACATCCGCACGAGTTTTGGAAAAGGTGCTGCCCGCAAGCTGCGCCAGGCAGGCAAAATCCCTGCTGTTGTTTATGGGCACGGTGCTGCGCCGTTGCATGTTGCGGTTCCCGCTCACGAAACAACGCTGATTGCGCGACGCGCAAACGCACTGATTGACCTGAAAATGCCGGACGAGAAGCAGCTTGTCCTGATCAAAGACGTCCAGCGCGACCCGGTACGCCAAATCATCGAGCACCTCGACCTGGTGATCGTGCGCAAGGGTGAAAAGGTCACCGTGGATATTGCCGTGCACGTGGAGGGTGAATCCTTCTCCGGCACCATGGTCCAGCTCGAGCACGGCGCGATCAGCGTTGAAGCAGAAGCCACGCACATCCCCGAGTCGGTCTCGGTCAGTGTTCAGGGCCTTGAAGAGGGTGCACAAATCCACGCGGGCGAAATCGTTCTGCCGGAGGGCACGAGCCTGCTGAGTGACCCAGAGATGCTGATCCTCACGATCCAGCTGCCTCCGAAGGTGGAAGAAGCCGCTCCGGCGGTTGACGAAGACGGCGCTGCGGATGCTGGCTCTGATTCGGCGGAAGAGTCTTCCAGTGATGACGGTGGCGAATAGCCCTGCGCTGGCTAGGAGCAAAAACTCCACCCGCCACTTCCCGGTGGCTCATTGTGGGGCTCGGTAACCCGGGCTCTCGCTATGAACTAACGCGCCACAATGTGGGTGAGCGCGCGGTTGTCGCCTGCGCTGCGAGTGCCGGGGAAAGCTTCTCCAAAATGAAATCCCACGGGATGGTGGCGATTGCCAACCACCCCGCGGGAATCCGCCTGCATCTCGCGACGACCACCAGCTTCATGAACGTATCGGGCGCACCCGTGCGGGCCATGCTCGCGTTCTACAAAATTCCGGCCGAACAACTGATTGTTGTTCACGACGAGTTGGACCTGGAGCCAGGCGTCGTCCGGCTCAAAAAGGGCGGTGGCCACGCGGGCCACAACGGCATCCGCGATATTGCCCAGGCACTAGGAACCCCAGAGTTTCTGAGAATCCGAGTCGGTATTGGTCGGCCCGAAGGTCGTATCCCGCCCGCAGATTATGTGTTGCAGAAGCACACACCTGAACAGGAGCAGACCATGGCCCAGACGTTCAACACCGTCTGTAGTGCTATCGAGTTACTGGCGACGGAAGGGCTGACCGCAGCGCAGGGTCGCATTCATTCCCCATCTGCTGACGCGTAGGGTTGGCTCAGTGAGCCTAGACACGCTGATCCCCTGGTTATCCCAGGATGAGGGGCTTCAGTCTGCGCTGAATCTTGCGTCCACGGGCGGCTCGGTGGTGTTGCCGCAGGGAATATGGGCCCCCTACATCGCGGGAGTGTCCTCGGCGCGTTCCCCCTCGACCACGGTGGTCGTGTGTCCTACTGGGCGAGAGTCTGATCAATTGCGGGACCAATTGCGCACCATGGTGCCAGCGACCACGTCTGTCCTGGACTTTCCCGCGTGGGAAACGCTTCCCCACGAGCGGCTAAGCCCCCACCCTGAAACAGTCGCGCGCCGAAGAAGCGCGCTTCGCGCTTTGCACTCGATTTCAGCGGGCACTGCGGAGGGCTCACTGATTGTGGTGGCTTCCATTCGCGCACTGGTTCAGCCGGTGAATCCAGCGCTTGCCGACGTTGAGTCCTTCGTCGCCACGATCGGGGACACCAGCCGAACGCTCGAGGAATGGACCGAGTATCTGGTGGACTCCGCCTATCAGCGGGTGGATTTGGTCACCAGGCGTGGCGAATTTGCTCTTCGCGGTGGAATTTTGGATGTCTTTCCACCCTTGGCTGAGCACCCCGTGCGTTTAGATTTTTTTGGCTCCGAGATCGAATCACTGTCCTTCTTCACCGTGGCTGACCAGCGTTCGCTGCCCGAACCCGTGGGGGAAATCGCGCTCGACCCAGTGCGCGAAATGTTGTTGACCCAAGATGTGCGGGGTAGGGCAGCGGAGCTTGCCCAGGAATACCCGGGGCTGGGCGGGATGCTCGCCAAAATTGCCGAAGGTATTCCGTGCGAGGGGATGGAGTCCCTCCAGCCGCTGTTGGTGGATCAGCTGGTTGCACCCTCAACCTTGTTTCCCGAGGACACCGTGGTGGTCGAGGTGTCGTGGCAGAAAGTTGCCGCCCGAGCAGAATCACTCAACCACACGAACAAAGAGTTCCTCCAGGCCGCCTGGGAGGCGGCGGCCACCAGCGAAGGCTCTGCTCCTATTGATTTGGAGGCCGGAGATTTCCTCTCCCGCGATCAAGTGCGCGATCTGAGCGCCCCGCGACCGTGGATCAGCGTGGACTCTCTTGACACGGGAAGTGCGGGAATACTCAGACCCGATGTGCACCCTGTGACACTCGGTACCGGGGTAGATGAGGTGTGGGAGGTAATCGCCCAAAAGGCCCGCGAGGGCCACGAGATTGTGTGTGTTGCCGGCGGTCACGGCCTGGTGGAGCGCACCGCACACCTTCTGGGTGATCGAGACATTGCCCATCGCATCGAAGAGGACGGTCTGAACCCCGGTAGTTCTGTGGTGAGCGTCTTACAGGGGGTTATCTCCGAAGGGTTCGAGCTTGCCGGGAGTAAACGACTGGTTCTCGGCGAGAAAGAGCTTTTTGGTAAAGCGGTGACGGCTTCCCCGAGGTCACGGCGAACATTGGCTGCCAAGCGCACCAAAGTGGTGGACCCCCTGCAGCTCGCTGCCGGGGACTACGTGGTCCACGACACTCACGGTGTCGGACGTTTTGTTGAGGTGGCCCGACGTGAGGTCTCCACCGGCGGTCGAGACGCCATCCGAAGTGAGCGCGAGTTTGTTGTCCTCGAATACGCCCCCTCCAAGCGGGGGAGCCCACCGGATCGGCTCCACGTGCCAACCGACCAGCTTTCTCAACTGAGCCACTATGCCGGCAGTGATTCCCCCACGCTCTCAAAAATGGGGGGCTCGGATTGGGCGGCGACAAAAGGCAAAGCGCGGAAGGCTGTTCGTGAAATCGCGATCGACTTGGTCAAGCTGTATTCCGCTCGCATGTCGGCCCCCGGATATGCGTTCGGGCCGGACACCCCCTGGCAACGCGAGCTGGAGGAAGCATTTCCTTTTGTGGAAACGCCGGATCAGTTGACCACAATCGATGAGGTCAAAGCAGACATGGAACGGCCCATCCCGATGGATCGCCTCGTGGCGGGCGATGTCGGTTTTGGTAAGACAGAAATTGCTGTTCGCGCAGCGTTCAAAGCGGTTCAAGATGGCAAGCAGGTCGCCATCATTGCCCCCACCACCCTGCTGGTTAAACAGCACATGGAAACGTTCCAAGAGCGCTACGCGCCCTTCCCGCTGAACCTGCGGGCACTCTCGCGGTTCCAAACGGCAGCGGAGGCACGCTCCACCCTCCAGGGTTTAGCGGACGGCAGCGTGGACGTGGTGGTGGGAACCCACCGACTGCTGGGAAAAAACGTGGTGTTCAAAGACCTGGGCTTAATCATCGTCGATGAGGAACAACGCTTCGGTGTGGAGCACAAAGACCTGCTGAAAGCCCTCAAAACCAATGTGGATGTGTTGGCCATGAGCGCGACACCCATTCCTCGAACACTCGAGATGGCGGTCACCGGAATCCGTGAAATGTCGACTCTGGATACGCCGCCCGAGGCGCGGCATCCGATTCTGACGTTCGTGGGCCCGTACAACGACGCCCAGGTGGTCGCGGCAATTCGCCGCGAGCTCTTGCGGGAGGGCCAAGTGTTTTTTGTGCACAACCGTGTCTCATCGATTGCGCGGGTTGCTGAGCGGATTCAAGAGTTGGTTCCTGAGGCCCGTGTTGCCACCGCCCACGGTCAAATGCCCGAAGCGGACCTTGAGGGGGTCATGGTCGACTTCTGGGAACGTCGTTTCGATGTTCTGGTCTCCACCACCATCATTGAAACCGGTCTCGATGTCACCAACGCGAACACTCTGATTGTGGATCGCGCCGATCGTTACGGGCTCTCGCAATTGCATCAGCTGCGCGGTCGCGTGGGTCGAGGCCGCGAACGCGGCTACGCCTATCTGCTGTATGACCCCGATCTTCCGGTCGGCGAAACTGCGCACGATCGCCTGGCCACCCTTGCTGCAACCACCGATCTGGGTGGCGGCACCCGCATCGCGATGAAAGATTTGGAGATGCGGGGGGCCGGGAACCTGTTGGGTGCTGAGCAGGCAGGCCATATTCAGGGTGTGGGTTTTGACCTCTATTTGCGGATGGTGTCCGAAGCTATTGCGACTTTCCGCGACGAGGTTGCTCCGGGACAGACGGAACTGCGTCTGGAACTGCCCGTGGATGCGCTAATCCCTCTGGATTACATCGATTCCGAGCGTTTGCGCCTGGAGATGTATCAAAAGCTCTCGGCTGCTGCAGCACCCACCAGCTCGGAGGGAGCGATTGCCGAGCTGGTCGAAGAAATGATCGATCGATACGGCGAGCTGCCTCCCGCAGCAAACACGCTGGTGTCGATCACACAGTTGCGACGGCTGTCGATGGCCCGAGGCCTGAGCGAGGTCATGGTGATGGGGAACAAGTTGCGGCTGGTGGGACCTCCGCTTCCCGATTCGATTCAGGTGCGGCTGATGCGGCTGTATCCGGGCGCGAATCACGTTGCGCCGGCCCGCGTCACTCTGATTCCCCTACCCGAGAACTACACCGATCAAGCGGTGGTGACCTGGGTGGAGGGTGTGTTGGATGCGCTCTATCCAGCGCCGGTGGCGAGTGAACCTGCACACTAGTTCTATGACTGGTTCTTATCCCGGGCTTTCGCGACTGATCGCCACGATGGCGACCCTTCGGGGCCCAGACGGGTGCCCGTGGGATCGCGAGCAAACTCATGCCTCCCTTGTGGAGCACCTTCTCGAGGAAACCTTCGAGCTGATCGAAGCTCTGGAAGAAGGCTCCCCGGGGGACATTCGCGAAGAACTTGGCGATGTCCTCTATCAAGTGCTCTTTCACGCGGATATCGCTGCCGCCTATCCCGACGATGCTTTTGACATCGACGATGTTGCCGCGGATGTGGAAGCAAAAATGCGCGAGCGCCACCCACACGTTTTCGCTGACGGCGGCGCCACCACCACAGAAGAAGTGGTTCAGCGGTGGCAGGAAATTAAAGCCGAGCAAAAAAAGCACCGGGCCACACCGTTTGAGGGGATACCCGACAAGCTCTCCGCGCTCGCTCGCGCGCAGAGTGTGCTCAAGCGCGGCGGTGTCGCCGCAGAGCTTCGGAACCCACCGACCGTGCCGGAGACGGAAGAGGAACTGGGCGAACTGCTGCTCGGCATTGTGCAGAGTGCCAGGACTCAAGGTTTAGACCCGGAACGCGCGCTGCGCACACGTGTGCGAGCAATCGAAGCCGGCTGGACACCGCCTGCGTGAGAGACTAAGGATATGGCTGCTGGTTCCCCGCGGGGTATGAGAGATTTTCTCCCCCGAGACAAAGAACACCGCGATGCGGTGTTGGGATCAATAGCCCAGACGTATCACCGCCACGGGTTTGAGTCCATTGAAACGCCCGCGATGGAGGACTCAGCCACGCTGAACTCGGGGCTGGGTGGCGATAACGAAAAATTGAGTTTCCGGGTGATGAAGCGCGGCCTGAGCGCAGAGGACGCTCATCAGGTTTCGGATGTGGACGAGCTTTCCGATTTGGGCTTACGTTTCGATCTGACTGTTCCTTTGGCGCGCTTTTATGCCACCCACCACGCGCAATTGCCGAGCGTTTTCCGCTCCTTCCACACCGGTCCGGTGTGGCGGGCAGAGCGACCCCAGAAGGGTCGCTACCGCCAGTTTGTTCAGGCCGATATCGACACCCTCGGCGAAGCAAGCTCGCTTGCAGAAGAAGAACTCCTGGTGGCAACAGCCGATGCGCTCACCCAACTGGGTGTCACAGGGTGGAGCTTTCGCATTAATGATCGACGATTGCTGACCGAAGTGCTCGGCGCAGCGTCGGTCGCAAAAGATGAGCAGCCGGTGGCGATGATCGTGATCGACAAGCTTGACAAGATTGGCGCCGAGGGTGTCCTTGGTGAACTGTCCGAGCGCCTGAGCCCCGGGTGGGACCCAGCAGTCCTTGGCGGAATTCTTGATGGCGCAGCCCTTCCCCTGGATTCCGGGGCGATCGGCACGCTGATGGGGGACACGGTGGAATCCCACCGGCTCGCAGGCGAGCTGGTGGCCTGGGTCTCCCGCGTCAGTTCTGCCCTCCCGGAAGGCTCGGTGGTGGTGGATCCCACGCTGGTTCGAGGAATGGGGTACTACACCTCGTCAATTTTTGAAATCTCGCATCCCGAGCTGGGGAGCTCACTGGGTGGCGGTGGTCGCTACGACGGCATGATTTCGCGCTTTCTGGGACGTGATGTCCCTGCGGTGGGAATGTCACTCGGTTTCGAGCGACTGCTCGACGTGGTCGCCGAATCAGCAACCGAGACGACCGCGAAAGTGGCGTTGTCCTACGACCCGGCGTCCCCCGGCGATCACCTCTTGGCGATCAAGGCGGAGCTAGTTTCCGAGGGCTACCAGGTTCGTTTAGTTCCCCAAACCCGCAACATGCGGGCTGCGTTTGACCGCCTGGTGACCGATGGCTTCAGCAAAGTTGCCGATACCGCTCAGCACACCCGAGCTGATCAACTGACTTGGCGGGAGCTCGGCAGCCACTAGGCCCTCGATAGAATGGGGGTTACAACCCCTTATGGAAGGAGCCTTTGTGGCTTGGATCGAAGCACTCAACGCCCGTGAAATTCTTGATTCGCGGGGGAACCCCACCGTTGAGGTGGAGATTCTTCTTGATAACGGGGTGACTTCTCGCGCGGCTGTTCCCTCCGGGGCGTCTACCGGTGCTTTCGAGGCCTACGAGCTGCGCGATGGTGATGCCAAGCGCTATCTCGGCAAAGGTGTCACCGGAGCGGTGAAAAGCGTGCTGGATGTGCTCGCGCCCGCCATCGAGGGCGAGGAAGCAAGCGAGCAGCGCACCATTGACCAACTGTTGATCGATGCCGATGGCACCGCCAATAAGGAAAAAGTGGGCGCCAACGCGATTCTCGGTGTCTCCTTGGCTGTGGCGAAAGCCGCGGCAGAGTCTGCTGAACTCTCGCTCTTTCAGTATGTGGGAGGGGCAAACGCCCACGTTCTGCCCGTACCCATGATGAACGTCATCAACGGTGGTGCTCACGCCGATACCGCTGTGGACATCCAAGAATTCATGGTGCTGCCCATCGGCGCCACCAGCTTCCGTGAAGCACTGCGCATGGGCACAGAGACCTACCACGCTCTCAAAGCAGAGCTCAAGAAAGCAGGCATGCAAACGGGCCTCGGTGATGAGGGTGGTTTCGCACCGGAGCTTGCCAGCAACCGCGCAGCGCTCGACTTCCTGATGAGCGCTATTGAAGCCGCTGGCTTTACCCCGGGTAAAGACATTGCCCTGGGCTTAGACGTCGCAGCAACCGAAATGTTCCACGACGGTTCCTACTCGTTTGAGGGGCAGCAGCGCGACGCCGCCTTCCTGGCCGATTACTACGCCGATTTGGTCGCCAACTACCCGCTGGTCACCATCGAGGACCCGCTGGATGAAAACGACTGGTCCGGGTGGGTGTCCCTCACCGAGGCCATTGGCGACAAAGTCCAGCTCGTGGGTGACGACCTGTTTGTCACCAACCCGGCTCGCCTGGCCGATGGCATCGCTCAGGGTGCCGCAAACTCGCTGTTGGTGAAGGTGAACCAAATTGGCACACTCACCGAGACTTTGACGGCCGTATCCCTCGCGCAAAGCTCTGGTTACACGGCTGTGCTCTCACACCGCTCCGGGGAGACCGAAGACACCACGATTGCCGACCTCGCGGTCGCCACAAACTGTGGTCAAATCAAAACCGGTGCCCCGGCCCGTAGCGAGCGTGTCGCCAAATACAACCAGTTGTTGCGCATCGAAGAAGAACTCGGGGATGCTGCGGTGTATGCGGGTGCCGGTGCGTACCCGCGTTTCCGCTAGCGTCTGCGCGCCCTCGGGCCGGGCTTAGCCGCCCGTCCCTAAACTGAGAACGTGGCAGCGAAAAAGGCACAAACCAAGAAAAAGGGCGCCTCCACGGCGTCCGTTTTCTCCTCCCTGCAAGCCTCCGGGTTTGCCGTGGTCGTGCTGGTTCTCATCGTTGCCGGGGTCGTAGTGCTCTCGCCCACGCTGAGCATCCTCGCTGAACAGCAGCAGGAGATCGCCGCTCTCGAGGCGGCCTTGGAAGAGAGCAATGAGGCCGTGATCAGCCTTGAGGCGCAACGCGAACGCTGGCGAGACCCCGCTTTCGTGGAAACGCAAGCACGAGAGCGTCTGCTCTTTGTTTACCCGGGTGACATTACCTACCTGGTGATTGATGACGTGGGGGAGGCGGAAGAAACCGACGAGATCGAAGTATCCGCCGACATCGTGCGCTCGAGCACAGATTGGCGTGAAGCACTGTTGGCCTCCTACCTTGTTGCGGCAACAACGTCATCGTTGAACCAGGTGGGGGAGACACCATGAGATCACCCGGTGAGACACCCACAGAGGCGGATATCGCGACCGTCAGCGAACAGTTGGGGCGTCCCGCTCGAGACATTGTGGGGATCTCCGCCCGGTGCGTGTGCGGTAACCCCGTGGCGGTCATTACGCAGCCTCGACTCCACACCGGCACGCCTTTCCCCACCCTCTATTACCTGAGCCAGCCCGCTGCGACCAAAGCCGCGTCGCGTCTCGAGGCAGAAGGAAAAATGGTGGAGTACCAGGAGCGCCTTGCCGAGGACGACGACGCGAGAGCGCAGTATCACGCTGCGCACGATGACTTTTTGGCGGAGCGAGAAGCGCTCGAGCATGTGGGAGAAACCGCAGGAATTTCCGCTGGAGGCATGCCCACGCGCGTCAAATGCCTGCACACCCTCATTGCCCATTCACTGTCTGTGGGGCCGGGGGTAAACCCTGTCGGAGATTGGGCGCTTGCCGATACCCCCTGGAGCATTGATTCGTGTCACTGCTGAATCGAGGCATCTCGGGGCGGATGGGCGCCGCCGTTCTTGTGGGTCTTGTGCTCGCCTCTGGTGCGGGGGCCGCAACTCCCGCTGTTGCCGACCAGGTCCGAGAGCGTCAGTACTGGCTGGAGGATTACGGGATCGAGCAAGCCTGGAGCATTACCCGCGGTGAGGGGGTGCGCATCGCGATTATCGACACTGGCGTCGATGGCTCGCACCCGGACCTCGCGGGGGCCGTTGTTGCTGGTGCAGATTTTTCGGGCCTCGGTAGCCCCAATGGTCAAACCCCGGTCGGGTTTGACCGCCGCCACGGAACCATGGTTGCCTCGCTAGCTGCGGGCCGGGGCAGCGGGGAGAGCGACGGTGTCATCGGTAGCGCACCGGGAGCAGAAATCATTACCGCTTCCATGAGCTTTGGCAGCGGAGCGATATCGCCGGATGATCAAATTGCCCGCGCCGTGAGGTTTTCGGTGGATGCCGGTGCGGATGTGATCTCGCTGTCGTTGACCCGAAATACTCGCGATTGGCCTGAAACCTGGGATGACGCCTTTACCTATGCCGCCAGTAGAGACGTTGTGGTGATTGCTGCTGCCGGAAACCGCGGCAGTGGAACCGTCAGTGTGGGAGCGCCCGCAACGATGCCCGGTGTTCTGACCGTCGGTGGGGTGACCCAGGAGGGTGTCGCCAGTGACGCCGCCTCCTCACAGGGCATCACGATCGGGGTGATGGCACCCAGTGAGGGTCTCGTGGGTGCGGTGCCCGGCGGGGGTTATGTGTCATGGGCGGGAACCAGTGGCGCCACCCCCATTGTTGCCGGCATTGCAGCCCTGGTGAGGTCGGCTTACCCGTCAATGGATGCTAACAATGTGATCAATCGGATTCTGTTGACCGCAACACCGGCGAGCGAAACTGTCCCCGACCCGCTGTATGGCTATGGCCTCGTCAACGCCTACCGGGCTCTCACGGAGGATGTTCCGACCGTGTCGGCCTCGCCGCTTGGGTCGCTAGAGGCGTGGATTACCCTGCACCGAAAGCGCGACGGCGAAACGGCAATCGTGCCCTTGGGGCCGTCCTCGACTGTGATGGACGAGCCGAAGGAGCCAGTCGTCGGTGTGGTGGTGTCCCAGCGCAATCGCGAGGTGTTGCCGTACCTCGTGACGGGGGGCTTTGCCACGGTGCTGGCACTGGTGCTGGTGGTCGGTGCAGGTCGGGTATTTTTGGCGCTCCGGAAGCGGTAGATTAGAAGCTGTTTTGCAGGTAAAGATGGGTGTGTTGTGACCAAAGTTGTCATTGTGGGTGGCGGTTATGCCGGTTTCTATACGGCGTTCAAGCTCGAAAAGCTGTTGCGGCGGGGTGAGGCCGAAGTAACGGTGATTGACCCGTTGCCCTACATGACCTACCAGCCCTTCCTGCCGGAGGTGGCTGCGGGTTCGATTGAGGCGCGTCACGCGATTGTTCCGCTGCGTCGTCACCTGCCCAAAACTCGCGTGGTTACCGCCCGCGTCACTGGCGTTGATCACAGCAAGAAGAAGGTCACCGTCACTCCCGAAGGCGGCGCTGATTTCACCCTGGACTATGACCACATCGTGATCACCGCAGGTGCTGTGTCGAGGACTTTCCCCATTCCCGGTGTTGCCGATTCGGCTATCGGTATGAAGACCATTGAAGAAGCTATTTCGGTACGTGACCGTGTCATCGACAACCTTCACATTGCTGCCGATATGCCTCCTGGCCCAGCGCGCGACCGCTTGTTGACGGTTGTTGTTGTCGGCGGAGGGTTTGCCGGTATTGAAGCGTTTGCGGAGCTGCGTAGCTTGGTGTCCGCGATGCTGAAGGAATTTCCGACGCTCAGCATCGATGACACTCATTTCCACCTCATCGAGGCCATGGATCGCATCATGCCCGAGGTGTCTCTCAAGAGCAGCCTGTGGGTCATCAAGAACCTTTCCGAGCGCCAGGCACACATTCACCTCAACACCCAGTTGCAGAGCGCAGTCGGCGGGCGTCTCGAGCTCTCGAACGGAATGGTCCTCGAAACCGACATTGTGGTGTGGACGGCCGGCGTGAAAGCCCAAACAATGCTTGGTGGCACGGGAATTCCGCTCGATGACCGGGAACGCATCTGTGCGCAAGCAGACCTTCGTGTCACCGACGATTCCGAGGTTCTCGAGGGAATGTGGACGGCCGGCGATGTTGCCCGCGTCCCCGACCTCAGCGGTGGCGGTGTCGGTGGTTACTGTGTGCCAAACGCCCAGCACGCCGTGCGCCAAGGAAAGATTCTCGCCAAAAACATCACCGCTGTTATCCGTGGGGAAGACACGAAGAACTACCACCACAAGAACGCCGGTGCCGTGGCGGGTCTGGGTGTCGGTTACGGGGTCTTCCAGAGCGGCAATATCGCGGTTGTGGGCTTCCTTGCTTGGATTATCCACAGGCTCTATCACGGCTTTGCCATTCCCATGTGGGAGCGAAAAGCCCGAGTATTTACCAACTGGTTGGTCCACCTGTTCTGGGGCCGCGACTTCTCCAGTGTTCGCCGTGTCCAACGCCCGAGGGACTTCTTTGAAGAGTTCGCCTCTCGTCCGGCGGTCGTGGCGAAGAAAACTCCTGCCAAGAAAGCCGTGGCGGGGAAGAAGGCTTCACCAGCGAAGAAGCCTGCGTCTCGTGCGAAAGTTTCCACCCGCTAGCCCTTCGCCCCGGTAGCCCAATTGGCAGAGGCAGACGACTTAAAATCGTCCCAGTCAGGGTTCGAGTCCCTGCCGGGGCACTCGAGCTAGAGCGCGTCCGAGCATCTTTACCCTTCAAATCCACAGCAAAGCGCTCTACTCTTAGGCCATGGATATTTTGATTGTTGTGGGCGTTGTCGTCCTTCTTGCCGTAATTCTCGGTGTGTACCTCTGGGCGACCTATAACAGCTTGGTGACCCTGAACGTTCGTGTCGAAGAGGCATGGAGCGACATCACGGTGCAACTGAAGCGTCGTGCTGACCTGATCCCGAACTTGATCGAGACCGTCAAAGGCTATGCCGCTCACGAAAAAGAAGTTTTTGAATCCGTCACGAAGGCGCGCGCGGCGACCCTGAGCGCGGGAGACCCCAGTCACGCTGCTGAGGCAGAAAACATGATGCAAAGCGCGCTGAAGAGCATCTTTGCTGTTGCCGAGGCGTACCCTCAGCTCCAGGCCAGCCAGAACTTCTTGCAGCTCCAAGCTGAACTCGTCGACACCGAGGACAAAATCCAGGCATCGCGCCGCTTTTACAACGGCGGTGTTCGTGAACTCAACACCAAGATCCAGCTGTTCCCGAACACGCTGTTTGCTAAGCAGTTGGGTTTTGGGGCGAAAGATTTCTTCGAGGTGGAAGACCCTCAGGCGATCGCCAACGCCCCGCGCGTCAAGTTCTAGCCGCGAGGTAGCGCTGTGTATCGGGCGATTGCTGCCAACAAGAGAAACACCTGGTTCATCATGGTGTTTTTCTTGGTGATTATTGCCGCTCTCGCTTTTGTCGCCGACGCCTATTTCAGTGGTGGGGGTCCCGGCATTGTGTTCTGGGGGGTCCTGATTGGCGCCATTGTCTACGTCATCATCCAGTACTACGCCTCGGGTTCGCAGGCGCTGGCGATGGCGGGTGCCAAACCCATCACTAAAGCGGACAACCCCCGGCTGTACCGGATCGTCGAGAACTTGGCGATCACCACCGGTTTGCCGATGCCTAAGGTCTACATCGTTGAGGACCCTGCTCCCAACGCCTTCGCCACCGGGAGGGACCCGGAGCACGCCGCCGTGGCGGCGACAACAGGCTTGTTGGAGCTCATGGACGATGCCGAACTCGAGGGCGTGATGGCCCACGAAATAGCGCACGTCAAGAACTTTGACATCCGGGTGACCACGATTGTCTTTGGGCTTGTTGTTGTCGTGGGTTTGCTCGCCGATGTGCTGGCGCGAATGGCGTTCTTCGGGGGGATGCGCCGAAACGGCGGAGGCGGTAACCCGCTGATGATCGTGATTGCGATTGCTGCGATGATACTTGCGCCGCTGCTGGCAGCGGCAATTCAAGCCGCGGTATCGCGCCAACGAGAGTATCTTGCCGATGCCACGGGCGCTCTCACCACCCGTCACCCAGAAGCGCTCGCCAGCGCCCTACAAAAACTTGGCGAATACGGCAGACCTTTGAACAAACAGCAGGCGTCCATGGCTCACCTATGGATGGCCGACCCGATCAAGCCAGGTGTCATTGATCGCATGTTCCAGACCCACCCACCGATTGGTAAACGCGTTGAGCGTTTGCTGGAAAACCAGGCGCGCTTCTAAACCGACGCCTAGACTGTGGGAATGTTATCCCCGCGACGCCCCCGCGCGGCTAATAAGCCCCGCGTGATGGTCCCCATTGGTCTTGAGCGTGCCACGGCCTGGTCCTGGCGTTTCTTATTGATTGCCGCTGCCTTGGCGGTCGGGGTTTTTCTGATTATTCAGCTGAGTTTTGTGGTTGTTCCGCTGCTCATCGCCGTGTTGCTCGCCGCCCTGGCGGCTCCCTTGGCCCTGGGGCTTCGGGCGCTTAAGTTCCCGGGGTGGCTCGCCACCCTCACCACCGTTATTGCGTTTTTTGCTGTCATTGGCGGGCTCTTTTGGCTTGTCATTGGCGCTGTTGTTCAGGGCTGGGAGCCCCTCCGGGCGCGCACCATTCTCGCGTACGAGGACTTTGTTCAATACCTCTTAGATTCGCCACTTCAAGTATCTGAACAACAGCTCACCGGGTGGTTTCAAGACTTCATTGTCGAAGCGGAAATTGACTCGGGTTGGGTAGTCAGCGGGGCCCTGTCGGTGAGCTCGTCCGTTGGGTCGTGGTTGGTAGGCGCGGGTATCGCTATCTTTGCGTTGATTTTTTTCATTCACGATGGCAAAAGGATTTGGGAGTACTTGGTCGGCTGGTTCCCGCAAGCGGCGCAACCTGCCATTCTCGGATCCGGACTTGCCGGTTGGTCGACGCTGCTCAGCTACGTGAAAGTCCAGATTTTTGTTGCGTTCGTAGATGCGGTGGGAATCGGACTTGGTGCGTTCTTGCTGGGCCTGCCGCTGGTGGCCCCGATTGCTATCGCCGTTTTCCTCGGGGCTTTCGTACCCATTGTGGGGGCGACTGTGGCCGCTGCCCTGGCGGTGCTGATTGCTTTGGTCTACGAGGGTCCGGTCATTGCCCTGGTGATGCTGATTATTGTTCTGGTGGTCCAACAGATTGAAGGCCAGATTCTGCAGCCCCTGGTGATGGGTGCTGCCGTGCGCATTCACCCGCTGGCGATTGTGATTGCGGTGGCTGCTGGGGGATACCTGGCAGGAATTGCCGGCGTATTGTTCGCCGTGCCCGTAGTGGCGTTCGTGAATGTTGTGGTGTCCTACCTGGCCAGGGGTTCCTGGCGCTCTGACCCGAACGTTCAGAGCCTCTTATGAGCGAGACCGCCACGTTTGATGCCACCCAACTGCCCGGGCCCACGCTCGAGGATTTTGCTGATGCGGCTGCAACACTGCAGGGAGTAGCGCAGGAGACTCCCGTTGAGGTCTCGCGATACCTGTCCCAGGTTCTGGGACAACCCGTATCCCTTAAGTGTGAAAATCTTCAGCGCACCGGTGCTTATAAAATTCGCGGTGCCTACTACTGCATCTCAAAGCTCAGTGAGGAAGAAAAAGCTCGCGGGGTTGTGGCGGCAAGTGCCGGAAACCACGCTCAGGGTGTGGCGTTCGCCGCTAGGGAGCAGGGCATCAAAGCGACCATCTTCACGCCGGTGGGGGTGGCGTTGCCCAAGCTACAAGCCACCCAGGCCTATGGCGCGGAGGTCATACTCGGCGGCGAGAGCATCAACGAACCGCTGAAAGCTGCTCAGGCGTTTGCTGCAGAAACCGGGGCCGTTCGGATCCCTCCGTTTGATCACCCCGACATCATTGCGGGGCAAGGAACCGTGGGCCTGGAAATCATGGACCAGGTACCTGATGTAGCCACCGTCATTGTGCCCATTGGTGGTGGTGGCTTGATGGCTGGGGTTGCCAGCGCCATGAAGCAGCGTGCCCAGGCCGAAGGTCGCACCATCAAAGTTATTGGTGTGCAGGCAGAAAACGCTGCGCCGTATCTGCCCTCCCTCGAAGCCGGGCAACCCGTTTCCGTCGAGGTGCGCGCCACCATCAACGACGGTATTGCCGTTCAAAAACCCGGCGCCCTGAACTTCGAGATCATCAAGGACGCCGTCGATGAGGTCGTGACGGTCAGCGATGACGAGACTGCTCGCGCCATGCTCGTGTTACTTGAGCGGGCCAAACTCGTCGTCGAGCCCTCGGGGGCTGTGGGCGTGGCGGCAATTCTTGAAGGAAAAATCACGGCGACAGGCCCCACCGTGGTCGTCCTTAGTGGCGGAAATATCGACCCCATGATCATGGAGCGCGTGATTTCGCGCGGTATGGCAGGGGCCGGTCGCTACATGAAGATGCGGATTCCGCTGCCTGACCGACCCGGCCAGTTGGCGCGTACTTCCGAGATTGTTTCTGCGCAAAACGCCAATGTGGTGGAAGTGATTCACACTCGCCACGGCACGGGGCTTCAGATTTCGCAGGTCGAACTCGAACTGCACGTGGAAACACGAGGACCCGAGCACGCCGAAGAGGTCTTGTCGGCACTGCGCGCAGAAGGCTACGAACCCCGCGTTGTTTCTTAGGGGATAAACGTCTCGACTTCGAGAATCTCGACCGCGATTTCTGCTCCGCTGGGGGCGGTGTAGGTGCTGGATTCGCCGACCCGCAGGCCCATGATCGCTTCACCCAGAGGGCTTTGGGCGGAGTAGACATCTAAATCCGTGTCACCGGCGAGCTCGCGCGAGCCCAGGAGGAACTTTTCCACATCGCCGTGAATGTGCGCTTTTACGACGGTGCCCGATTCCACGATGCCGTTGCTCTCGGGAACATCACCGACCACCGCGTGCTTGAGCATGCTGGTCAACGTGCGAATCCGATCTTCCATCTTCGCTTGCTCGTCTTTAGCGGCGTGGTACCCGCCGTTCTCTTTCAGGTCGCCCTCTTCGCGCGCGACCTCGATGCGCTTGGCAATCTCGCTGCGACCGCGGGTGGTGAGCTGTTCAAGCTCGAGAGCGAGCCGGTCGTACGCCTCCTGGGTCAGCCACACCGGGTGTGAGGTGTCGGGTTCTGCCATGAGGGCCTCCTGCTAACTAAAGAACCGGCCACAAGGTGGCCGGTGGGATGTACTGAGATTACGTCAGCCAGCACTCGTAGAGCAAACCGGTTACGGCGGGTTCGCTGGTGCGCAGCGTGGTGTCAAACACACGAGTCCACTGCGTGGACTCGGGGATATCCACGACCGACCAGCCGACAATTCCGTAGGAAGCATTGAGTGCTTGAACCGCGCACGCGATGGGGGTGCCCGGCGCTGTGGTCACTTCGTAATTCACCACCACCTGCGTTTCTGACACGATCGTGTGGCCGATGTCGCGCACTTGGAGTTGCGAGGGGGTCTCCAGCACGCCGCCCCACCACAGCCAGGCACCCAAGACCGCGGCAAAACCGCCGGCAGCGATCCAGCCCCAGGCCTTATTTCTTGCTGCTCGTTGGGGTGTTACCCCGTAGCGAGCAGCAAGACGTTCACTGTTGTCAGACATCACCGGTTTTCCCTCGCTACGCTGAAGCCAGGATATTCGATGGCCGTTGTGAAAGCGGAGAAAGAGGCGTCATGCACCAGCTCTTGCGTCTGCTGCCCTTCGAAGAAGACACGTTGATTCCTGCTATCGAGGTGGACCCCAACTCGGTCACCCCGGGTGTCGTTGGGTTTGTGGTGACGTTTGTCGTCGCCGGTGCTGTGTTGATGCTCATCCTCGACATGGTGCGCCGTGTTCGCCGGGTGCGCTACCGCGAAGAAATAAACGCCAAGTTGGATGCGGAAACTAACCCAGAGGTGGGTTAAGGGCGACCAGGAGGACGGCGGTCCAGTGGCACAGGAACGCAATCACGGTTAGTGCGTGAAAGATTTCGTGGAAGCCAAAGTTCTTCGCTGACGGGTTGGGCCACTTAAGCCCGTAGACGACGCCTCCCACGGTGTAGGCGAGGCCACCCACAAGGACGAGCACCATCATCGCCAGGTTGGCGGCCACCAGGTCGGGCAAGTACATCACCGCGGCCCACCCCAGGCCGAGGTAAATGGGGACATAGGACCACCGGGGTGCACCGACCCACAACACCCGCATCGCAATGCCGATGATGGTGCCGATCCCGATGGCAGTCAGGAGTGTCTGGGATTTGTCTGCCGGCAGCGCCAGCACCGCAATGGGCGTATAGGTACCAGCAATCAAGAGAAAAATATTGGCGTGATCGAGTCGCTTCAGTACCTTTTTGGTCTTGGGGGACCAGTTGAAGCGGTGATAGGTACCCGAAATGCCAAACATGAGGATAGAGCTCGTCACGAAAACGGCACTCGATACGGTGGCGGGTACACCGTTGGCAAGAACAATCAGCACGATTCCTGCCGCGATCGCGATTGGCAACGTCGATAAGTGAATCCAGCCGCGCCAGGTCGGTTTGATCTCTCCAGCCTCATAGGCGACAGACTCCTCGACCAGCGGGAGGTGCACAGGCGCGGAAGGTGTCTCAGAGTCGCTCACGCCCTCACTCTAGAGCTCTCCTCAGTGAATCAGGCCTGGGGTTGT
Organism: uncultured Microbacteriaceae bacterium; assembly: GCA_937124545.1. Lineage (GTDB taxonomy): Bacteria > Actinomycetota > Actinomycetes > Actinomycetales > Microbacteriaceae > Pontimonas. The sequence continues at coordinate 47,299 of CAKZKU010000272.1, read as the reverse complement.
AGAGAACATCCAACGCTCGGAGATAGGACTACCGTAGTTCTGTGCGATGGCTGAGAGTGTTGATGGGCGAGGGGTTGCTCTACCGTCTGTACCGCAGGCGCATCCTCGGAGAAATTGAGGGCCTGGCAAAGCCGCAGCACGTGGCCATGATTTTGGATGGCAACCGGCGCTGGGCCAAAGCGCGGGCTCTGCAATCGAGTGCCCACGGGCACCGGGCTGGTGCGGACAAGATTCACGAGTTCCTGACCTGGTGTGAAGACCAGGGTATTTCGGTGGTCACGCTCTACCTCCTCTCGGCGGACAATCTCAGCGCCCGGGCAACCGCAGAGCTTAACGACCTTGCCGACATTATTGAAAGCCTCGCCGATCAACTTTCCCGTTTCTCCAACTGGCGGGTCAAGCACGTGGGGCAAGCCGACGGCTTGCCCTCGCATCTTCGGGAAACTCTCGCCGGCGCCGCTGAGCGAAGCTCGCGGAACTCAGGCCTGCACATCAATCTTGCGGTGGGTTACGGGGGCCGGGCCGAAATATCTGACGCAGTAAGCCGGATGGTGCGTGAGCACCAGGCTCGCGGGGGCACACTGGAGGATCTCCCCGATGCGATTAGTGTCCCGGAGATTGCCAAACACCTTTACACCGTGGGGCAACCCGACCCGGACTTGGTTATCCGCACGTCTGGTGAGCAGCGACTGAGCGACTTCATGTTGTGGCAAAGCGCCCACAGCGAGTTCTATTTTGTCGAGGCCCTTGGCCCCGACCTGCGCGAAATTGATTTCCTTCGTGCCCTGCGTGACTTTGGTAGGCGCCAGCGTCGCTACGGGATGTAGCGAGCACTCCACGATCTTTCGCTCGGGTTTCGCGCACCGCGGTGGGATAGGTTGCCCAGTAAGCAAAGAAAGAGGTCGTCATGGGTTTCGGTCAAGCGGTTAAGTCATTTTGGTCCCACTACGCCACCTTCAAGGGGCGCGCCCGCAGATCCGAGTATTGGTTTATTCAACTGTTCCTCGTGGTGACGAACCTTGCTGCCGCAGTGATTGATTTCGTTCTGATGAACGGTGACATCGAGCGCTTCATCGCCAATGGCGGTGGCGGAATCGTCGGGCTGGTGTGGATACTCGCGACCATTGTCCCGGCCCTGGCCGTTTTGGTGCGCCGACTCCATGACACTGGCAAGAGCGGTTGGTGGGTCCTGCTGGGCTTCGTACCGCTGGCTGGAGGGATTGTTCTCCTGGTCTTCACAGTGCAGCAATCCGAGGCCGCCGAGAACACCTACGGCCCGGTACCGGCCGTCTGAGACGAAGCGGCATAGGAGGCCACCACGGCGATCGACTGCTGCGGTACCGACGTACGCTTTATTGCCCTGCCCTGCCGATGAGAACGTGAAAGACTTCCCCCATGGTTGGTGAAACGGCGCTCCAGTCGCTGCTGCTGGTGTTTGAAGGTGTTGGGGTGGTGGCTTTTGCGCTCTCCGGTGCGCTTGCCGCCGTTCGGAAACGCCTCGACGTGGTGGGAGTTGTGCTTGTGGCTTTTCTCACCGCAATGGCTGGCGGGACACTGCGCGATGTGCTGCTTGATCGTTCGCCGCTTTTCTGGGTGGAATACGAACACTGGCTCTGGGTCGTGATCGCGATTGGTGTCGGATCGGCGATTGTTTTGCGCTCACGCCACTTTGAACCCACCGCGAGGGCAATTCAGTGGCCTGATGCGCTGGGGCTTGGGGTATTCGCAGCCTCGGGGACACAGATCGCCTTGGATTTGGGGTCCAGCCCGTTGATTGCTGCGCTCATGGGGGTCACCACCGCCATCACCGGCGGAATCTTGCGTGATGTGATGCTTAACGATCTGCCCTGGGTGGTCGCGAGCTTCCAGCTTTACGCAGTCCTCGCCTTTGGGGGCGGGTTACTGGTGTGGGGGATTGGCGCTTTTGGCGCCTCGCCCCTGGTGGCCGTGGCGAGCTCTGCATTCGCGATATCGCTGATGCGGGTGTTGTCGATTGCTTTCAATTGGTCCCTACCCAATTGGCGTCACAACGATCCCACCGGCGTTATTGATTTGCCGGAGCGTTAGGCCTGCGAGCTCCTTAGAGACCCGGTGCGGTCATCCGCAACACATCAAGTGCTGTATCGAGCTCCTCCAGGGTGACCTCGCCGCGTTCCACAAAGCCCAACTCGATCACGGCTTCTCGCACCGTTTTTTGGTGCTCCACTGCGTGCTTAGCTACTTTTGCCGCGGCCTCGTAGCCAATCACTCGGTTAAGTGGGGTCACAATCGCCGGTGAGGACTCGGCAAGGGCTCTCGCCCTCTCCTCACGAGCCTCCAAACCCGACACGGTCTTATCGGCCAGCACTCGCGAGGCGTTTGTCAGCAGACGAATAGATTCCAGCAGTGACGTTCCCATGACCGGAATCGCCACGTTGAGCTCGAAGTTTCCGCTCGAGCCCGCCCACGCGATCGTGTGGTCATTACCGACAACTCTTGCGCACACCATCAGCACGGCCTCGGGGATGACGGGGTTCACCTTCCCGGGCATGATCGAGCTGCCCGGCTGCAGGTCGGGGATGTGAAGCTCTGCCAGACCCGCGTTTGGCCCCGATCCCATCCACCGGATGTCGTTGCAGATTTTGGTCAGCGATACCGCGAGAACTCGAAGTGCACCCGAAGCTTCGACCAGGCCATCGCGGGCTCCCTGCGCTTCGAAGTGGTCCTGCGCTTCCGTCAGGGGCAACCCTGTCGCAGACGCAAGCTCGGCAATAACTTTTTGGGAAAAGCCGAGGGGGGTGTTGATCCCGGTGCCGGTTGCTGTTCCGCCGAGGGGAACCTCGGCCACGCGAGCGATGGTCGACTCGACGCGCTCGATACCCAGGCGAATTTGACGCGCGTAGCCGGCGAATTCTTGCCCCAGGGTGACCGGGGTCGCATCCATCAGGTGGGTGCGCCCCGCCTTCACGACGGTCGTCCACTTCTGTGCTTTTTCTTCCAGGGCGCTGGCGAGGTAATCCAGAGCAGGAATCAGTGAGTTCAACAGCGCTTCGGTGACCGCCACGTGAACCGACGTGGGGAACACGTCGTTCGAGGACTGAGAGGCATTCACGTGGTCGTTGGGGTGAACCTCCGGGCCGGTTGCGCTCGCCAACGTAGCGAGAACTTCGTTCATGTTCATGTTGGAGGAGGTGCCCGAGCCGGTTTGGTAGGTATCCACCGGGAAGTGGTCGTGGTGCTGCCCGGCAATCACTTCGTTGGCAGCGGAAACAATCGCATCGGCGATAGCGCCATCGAGAATTTCGAGTTCTTTATTGACCAGTGCCGCCGCTCGTTTGATCTGAGCGAGCGCGCTGATCTGCGCGGATTCCAACCCGCGTCCCGAAATGGGGAAGTTTTCCACCGCCCGCTGGGTCTGCGCCCGGTAGAGGGCATCCTTGGGAACCTTCACCTCGCCCATGGTGTCGTGTTCGATACGGAATTCACCCTGGTCGGTCATCACTCATCCTTGAAAGCTCGGTGGGGCGGGACACCCCGCAGTTTACTCTGCAGCAGGTGCCTCTGAACCGGCGGGGAGCGCTAGGGCGCGGTCAGCTGGAAGGTGATGTCATCCGTGATCTGTGCAACGGCGCGTTTACTGGTTCCCGCCACCACCAGGATGAACTCCTCTTGCTCGAGTACCAAGACATAAGCGTTGTTCGCACCCTCGTCTGCGGCGCTGCGGTCGTATTCGATCCACTCCAGCGTATTCGTGCCGTACCCAAGCTCCACAGACCCCGAGGAGGGGGACTGTTCGACCTTTCCGGCCACCCAGGTCGCATCAGCACCAAAACCCTGATCGAACGCCACGTAGCTGTTTTCCGGGCCTAGCAAACCAATCGACCACACGATGTCGGCGCCGGGTTCGTTGACAATTTCTGCGCGGTTGGAGCTCCACAGGTCATACAGCCTCGGGTACAGCGGTTCGCCCGGCAGCGACCCCGCGCTTTCTTGGGCCACTACACGCCAGTCGATGTCCTCGACCAGGTTGGTGTCCGGTCGAACCACCACAACAATGAGCAGGGCAACCACACCCAGCGAGGTCAGCAGAGACCACACCAGGTTTCGTGTGGTTTGGCGTGCGCGACGTTCGCGGCGTGCTTTCTGCACGCGGTCGTTTTTCTCGAGCGGTGTTTCAGGTCGGCCTAAACCGGCAACCTCGCGGGGTTCCTTGTCCGCCATACCTATTCGCTGCGGGCTTTCTTTGCCGCTTCTAAACGCTCACGGGCTCCGGTGAGCCATTCTTCGCACCGGGTTGCCAGAGCTTCACCGCGCTCCCACAAACCAATGGAGTCTTCGAGCGAGATGCCGCCCTGCTCCAGTTTCCCCACAACCTCCACGAGTTCATCCCGGGCTTGCTCGTAGGAGAGCTCGGCGATATCGGCCAGTGCGGGTTTCTTTGCTTCGCTCACGGCCTCAGTCTACCGAGGGGCTAGTTGTCATCAACGTGAGTGGCAATCGTGCCATCGCTGACGATGAGCGAAAGCTCGTCTCCCGCGTTGACCTCGTCCACGCGGGAAATCACGTGACCACGGGCATTGCGCGCGATGGCGTATCCACGATCGAGCGTGCCCTGGGGGGAGAGACCCCGAAGTGAGCTGTGGAGTTGGGTGAGCTCGGACTCTCGCCGCTCGATGGCACGGCCTGCCAAGTCACTGCCTCGCGCGAGGAGCAGCAACACGTCCTCCATCGGGCCATCAATCAGGGTTTCGGGGTCCGCCAGGCTGGGCCGCGACCGAAACGCGGCGAGCCGTTCGGTCTCGTATTCGATGACACTGCCTAGCTTCGTTCGAAGCCGCTCGCGCACGTCCCGCAGTCGACTGCGTTCTTCTCCGACGTCTGGCACGACACGCTTCGCGGCATCAGTGGGGGTGGACGCCCGCAGGTCGGCAACTTCATCAAGGAGGGGTCGGTCCGCTTCGTGACCGATAGCGCTCACCAGAGGCGTGGTGAGGCTCGCAGCAAAGCGCACAAGACGCTCGTCACTAAAGGGCAGAAGGTTTTGAAAGTCCCCACCCCCGCGCGCCACGATGATCACCTCCACGTTCGGGTCGGCTTCCAGCGTGGTGAGCGCCGCGATCACTTCTGTTACACAACGCTCGCCTTGGACCGCAGCGTGTTCGACACGGAGGGAAACTTCGGGCCACCGCAGGGTCGCGTTGGTGATGACGTCCTTTTCCGCATCCGAGTCTTTGCCGGTGACGACACCGATGGTGTGGGGGAGAAGGGGGAGGCGTTTTTTGCGCTCGGGCGCAAACAAACCTTCCTTCTGCAAGGTTTCTTTCAGTTGAGCCAATTTCTCCAGTAGCTCGCCCAAACCCGTGTGTTTCATCGCCAACACGTTCATCGAGAGTGTGCCGCCCTTGACCCACCACGACGGGCGCACCTGAGCGACAACACGGTCGCCTTGGCTGATTCCCTCGGGGATCTCGCTACGGGTCCTGCGCCACACGGTGAAGGCGACCGAGGCATCCGCGTCACTGTCGCGCAGCTTGCCGTAGACGTTGCCACCGGATTCACCCCACTGGGTGATTTCCCCCTCGACCCACACAGAACCTAAGCGCTCGATATAGCCACCGAGAAGCTCAGAGAGCTTCGCTACCGGCCACGGTGCCTCAGGGCTGGAGTCGTTGGTGGCCATGATTTCTAAACTAGAACACTCAGAGCGTTTCCGGGCTGACCCGCCTACACTGGAGCGCGTGACTATCAGCAACGGCAACGAATCCCTTCTGGGAACCCCGCTCATTCCTTCGCGGCTTGCCCCGCTGAAGGAAGAGCCCACGAAGGGCTCCAAGCGCATCATTTTGGCCGCGCCTCGTGGCTATTGCGCAGGGGTGGACCGGGCCGTTATCGCCGTGGAGAAAGCTCTCGAGCGTTTCGGTGCGCCGATTTATGTGCGTAAGCAAATCGTTCACAACATTCACGTGGTGCGGGAATTGGAATCGCGCGGCGTGATCTTCGTTGATGAGGTCGCCGAGGTTCCCACCGGGTCCAACATCGTGTTCTCCGCTCACGGGGTGTCCCCGATGGTGGTCCAGCAGGCAGCAGATCGCGAACTCAATGCCATCGACGCCACGTGTCCTCTGGTGACCAAAGTCCACCGCGAAGCAGTGCGCTTTTCCGGCCAGGATTACCACATTCTGTTGATCGGACACGAGGGTCACGAAGAAGTGGAAGGCACGATGGGCCACGCCCCGGAGCACACCACTTTGGTGAATGACCCGGATGAAGCAGAGCGCATCACGCCGCCGGAAACAGAAAATCTGATTTGGCTGTCCCAAACCACGCTGAGTGTGGATGAAACCATGGAGACGGTGCGACGCTTACGCGAGCGGTTCCCGCACCTAAAAGATCCACCCAGCGATGACATTTGTTACGCGACCCAAAACCGTCAGGTAGCCATCAAGAAAATTGCCGCGGAGTGCGACCTGGTCATTGTCGTCGGCTCGCCGAACTCGTCCAACAGTGTTCGCCTTGTTGAGGTAGCACTCGAATATGGTGCACGCGCTGCCTACCGAGTGGACTACGCCAGCGAGATCGAGCAGGAATGGTTGGTGGGGGTGGAGACCATCGGTGTGACCTCCGGGGCTTCTGTTCCCGAGGTGCTGGTGGACCACACCTTGGCGGATCTTGCCGAGGCAGGTTTCACTGAGGTGTCCGAGGTGCGCACGGCAGAGGAAGACCTTCAGTTCTCCCTGCCGAAAGAACTCCGTCGTGACGCGAGTGGCGAGATTGATGCGGCCACGATTGGTGGCCGCAACCGCCGCTAGCTCTTCGAGTGCCCGGCGGACCCTAGCTGCTGGGCCGCTTCGACGACGCGGGCGGCCATTGAGGACTCCGCCACTTTGCCCCACGCGCGCGGGTCATAAACCTTTTTGTTACCCACTTCGCCATCGATGCGCAGCACACCGTCGTAGTTGCTGAACATGTGCCCTGCGACGCCCCGGGTGTACGCGTACTGGGTATCGGTATCAATGTTCATCTTGATGACACCATTACGCACTGCTTCGGCAATTTCTGCTTCGGAGCTGCCGGATCCACCGTGGAACACGAGGTCCATGGGCTTGGCGCCGGTCTGATACTTCTGCGCCAGTCCCTGCTGGATTTCTGCCAGTAGTTCGGGCTTCAGAGAGACGTTGCCGGGTTTGTAGAAACCGTGGACGTTGCCAAACGTGAGTGCCGCCATGTAGCGGCCCTGTTCCCCCAAACCGAGTGCCTCGACGGTTGCGATCGCGTCATCGAGGGTCGTGTACAAGCTGTCGTTGATTTCGTGGCTGACGCCGTCTTCTTCGCCGCCCACAACACCGATTTCCACTTCAAGAATCGACCCAATGTTTTTCATCCGCGGCAGGAGCTCAGCGGCGATCTCCAGGTTCTCCGTCAGTGGAACGGCGGAGCCATCCCACATGTGGGACTGGAAGATGGGCTCGCCGCCGTTCTTGACGGATTCCTCACTGGCCGCAATCAACGGCATCACAAAACCATCCAGAGCATCTTTGGGGCAGTGGTCGGTGTGCAGTGCGACCGTGATGGGGTAGTTTTTGGCGGCTTCCTTGGCGAACGCGGCAAAAGCAAGCGCACCAGAGGCGCGGGCCGACACACTTTGTCCGGCAAAGAAGTCAGCACCCCCGGTGGAAACCTGAATGATGCCGTCAGAACCTGCTTCGGTCAGACCCTGAAGCACCGCGTTGATGGTCGAAGAGGACGACACGTTGAAGGCGGGGTAGGCAAACCCGTCGCTTTTTGCCCGATCGAGCATCGTGGCGTACTGGTCGGGGGAAGCAACAGGCATGGTTTCTCCAGTTATCGAGGATGGGGCTTTAAGACTATCGGCACCCTCGAGGCGCCTTTGTATCGGCGGTAGGCTGAAGACACCGCACTCTTATCGCCCTCAAAGGACTCTTATGTCACAGGCTGAAGCTGCTGAGTTATTCCAACACCCTGACCGCAACCTCGCCATGGAGTTGGTTCGGGCGACGGAAGCCGCGGCCATTCGCGCAACACCCTGGATTGGACGTGGCGACAAAAACGCCGCTGACGGTGCTGCCGTCGATGCGATGCGGAAGTTTCTCTCCACGGTCGCGTTCTCAGGACTGGTCGTGATTGGTGAAGGTGAAAAAGATGATGCTCCGATGCTGTTTAACGGCGAGGTTGTCGGTAACGGCCAGGGCCCGCAGTGCGACATCGCCGTTGACCCGATTGATGGCACGTCGCTGACTGCCTCTGGTCGATCCCACGCGATTTCGATGATTGCTGTGGCGGACCGGGGGAGCATGTTGGACGCCTCCAGCGTGTATTACATGAAAAAAATTGTGACCTCCCACGAGGGAATCGGCGTCGTTGATATTCACCGCCCGATCGGCGAGAACATCCGCGCACTAGCGAAAGCCAAAGGGAAACCGGTGGACGAGATGCGGGTTGCAGTTCTCGATCGTCCACGTCACGACGATCTCATTCGTGAAATTCGCGAAGCGGGTGCTGGCACCAGGCTCATTTTGGATGGCGATGTCGCGAGCGGCATTAATGCAGCCCGCCACGACACCCGGATAGACCTGTGTGTGGGGATTGGCGGAAGCCCTGAAGGGGTCGCCACCGCGTGTGCGATTAAAGCCCTCGGCGGTTTCATGCAGGGTGTGTTGCACCCAATGGATGAGCAGGAGCGCGAGCGTGGGAGCGCAGCGGGGCTTCAGTTCGATGAGCCCTACGGGCTGAATGATCTCGTTTCCAGCGATAACACCTTCTTTGTGGCCACCGGGGTGACCGACGGCGAGCTGGCCCGCGGGGTTCGACGCTCCGGCAGCATTATTTCCACTGAGAGCATCGTGCTGCGTGCGCGGTCGGGCACCCTGCGTCGGGTGTCAGCAGACCACCAAGCCGATAAGTGGCTTGATCACTAGTCCTTGTCGGCGTCCTCGTCGATCATTTCCGGCGCCGAGAGGGCTTTGGGGAGATCTTCCACCGTTTCGAGGGCTTCCTCGAGATCACCCTGAGTTCCCAGTTCGCTGAGTCTGCGGGCACTGGGGAACACTCTGGACTCGAGCGAACCCACAAACGAGTTGTAGTGCTTCACACTGCTGGTCAGTGATCGCCCCAGGGTTTCGATGTGACCGGCCATGGAGCCCAAACGCTGGAGCAACTCGGTTCCCGTGGTGAAGATTTTCTGGGCGTCTTCGGTCACCACGTCCTGGCGCCACGAGAACGCAACGGTCTTCAGCACCGACCAGAGGGTGACGGGTGAGGCGAGCGCTACTTTCTTGGAAAACGCGTGATCCATCAGTCCTGGGTCGGCCTCGAGAGCCGAGGAGACTAAGGCCTCGCTGGGAATAAAGCAGATCACGAGTTCTGGGGAGGCATCCAAACCGTCCCAGTAGGACTTCTTGCCGAGCGCGTCAATGTGAGCGCGCACGGCGGCCACGTGCTCTTTCAGCAGTTTCTCGCGACGTGCTCCCTCTTCACCGGTGGCGGTGAGAGGAATTGAGCTGGCCTCCATATAGGCGGTGAAAGGAACCTTCGCGTCGACAGCGATGTTTTTACCGCCGGGAAGGTGCACCACCATGTCGGGCTTACCAAGACCCGCGTCAGAGGAAATCGAAGCTTGCAAATCAAAGTCGACGCGCTCAATGAGACCTGCGGCCTCCACGACCCGACGCAACTGAACTTCACCCCATTTGCCTCGCATGCTGTTGGAGCGAAGCGCGGAAGCCAGGCCCTCGGTGGTAGCGCGCAGTAGCTCATCGCTTTGTAAGGCGGAGCGCAGTTGCTCCGAGATCTGACCGTGTTGGTCGCTCCGCTGCTTCTCCAGGTCTGCCACGGTGCGCTGCATATCGTTGAGCTTGGAGGTCACGGGGCCGAGCGCGACCAAGATTTTGTTCTCAGCTTCTTGACTGGACGTCTGAGCCTCGAGTTGCTGTTGCAACATCTCCACTTGGGTGCGTAGCACCACGGCTTCCTCGTTCGATTCGGCGGAGGAACCACGGGGTCGAAGGAACCACCCCAAGGCGAAGCCGAGTATGAGAGCAAGCAGGATTCCCACGAGAGCAATAGTCAGTGACTGTTCCATGTTCACAAGTCTGTCAGGTACCCCCGACTCTCCAGTAGGGTCATTCCCGTGGCTTTGACAATTGGAATCGTTGGTCTCCCCAATGTGGGTAAATCCACACTCTTCAACGCCCTCACCAAGAACACCGTTCTTGCGGCGAACTACCCGTTCGCGACGATTGAGCCCAACGTGGGTGTGGTGAACCTCCCGGACGAGCGCCTGGACGTTCTGGCAGGAATTTTTAGCAGCGAAAAGGTCATTCCCGCGGCGGTGTCGTTTGTGGATATCGCCGGCATTGTGCGGGGTGCGAGCGAGGGCGAAGGTTTGGGGAACCAGTTCCTCTCCAACATTCGCGAAGCAGAAGCCATTGCGCAGGTCGTGCGGGTGTTCGATGACCCCGACGTTGTTCACGTGGACGGTGCGGTCGATCCCGCCGCTGATATGGACACCATCAACACCGAGCTGATTCTCGCGGATATGCAAACGCTGGAAAAGGCGATTGTTCGGTACGAAAAAGAGGTCAAAGGCAAAAAGATGGAGCCAGCGGTGCTGGCTGCTGCCCAGGAAGCCCACACGATTCTCGACGGTGGCACCACGCTCTTTCAAGCAGGTTTTGACGCAAGTCTTCTGCGGGAACTGGGCTTACTGACTGCTAAGCCATTCCTGTATGTCTTCAACGTCGATGAGGGCACCCTGGGGAATCCAGAGCGTTGCGCGGAGCTTGCGGCCCTGGTGGCTCCGGCAAAAGCAGTGTTCCTTGACGCCAAAGTGGAGAGCGAACTCATCGACCTCGACGCCGATGAGGCCGCAGAGCTTCTCGCGTCAATGGGTCAGGAAGAAAGTGGGCTGGACCAGCTCGCGCGCATTGGTTTTGACACCTTGGGTCTCCAGACGTATCTCACGGCGGGTCCCAAAGAAGCCCGCGCGTGGACCATTCACCGCGGGTGGAAAGCCCCCCAGGCTGCTGGCGTTATTCACACGGACTTTGAGAAAGGGTTCATCAAAGCCGAAGTGACCGCCTTTGAGGACCTGGTCGCTGCCGGTTCTCTCGCCGATGCGCGTGCCGGAGGCAAGGCGCGCATCGAGGGAAAGGATTATGTGATGCGCGACGGTGATGTGGTGGAGTTCCGTTTTAGTTCCTGAGCGCAGGCTTTGAATCCCACGCCCCAGGTTGTGAGTTGTCACCGGCAGTGGTTGCCTTAGACCATGCCCGAAATTCCCATGTTCCCGCTTGGCTCTGTGCTGTTTCCCGCGATGCCCTTGGCCTTGCAGGTCTTCGAGGAGCGCTATCTCAAAATGATGGGGACCGTGTTGGACGCGGAGGAATCCGAGTTTGGTGTGGTGTTGATTGAGCGTGGGTCTGAGGTGGGGGGCGGTGACCAGCGCTTTGATATCGGCACCACCGCGCAGGTGCTTCAGGTGGAAGCGCCCGATGGTCCGCTACAGGTGGTTGCCCGGGGTGGGCGCCGGTTCCGGGTGAGCAAGTGGATTGAGGAAGAGCCCTTCCCGCGAGCCGAGGTCGAATTCCTCGACGTTTTTGATCCAGGGGATGTGCCGGGGGAGGAACTGGTACTCACCGAAAACGTGGTGCGTGAGACTCTGGAGTATTTGGCAACGCTCGATTTGAGCCTTCCGTGGCCCACCGATATTGAGTTGGCCACCGATCCGGTGGAAAAGGCCTGGCAATTGGCGGGTATTTCACCGCTTGGCACCCTGGATCACCAAGACCTCTTGACGCTGGATAGCCCAGGGGAGCTGTTGGATCAGACTCGGCACGTTGTTTCGGAGGCGCTGGAAACCTTCAAAAACACGCGGGATTCGGGACTCGAGTAGACCGACACCTAGGGCCCCTCGGAATTTTCCGTCGGACCGCTCACAGCTCACATAGGGCCCGGAGCAGGAGACTGGGGCCAGAGGAAGGGGAACGTGGTGACTAAGGCGCAGCCGTACGTCGTTCTATCAACCCTTCCCAATGGGACAGAGATTCGCCACTATCCCTCGCATACCCTCATTTCTTTTGAAGTAGACGCGAGTTTTGAGGCCGCCGGGAACCGGGCTTTTTCACCCCTGGTTACGTATATTTCGGGCGCTAATTCTCGCGGAGATCGTATGGCTATGACGTCGCCGGTGGTTCATGAGCCGCGCGGAAGCTCGCATCTCATCAGCTTCGTTCTTCCCGAGGGCACTAGCGCCGCTGATGCGCCGGTGCCAGTGAATGCGGATGTCATGGTGCGAGATGTGGAGCCCCGAGAGGTGGCCGCCCTTCGATTCAGTGGTTCATGGAAGAAGGATCGAGCAGAGCGATACGCGAATCGTCTCCGAGAGAGCCTTGCCGACCACGGAGTTTTGCCCTGCGGGGAGGTCTTTTTCGGCCGATTCGACCCGCCCACTGTCCCCGGTTTTCTTCGCCACAACGAGGCGCTTGTTGAGGTCGAGTCACGCCTGAGGGCCCAAAGCACATAGACTCATTTCTCCCGCGCAGGGGACGCCGCTGGGTAGAGGCCGCGGCCCTCTGGGAGTTGTCGGCACCATGTCGCGATTTCTGTTGAACTTTTAGGAGCCCACAATGACTTTGTCTCTTCCTGATCGATGGATTTGGGATTCCTGGTACGTGTGGGAGGGGGAGCTTTGTCATGCTTTTTATCTCTGCGCGTCTCGCGGGTTAGGGGACCCTGAGCGGCGGCATCGAAATGTTCAAATTGGGCATGCCGTGTCACGTGATCTCACCAGCTGGACGGTTCTGCCCGATGCCCTCACTCCTTCGGACCAACCGGGTTTTGACTCCTGGACAACCTGGACCGGGAGCGTGGTGAGGCACCCCCGTGGAGAGTGGTGGATGTTCTACACAGGAACATCTCGCGAGGACAATGGTCAGGTTCAGCGCATCGGCGCCGCTCGGTCTCAGGATTTGATGACGTGGGAAAAAATCCCCGACCTGGTCGTCGAGGCTGACGGCCAGTGGTACGAGAAGCTCAGCGATCAGGTCTGGAATGACGAAGCCTGGAGAGACCCGTGGGTGTATTTCGATGACGGAGACGGCGCTTGGCACATGTTGGTGACGGCTCGTTCGCAATCGGGCCTACCGGACACCAGAGGCGCGGTTGGCCATGCGATTTCACAGGATCTGGTGAAGTGGGAGGTCACCGCCCCGCTGTCAACGTCGAAAACTAGTTTTGGTCACATGGAGGTGTTCCAGTGGGCAGAAATTGATGGCGTGCCGGTGCTGATTTTTTGCTGTGGACACCGGGAGCTGGGAGACGAAATGCGGGAGCGCTTTGGGAATGTCGACCTGAGCTTCTCCGTAGCGTGCCCCGGTGGGCTCGCCGACATAGATTTCTCCCAGGCAACTCCCATCCCGGGTGATTCGCTGTACGCGGCGCGCGCGGTTCAAATGCCCTCTGGCGAATGGTTTGTTCTGGGATTCCACAACCAAGGCCCCGGTGGTTTTGTTGGGGAATTGAGCGATCCGGTGCCGGTAACGGCATCGATGAAGAGTGGGCTTGTGCCTCGCTAAGGCAACGGCAGCTCCGATTCGCTGTCAAATTGTTATCTTTTCGGTTTGGTTCGAGGGCCGGCCGGAAGCTAGTGTTTACGCAAGCGCAACCGGTTCCACAACGGAGCGGACTGCGCACCCAACCGAAAGGAACAGTAGGAATGAAAAAAGCTTCGAGTTTCGTAGCTCTTTCCGCTGCGGCCCTTCTCGGGCTCACAGCGTGCGCGGCGGAAACCGCCGATGACGTTGTCGAGTCTTCTGGAGACACCGCTGCAGCAGAATGTGAACTGACAGAAGTAAGCATGCTCGGTACGATCAAAGGCGAGATTAATGACCAGTTCATTGCCGCGGTTGACGAGTACAACGGGTCTCAGGACTGCTACGAAGTTGTAGTTATTCCCGAGAACGCGCAGGCTGGATCCTTCCTTGCTGATGTGCTTCCGAAGTACGCAGCCGGTGAAGCTCCCGTCATCATGACCGCACTCCAGGAACTCCCCGACATGGCCGACAAGGTTGTGGACTGGTCGGGAACTGAGCTCGAAGCGCTCGCTTCCGAGCCTCTTCTGGCTGGCGCTAACTTTGATGGCAAGCAGGTTGGCCTGCCTGTCACGGCAGAGGCTTTCGGACTTGTTTACAACAAGGACGTGCTGGACGCTGCAGGCGTTGACCCCACCACCATCACCACCCGTGACGAGCTGGAAGCTGCTTTCCAGGCTGTAGAGGCATCGGGCGTTGACGCGATTCGCTTTTCCGCACTGTGGTGGTCTCTTGGCGCTCACCTCACCAACAAGTACTTCACCATGACGTCTTCCGACCGCGAAGAGCGCCTGAGCGTGTTGGACGAAATGGTGGATGGCACCAAAGATCTCTCCGCCGACCCCGTGTTCAACAACTGGGCCGACACCTTCGAGCTCATGCGGGAATACATGAGTGGCGAGCCGAACCTGACTGACACCGAGTACGACGACGCTGGACTGGCGACGGCTTCCGGCGAGGTCGGCTTCTGGTTCATGGGGAACTGGTCGGAGCCTTCGCTGTTGACCAACAACCCTGAAGGAACCTTCGGTCTGATGCCGTTGCCGATCAGCAACGACGCGTCGTCCTACGGTAACGACTCCATCTCAGTGGGCGTCCCCTTCTACTTCATGGTGGACGAAGAGCAGTCGACGGAAGCCGAGCGCGCAGGCGCTGTTGACTTCCTGACCTGGTTCGTCACCTCGCCAGAAGGCCAGCTCCGTTACGCCGGACCGATTGAAGACGGGTACATGAACTTCATCCCCGTTTACAGCGGCTTCACTGTTGAGCCCAACACCTTTATGGCTCAAGAGATTGCCGGTTACGTCAACGACGGCAAGGCACTGGAGTGGATGAACTCCTACTACCCCGCCGGTGGCCAGAACCTGTATGGCGACTCGGGACAGAAGTACATCTCGGGCGTGATTGACCGCGATGGCTTTGCTGACGAACTCGAAGCAGCATGGCTGGGTGAGCCCAAGACCTGGCGTGGCGAAGCTGCTGAGTAAGTAGCATCATCCGCTAGTAACTACAGGTGGTGCGGTGTCACTTCTCCGGTAACGGGGTTGTGGCACCGCACCAAGCCTGTATCTTAAAGAAATATCCGGAGGAGTGACGCAATGCTGGGTCGCAACAAATCGTTTACACGCTTCCTCAAGTTTGCGGCGTTTCCTTTTTTCGCCTTTGGCGTCGTCATGGTCTTCCCTCTGTTTCAAGGCGCATTTTTCACGTTCACTGACTGGGACGGCTTTGGCATCACTTTTGACACCTTCGTTGGCCTTGACAATTACCGTGAAGCAGGGGCCGACCCGGCATTCTGGACGTCTCTTCTGTTTACCGGGCAGTATGTGGTCGTTAGCTTGATTCTTGTCAATGTCGTTGCTTTTTCTCTTGCGCTTCTCGTGACCGCACCCCTGAGGTCCTCGAACGTCTTTCGTACTTTTTTCTTCATCCCCAACTTGATCGGCGGGGTGATCCTCGGGTTCATCTGGCAGTTTGTGTTCAATAGAAGCTTCACGGCATTCGGCGATCTGCTTGGTTTTGAGAGCTGGACAACGTCGATGCTCAACAACCCCGATACCGCTTTTTGGGCTCTCGTTATTGTGACGGTCTGGCAAATGTCGGGCTACATGATGATCATCTACATCACCGGTCTGTTGAGCGTGGAAAAAGACGTGTTGGAGGCTGCACGCATCGACGGGGCCTCCGAGTTTCGAACTCTGGTCAGCATAAAAATGCCGCTCATGGCACAAGCCTTCACCATCAGTTTGTTCCTGACCCTCCGGAATAGTTTTATGGCCTACGACGTGAACGTGGGGCTTACCGGGGGAGGCCCATTTCGGTCGACAGAGCTCGTGTCGATGCACATTTTCAACGAGGCGTTCATGTTCGGGTTCCTCGGCACGGGGCAGGCCAAAGCGGTGATGATGTTCATCATCGTTGCCGTTATTGCGCTTATTCAAGTGGCGATCAGCAAGAGGGCAGAGGTTCAACGATGAGCAAAGCCAAAATCCGCCGGCGCGTGCTGTTTGCCGTGGGAGCCGTACTGTCCGCGGTCTACGCTTTTCCGTTTTTCTTGGTTCTGGTGAACTCCCTGAAACCTAAAGTCGACATTCTTCGCAATCCGTTCGCTTTGCCGGTCGAATTTTCTTGGGAAAACTTCGAGCAGGCGATTCGCAAAATGGACTACTTCCAGGCACTTACCAACTCGCTGTTGATCACGATCTTTGCCGTAGTTGCGCTGATTTTGACCTCCTCGATGCTCGCCTATTTCCTGGCTCGGACCCCCGGACGTGGATGGCAAGTGTCCTTCTTTGTTCTCGTCGCGTCGATGATCGTGCCATTTCAAGCGTTGATGATCCCGTTCGTTGGGACGTATGGCTGGTTGGTGAACCTGAACGAGCGCGCGTCTCTGGTCTTCTTTTATGTAGGGTTCGGCGTTGCGCTGTCAACGTTCCTCTATCACGGGTTTATCAGCACCATTCCGCGCGAGCTGGATGAGGCTGCGGCAATTGACGGCGCTTCAGATTTTGTGACGTTTTGGCGAATCATTTTCCCGATGCTTGCGCCAGTCACAGCCACCGTCGCAATCATCAACGCACTCTGGATCTGGAACGACTTTCTGCTGCCCTCGCTGGTGTTATCGCAGGAAAGCTATACGCTTCCACTCTCCACTTATCTCTTCTATGGGCAGTATTCGCGGGAGTTTGGGCAGGCGATGGCGGGATTGTTGCTCGCGGTGATTCCGATCATTGTTTTTTACTTCTTCCTGCAGCGCCAGATTGTGTCCGGCGTCTCAGCAGGCGCTGTCAAATGACGTCGAGCCTCGAGGTGGCTAACCTTCATTCGGCGCTGGAGCGTGGCGGGGACTAATCCCCAGAGCGCTTGCTAGTCTGGGCGCACAACTTCACACCGGGCCCTACGCCACGCGGGAGAGACATCCTTGATGTCACCGAAGGAGCAAGCATCCCCGCCAATCTCTCAGGTTCCCTGTACCGCATGGCGCGGCCACTCTGAAAAGCGGAAGATAACTTCCCGCCGACGGTGAAAGCGCGAAACACCGCGCGAAACTCTCAGGCCAATGACAGAGGGGGAGTCGGACAGGTTTGATCGCCTGCGGAAAAGACTCCAGGAGAACCGTGAGTAAGCACACCCCCCTTCATGCGGCGCACGAGCGCGCGGGTGCGTCTTTCACGGATTTTGCCGGCTATGACATGCCGGTGCGTTACGAATCTGACCTTGTGGAACACCACGCGGTGCGCGACAGCGCGGGAATGTTCGACCTCTCCCACATGGCGGAGATTTCGATTCTTGGACCTGGTGCCGCTGACTTCTTGGATTATGCCCTCAGTAACCGCTTGTCGGTCCTCGAGAATCACCAGGCTAAGTACTCGCTGCTCCTCAGCGCTGAAGGTGGCGTGATCGATGACCTGATCGTCTATCGACTTTCCTCAGAGCGGTACTTGATTGTCGCTAACGCTGCCAACCGCGACGCCGCGGTGGCCGCCCTGGGGCAGCGCACAGCAGGTTTTGACGTGGTCGTGTCCGATGAGAGCGATGATTGGGCGTTGATTGCCGTGCAGGGACCCCACTCGCGCGCCATCATTTCCGCAGCAGGTATCGACCTGTCGGAAGATTTCGAAGAGCTGCGGTATTACCGGATGACCACGGGGACGTTCAACGGCGAGCAGGTCCTCATCGCCCGCACCGGGTACACCGGTGAAGACGGTTATGAGGTTTATGTCTCTGACGCTCACGCCCAAGCCCTGTGGGATGAGCTCGACGCAACTGGCACAAACCACGGGATGCGGTTGTGTGGGCTTGCCTGCAGAGACACTCTTCGCCTGGAGGCGGGTATGCCGCTATATGGGCATGAACTGAGTCTCGACTGGACACCTCACCAAGCGGGGCTTGGCAGAGCGGTAGTGGCCAAGGAATCTTTCGTCGGGATGCCCGCTCTGGAACCCGGCCCCACTGATGCGCCGATACTTGTGGGTCTCGTCGGCGAGGGTAAGCGGGCGCCTCGCGCCGGTTATTCGGTGCGCTCCACCGCAGGCGACACCATCGGTGAGGTCACCTCGGGAGCGCTCTCTCCGACCCTCGGCTACCCCATCGCCATGGCCTATATCGACCCGCAGCACGCCGACGTGGACACCGAGCTCATCGTCGATGTCCGGGGTTCAGACGTGAGAGTTAGAGTTCAACCACTGCCGTTCTATCAGCGAAAGAAGGCCGCATCATGAGCGCCGTTCCCGACACCCTGCTCTACACCAAGGACCACGAGTGGATTGCCATTGATGGCGACATCGCCACCGTGGGAATCACCGAACACGCTGCAGAAGCACTGGGTGATGTGGTGTTTGTGGCACTGCCCAACGTAGGGGACTCCATTAGCCAGGGAGCCATCGTGGGTGAGGTCGAATCCACCAAGTCGGTGGGCGAAATCTTCGCGCCCGTCGCTGGAGAAGTTATTGAGGCCAACAACGATGTGGTCTCAGCCCCCGACACCGTCAACGCTGATCCGTATGGCGCCGGATGGCTCATCAAAGTTCGATTCACGCAGCAGCCCGATGCCCTTGATGCCGCCGCCTATAAGGCGTTGATTGGAGAGTAAGAACATGACCGGTTTTGCTCATCGACACATCGGCACCGATGCTTCGGCGCAGGCATTGATGTTGAATGCGCTGGGGTTTGACTCCCTTCCTGCTTTCATGGAGGCCGCCGTTCCCGGTCACCTCCGGATGAAAGACATCGCGCGCTCTGCGATTCCCGCTGCAGCGAGTGAAGCCGAAACCCTCGCGGAGCTGCGCGCGCTTGCCGATGCCAACACCGTCCGCCGCTCGCTCATCGGTCAGGGGTATTACGGAACGCACACACCCTCGGTGATCAAACGCAACGTGCTGGAAAACCCCAGTTGGTATACCGCCTACACCCCGTACCAGCCAGAAATCTCGCAAGGACGACTCGAAGCACTTCTGAACTTCCAAACGATGGTTGCGGACTTGACCGGGATGGGCACAGCGAACGCATCCATGTTGGATGAGGCCACCGCGGTGGCCGAGGCCATGCTCGTCGCCAAACGAGCGTCCTCGCAGGCCAGCAACGTTTTCTTGCTTGATTCGGACACCCTGGAGCAAACCAAAGCCATTGTGCGCGGACGCGCGGAACCTCTAGGTATTGAGATTGTCGAAACCGACTTCTCCGGCGAAATCCCCGAGTGTTTTGGTGGCTTTATCCAATACCCGGGCGCCTCGGGAAAAATTTCCAACCCTCGCCCCGCTATCGAAGCCCTTCATGGCCACCAGGCGCTGGCTATCGTCGCGGCGGACCTTCTCGCCATGACCCTTCTGGTGCCTCCCGGGGAGATGGGCGCAGACATTGCGGTGGGAACATCCCAGCGCTTCGGAATTCCGCTCGGCTTTGGCGGACCTCACGCTGGTTACCTGGCCGTGCGCAGCGGCCTCGAGCGCCAAATGCCCGGTCGCCTGATCGGCGTCTCCAAAGATGCCGATGGCAATCCTGCCTACCGTCTCACGCTGCAGACCAGGGAACAGCACATCCGTCGGGATAAGGCCACCAGCAACATTTGCACCGCGCAGGTTTTGCTTGCGGTGATGGCGGGAATGTTTGCGGTGTATCACGGCCCTGAAGGGCTGCGTGAGATTGCTCGTGGCGTCGCCGCGAAGACCGCGGGTCTCGCGGCTGCACTGCGTGCCGCCGGCCACGATGTCGTCCACGAGAACATTTTTGACACCATCCTTATCAAGGCACCGGGTCAGGCCAAAGCCATTGTTGACGCTGCGGCGGGACACAACGTGCTGCTTCACCAGGTGGACCAGGACCACGTCAGCATCTCGATGGATGAAACCACCATCGGCGAGCACACGGGTGTGCTCGCGGGGCAGTTAGAGCAAAAGCTCGCCCAAGTTTTCGAACTTCCGAACTACCGGGGCGAAGACGGTGACATCACCCTCGGGGCCGAGCTAGCGCGCACGAGCGGATTCCTGGAGCACCCCGTGTTCCATTCCCACCATTCGGAAACCGCCATGATGCGCTATCTGAAGTCGCTGGCGGATAAGGATTACGCGCTGGATCGGGGCATGATTCCGCTGGGTAGCTGCACCATGAAGCTCAACGCCGCCACCGAGATGGAAGCGGTCAGCTGGCCCGAGTTTTCAGGGCTTCACCCGTTCGCTCCCGTGGACGACACCGAGGGATATTTGGTGATGATGTCCCACCTGGAAGAGTGGCTCTCTGAGCTCACCGGATACGACTCGGTATCTCTCCAACCCAATGCCGGTAGTCAAGGTGAATACGCGGGCCTCTTGGCTATTCGCGGATACCACCGCTCGCGCGGTGACCACCACCGTGATGTGTGTTTGATCCCCTCCAGCGCCCACGGCACTAACGCCGCCAGCGCTGTCCTCGCCGGGATGAAAGTAGTGGTGTTGGCGTGTAACGAGCGTGGAGACGTCGACATTGACGACGTTCACCAGAAGATCGCCGAGCACGGCGAATCGCTGGCTGCCCTGATGGTGACCTACCCCTCCACTCACGGTGTCTACGAGGCGGGGATTACCGACATCACCGCTGCCGTTCACGCAGCCGGTGGCCAGGTGTACATCGACGGCGCGAACTTGAACGCACTGGTCGGGTTCTCCCGCTACGGCGACATCGGTGGCGATGTCTCCCACCTGAACCTCCACAAGACGTTCTGCATTCCCCACGGTGGTGGTGGGCCCGGTGTCGGCCCGGTGGGCGCTAAAGCACACCTCGCTCCCTTCCTTCCGGGACACCCACTTGCCCAAATGGAGAACCACCCACCCTTCGATAGCGCCACGGGTAAGCCAGGCGCGATTATCCACGGCGGTGTCCCAGTGTCGGGTGCGCCTTATGGCAGCGCCAGCATCCTTCCGATTCCTTGGGCGTATGTGCGCATGATGGGCCCGGATGGTCTCGCAGACGCGACGGCCGCAGCTGTTCTGGCGGCAAACTACGTGGCTTTGCGTTTGCGCGACCACTACGACGTTCTTTACACCGGCGACAGTGGTCTTGTCGCCCACGAGGCTGTTATCGATATTCGCCCGCTCACCCAAGCCACTGGGGTGACCGTGGACGACGTCGCTAAGCGACTCGTGGACTACGGCTTCCACGCCCCAACCATGTCGTTCCCCGTAGCGGGAACGCTCATGATTGAGCCCACTGAGTCCGAAGACCTCGGCGAGCTGGAGCGGTTCATCGCTGCGATGATCGCTATTCGCGAGGAAGCTAACCAGGTGGCTGAGGGCGTCTGGCCTGCGGACGATAACCCACTGGTCAACGCTCCCCACACGGCGGCAGCCGTGACGGCCACGCAGTGGGATCACCCGTATTCCCGTGAACTTGCCTGTTACCCCGCGGATCAACTGACTCGTGGGGATGCGGAAGGGTCTCGCGGCGGAGCGCCCGCGGTGGTGGGGAAGTATTGGCCGCCGGTTCGTCGGGTCGATCAGGCTTTCGGGGACCGCAACCTGGTGTGCGCGTGTCCTCCGATTGAAGCGTTCGCCTAGACCTTCGAGAGTTCGCGCTTGAGCGTGTCGGCGCTCTGGAAGGTGACGCCCACGAGGGCGACGTGCTTCCAGGCGATGCGCCCCTCCTCATCGATGATGAAGATGCTGCGCCGAATGCCGATACCCATCAGACCCACACCGTAAGCGGCGACAACGTCACCTTTTTCATCCGAAAGCAGCGGGAAGCCCAAGCGCTTGGACCGGGCAAACTTTTCGTGGCTACCGGAGGCTTGGCGGGAAATACCCCACACTTCTGCTCCCAGCTCGCGAAAGGAATCGAGTTCGTCCTGGTAGCTGCACAGTTGCGCCGTGCAGCCGGGGGAGTTATCCGCAGGGTAAAAAGCGAGAACAACTTTGCGTCCGCGACGCTCGGAAAGAGTGAAGTGGGACTTCTGCGGTTCGCCCTCGACCATCGTGATGCCCGACAGGGTGAAGTCGGGGGCGATATCGCCGATCTCGGGTGTAGTCACGAGGGAAAAACCTAACCTACCTACCCGAGAATTTCCGGATAGAGCTCAACCGCGACCGGATACCCGACAAACGCCACCGCGTCGATGAGGGTGTGACCGACAATCAGCGGCGCCAGCCGCCCGGTTCGGGCATAGATGGCGCCAAAAATCAGGCCCATGGCGACGTTGCCGATAAACGCGCCGAAGCCTTGATACAGGTGGTACGTGCCGCGCAAGAGAGCCTGAAGCACGATGATGGCCCAGAGGGGAACAGCGAGCTCCCGCAACCTCGCGAACAGGTAGCCCACCGCGATGATTTCTTCCACGAGTCCCGCGCGCAGCGCCAATAGCAACAACATCGGGATGGTCCACCAGTAGGTACCGAGCGCCGTGGGAACAACGCTGACGGTGAGGTCGAGTTCGCGACCCACGAAATACACCCCAAGACCGGGTATCCCGATCAGTGCTGCGAGACCAAACCCCTGAACGCCATCGCGGACCGGCTTCGTGGCATCGAGCCCGAGCGCACCAAACCGAGGTCTGGATGCCCGGTAGAGCAGGAATAAGACCAAGGCGACGGGCACCAAACTCTGAGCTATGCCGAGGATTTGGTAGGCAAAATCGGCCCATTCCACGGTGCTTGCCGACCGGTTGAGAGTGGCTGTTTGCTCAGAGAGGGGTTCGTCACGACCCACCCGCACGGCAATACCCACCAACGAATACAGGGCACTCATGCCGAGGCTGAGGCCTAAGACCAGAGCGATTTCGACGAAAAGCCGCTGCCTGCTCACGGTCTAGGACGCAGGCCCTGCGGGGTCACAGGTGGCGGTGCCGCCGGGAAGTTTCCCCCGAAACTTAGCGACAAACGCATAACCAGCCGCGGCTAACCAGGACAGGGGAGGGGTAGCCATCAGCCAGCCGACGAGGCGCAGGCCGAAGCCTGGTTGAATGCGAAAAAGGGCGCTCGCTGCCAGGTGTCCGGCGTACTGGTGGCTGGGGGTGAGATACCAGGCATAGCGGTCAACGTCCTCCTGGGTCAGCGCGTAATCCTCCAGGGTCAGCGATTGGGACGTGCGAATCGGTGGAAAGACGGGCAGCCAACCCTGCAGCCGGTTCACCCAGGTGGTGCAGAACGCGCAATCGCCGTCATAGACCAGCATGTGCTGGTCCAGATTCGGCGTTCTCGGCATAGCTCCATGCTAGGACGCCTGACTGGATGACCGGTAAGATAAGGGAGCAGGGCTTCGGTGAAGACGTTTCTGCACTTCCCGCCCCAAAAAAGGACACCTCATGGCTGTTGCCACCCGTAGTGACGTGCGAAACGTCGCGATTGTTGCTCACGTTGACCACGGTAAAACCACGCTCGTGGATGCCATGTTGCGCCAAACGGGAGCTTTTTCTGATCACGGTCCCGTGACGGATCGCGCCATGGACTCGGGCGACCTCGAAAAAGAAAAAGGCATCACAATCCTGGCGAAGAACACCGCCGTCTCCTATAACGGTGTTCACGCCGGTGACAACCCGATCACGATCAACGTGATTGACACCCCAGGCCACGCAGACTTCGGCGGTGAGGTGGAACGCGGCCTCAGCATGGTTGATGGTGTCGTTCTTCTCGTGGATGCGAGCGAAGGGCCTCTTCCCCAGACCCGGTTCGTTTTGCGTAAAGCGCTGGCTGCGAAGCTGCCCGTAATTTTGCTGGTAAACAAGACCGACCGGCCCGACTCGCGCATCGATGAAGTGGTTCACGAAACGCAGGACCTGCTTTTGGGCCTCGCCAGCGATCTCGCCGATGAGGTTCCCGACGTGGACATTGATTCCCTTCTCGAGCTGCCCATCATTTATGCCTCTGGCCGCGAAGGTGCTGCAAGCACCCAGCAGCCAGCGGATGGCACCCTGCCGGATAACGATGATCTCGAGCCTCTCTTTGGTGCGATTGTCGAGCACATTCCTGCGCCCACCTATGACGACGAGCACCCTCTGCAGGCCCACGTCACCAACCTGGACGCTTCCCCCTTTCTGGGTCGTATCGCTTTGCTGCGAATCTTTCAGGGCACCATCACTAAAGGGCAGACGGTGGCCTGGGTTCGACACGATGGCACTGTCTCGAACGTCCGTATCACTGAGCTGTTGATGACGGAAGCTCTCGAGCGGGTTCCCGCGACGAGCGCTTCAGCCGGTGACATTGTGGCGGTGGCCGGTATCGAAGACATCACCATCGGTGAAACCATCGCCGATGCCGACGATGTTCGCCCGCTACCAGCGATTACCGTCGATCACCCGGCTATCTCGATGACCATTGGAACCAACACGTCACCGCTCGCGGGAACGGTGAAGGGGCACAAGCTCACCGCCCGCATGGTGAAAGACCGTCTTGATCGCGAGCTCATCGGAAACGTGTCCATCAAGGTCGTGGACACCGAACGCCCCGACGCGTGGGAAGTCCAGGGCCGCGGAGAGCTAGCCCTCGCCATTTTGGTCGAGAACATGCGCCGCGAAGGCTTCGAATTGACCGTGGGCAAACCGCAGGTGGTGACCCAGACCATCGATGGTTCGGTTCACGAACCCTTCGAATCGCTCACCATCGATGCGCCCGAAGATTTTGTGGGCGGCATTACCCAGTTGCTGGCCTCCCGTAAAGGTCGGATGGACACGATGTCGAACCATGGAACCGGGTGGGTGCGCATGGAATTCACGGTTCCTTCCCGCGGCCTCATCGGATTCAGAACAGACTTCCTCACCCTGACCCGCGGGCAAGGTATCGCCAACGCTATTTCTGCCGGGATGGAGAAGTGGGCGGGGTCGATCGTGGCCCGCAACACCGGTTCCATCGTGTCGGATCGGTCCGGCGCGGTTACCACGAACGCCATGATGACTCTTCAGGAGCGCATGACGTTTTTTGTGAAGCCTGGTGACGCGGTCTATGAAGGCATGGTGGTCGGAGAAAACTCTCGTGCCGATGACATGGACGTCAACATCACGAAAGAGAAGAAGCTCAACAACATTCGTTCCTCTACCGCAGAGGAGTTGGAGCGTCTGACCCCTCCGCGTGAGTTATCTCTTGAAGAGTGTCTGGAGTTTGCCCGGGAGGACGAGTGTGTGGAGGTCACCCCTGAGGTAGTGCGGATTCGCAAGGTCGAACTAGACCAAACCGCTCGCGGCCGTCTCGCCTCACGCCTCAAGCGCCAAGACGCTTCGGCGGGTTAGTCGCTAGGTACGCTGAAGAGATGAAGGTTGCGCGGTTTACTCTCGGTGAGGGAGAACCCCTGTATGGGGTTGTCGACGGGGATGACCTAGTTGTTCTCGGCGGAGATCCTCTGTTTCATGGCATTCACCCCACCGAAAAGCGCGTCCCTCTGGAGCAGGCAAAACTGCTCGCGCCCGTGATTCCTCGCTCCAAAGTGGTCTGTGTCGGCATGAACTATGCCGAACACGCCAAAGACATGGCGCACGAGGGACCGGAAAACCCTCTGATTTTCCTCAAACCCAACACCGCGGTGGTGGGCCCGGGCGACCCCATCATCATTCCGCCGGTGGAAGGGCGCATTGTTCACGAGGGCGAATTAGCCATTGTGATCGGCGCCGTGGCAAAAAGAGTGAAAGCCAAAGACTGGAAAGACGTTGTCTTTGGTTTCACCATCGCCAACGATGTGTCCGCCAGGGATGTCATGTTTGCCGATGGGCAATGGGCGAGAGCCAAAGGCTATGACTCGTTCTGCCCGATTGGCCCCTATATCGATACCGACTTTGATCCTTTCGACGCCCACATTGAAACCTACGTCGATGGTGAGCTTCGCCGGCAAGGCAGCACCAAAGACTTGATCTACTCGATTCCAGAAATCATTGAATTCTGCTCGGACGTATGGACTCTGCTGCCAGGAGACATCATCTGCACCGGCACCCCCTCGGGTCTGGGCGGTTTTGTGGATGGCCAAACCATTGACATCACCATTGCCGGCTTGGGGACGCTCTCCAACCCGGCGAGAAATCGCGATGACCGCACCGACTGACGTGGTGGACCTGCCCGCACTGCAGCGGAAGGTTCGCAACACCCTGATCCTCGGCCAAATCATGGGTGGGCTCGGCATGGGGGCGACTTTGTCGATGGGTGCCATCCTCGCCGGTCGTTTGTCAGGATCTGATGCCTGGTCGGGAATGGCAGCCAGTGTTGCCACGCTCGGCGCTGCCCTTGCCGCAATCCCGCTGGCGCGTCTTGCCGCCCGATACGGGCGTCGCGCTTCGCTCACCTCCGGGGCTGTGGTGGCTTCGGTCGGGGCTGTGGTGACCATCACGTCGGTCATTCTCGGCTGGTTTGCTCTGTTGTTACTCGGATTGATGATGATCGGTGTCGCCACTGCGGTGAATTTGCAATCCCGGTTCGCCGCTACGGACTTAGCGGCTGCGGAAACACGAGGTCGCGATCTATCCCTGGTGGTGTGGGCGACCACAGTGGGTGCTGTCTCCGGCCCCAACCTCCTCGTCCCCGGCGAAGCGTTGGGCGAGTTTTTGGGGCTGCCCGAGTTGGCAGGCCCCTTTGTGTTCAGTTTGATCGCCCAGGTCGCAGCGGCCATTTTCTACTTTGTTGCCCTGCGCCCTGACCCCCTCCTTGTTGCCGGGGAACTGGCTCGTGCAGAGGATGCCGGCGGGCAAAAGCGTCTAGCTCGGGTAGAGGACAACCCTGTTGCCGCTCGGACCGCAATCGTGTCAGTTGCACTGAGCCACGCGACGATGGTGTCGGTCATGGCAATGACCCCGGTGCACCTGGTCAACCACGGGGCATCGCTGGCGCTCGTCGGATTCACGATCAGCCTTCATATTGCTGGGATGTATGCGCTCTCGCCCGTTTTCGGAATGATCGCGGACCGGATGGGTCGCATCCCAACCATTGTTTTGGGTCAAGCGATCCTCGCGCTCAGCTTGGCGTTTACCGGTTTCGGCTCAGAAAACGAGGTCGCAGTGTTGATTGGCCTGATTCTGCTGGGGTTGGGTTGGAGTGCCGCGACAGTCGCGGGCTCCACACTCTTGAGTGAATCCACGGTCATCGAGCAGCGCGCGAGGCGACAGGGTTTCTCCGACTTGCTGATGAGTGGGTCGGGGGCGCTAGGTGGGGCATTGGCCGGTATCGCTCTGGCATTGCTTGGCTACAGCGGGTTGTCGTTTGTGGCCCTTCTTCTTGTGGCGGTGGTGTTGCTCAGAATCTTTCTCACCGTGCGAGCCGCCCCCTCTGCCACAGGTGCGCCCACGGACTACCTCAACTACCAGATTTAGCGAACAACAAGGAGTGCTCCCATGACGGATCTGACCACGACGGCCACCGGTGCGGACGTGCGGGTTCGCTTTTGTCCCTCACCTACCGGAACCCCCCACGTGGGTTTGGTCCGCACGGCCCTGTTCAACTGGGCTTTTGCGCGGCACCACGGCGGCACTTTTGTTTTTCGTATCGAGGACACTGATGCTGAACGCGACAGCGAAGAAAGCTATGGCCAACTCGTGGAGGCCCTTCGCTGGTTGGGGCTTGACTGGGACGAAGGCCCCGAAATGGGCGGTCCCTATGCCCCCTACCGGCAATCGGAGCGCTCGGACATTTACCAAGACATCATCCAGCGGCTACTGGAAGCCGGCCACCTCTACGAGAGCTTCGTGACGAACGAAGAAATGGCCGCTCGAAACGAATCTCTGGGGCGCGACCCCAAGCAGGGGTATGACAACCACGAGCGTGACCTCACCCCCGAGCAACGTCAAGCCTTCCGTGACGAAGGGCGCGAACCAGCCCTGCGCTTGAGGGTTCCCGAGCTGGACCGAGGCTTCGAGGACCTCGTCCGGGGCGAAGTTCTTTTCCCGGCGACCTCCACCACAGACTTTGTGCTGGTGAGAGCTGGCGGAAAGCCGCTGTACACGTTTGTGAACCCCGTGGATGATGCCCTGATGGGGATTACCCACGTGCTGCGCGGAGAAGACCTGCTGTCTTCGACGCCGCGGCAGATTGCTCTCTACACCGCGCTGGTCGACATTGGCGTGGCCACTCACATTCCCCGCTTTGGGCACCTGCCCTTTGTGATGGGGGAGGGAAACAAGAAACTCTCTAAGCGTGATCCTGAATCGAATCTTTTCGTGCACCGCGAGCGCGGCTTCATCAAAGAGGGCCTGCTGAACTACCTCGCTCTCTTGGGCTGGTCCATTGGCCCCGATCGCGACGTGTTCAGCCTCGAGGAGCTGGTCGCGGCATTCGACATCAGCTCGGTGAACCCGAACCCGGCCCGTTTTGACCAGAAAAAAGCTGAATCCATCAACGGCGACCACATTCGTTTGCTCACCGCAGAGGACTTCCTCGAGCGTTGTGTTCCCTACCTTAATCAGGCGGGTCTCACCGGTGAGGTGCTGACCGATGCTGAGCGCACCCTGCTGTCAGCCGTGTTGCCGCATGTGCAGCCGCGGGTGGGGCTGCTCGGCGAGGTTCCCGGAATGGTGGCATTCTTCTTCACCTCCGATGACGAGCTGACGGTGTCTGAGGATGCTGCTGCCACGCTGAAAGAGTCCGCTGCTGCCGTGTTAGATAGCGCTCTATCCGCGCTGAAGGCTCTGGATTCGTGGACCCTGGAGTCACTCGAGCAGGCGCTGCGCACAGCGCTGGTCGAAGATTTGGGTATCTCGCCGCGATTGGCGTTTGGTCCGGTGCGAGTGGCAATTTCTGGTCGACGAGTCAGCCCGCCTTTGTTCGAATCGCTGGAAATTCTTGGCAAAGACTCCAGCCTCGTGCGCCTAGAGAAGCTTCGCGCGTCCCTCTAGCGGTGCGCTAAGGTAGTGCCGTCCCCTTCGGGCCAAGCTCGAAGCGGTGGGGTGTGGTGTAATTGGCAACACGGCTGATTCTGGTTCAGTTGTTCTTGGTTCGAGTCCAGGCACCCCAGCAAAGTCTGGCCGGGTAGGCCGGGTCAGCCCGCACAGGTATCACCGAAGTCCCTCACGAAGGAGTGTGTTGGATGGCCGTTGATGCACTGAACCTTGTCGTTGCGATCAACCCGAGGGCGTCTTTTGGCAAGAACGCGGGTGTGGGCCCTCGTGTGGTGTCGGCCCTGCGCGAGGCGGGCCATAACGTCCAGGAGCTTCAAGCCTCCAGCTATGCCGCCCTGCGCGACCAGCTGGCGGCAGCGATTCGTGATTCACCCGAGGGAGTCATTGTGGTCGGGGGAGATGGGATGGTTCATCTCGGTGTCGAATTGTGCTCCCAGCACAACATTCCGCTGGGCGTCATCCCCGCGGGCACAGGGAATGATCTTGCACGGCACCTGGGCATCCCGCTGGATATTGACGACGCCCAACGCCTCCTGCTTGAGTGCCTGGGCGAGGAACCCATCGCCATCGATCATGGGGTCGCCCGTAGCGCACAGGGTGATGAGACACCGTTTGCCTGTGTGCTCTCCGCGGGGTTTGACGCGATTGTGAACGAGCGCGCTAACCGGTTGGTGTTCCCCAAGGGTCGCCACCGTTACACGCTGGCGTTGCTAATTGAGCTGATAAAGCTAAAGCCCTTGAGCTACACCCTGGAGGTCGACGGGGAGCGCCACACCGGGAAGTACCTGTTGGTAGCCGTGGCAAACTCCCAAAGCTTTGGGGGTGGAATGAAGGTCACTCCTGAAGCCAGCGTCCACGACGGCCTTCTCGATGTTTTCACTCTGAAACCGCTGTCGCGTTTAGCGTTCCTGCGCATCTATCCGCGCGTTTTTGCCGGCACCCATGTGACAGACAAGCGGGTAACTATCACCCAGGCACGGGTTGTGCGCATCGAATCCGAGGGAATTGTGGCCTACGCGGATGGCGAGCGAGTGGGGCCGCTACCCCTCGAAGTGAGCGTCACAGGTGGGTCCCTGAGGGTTTTCGCCCCCGCATTGGCGCCCGCTGGGGTTTAGTGCCATAATTTCGTGTGTTGGTTGAAGGGCCCCATCGTATAGCGGCCTAGTACGCCGCCCTCTCACGGCGGTAACGCGGGTTCGAATCCCGCTGGGGTCACCCTTTCCACACCACTGCGCGCCCCCTCGGGGGCGAGTGGACATTACCCTCCCTCCAACAGGGCAAAACCGACTCATCATCACGGGGTCCTCGGGCACCGCTGGGCTAAGCTAGAGCCCGCTGCAGCGCCCGCGAGTAACGGCGCCAGACGTGTTTCGGGGAAAGGAGAGCATTGCTATGGCTCCACGTACTCTCGCCCAAAAGCTGTGGGATGACCACCTTGTGGCCCGCGGCGCCGAGGGCGAACCCGACCTGCTCTACATTGACCTTCACCTGGTTCACGAAGTCACCAGCCCACAGGCCTTTGATGGCCTGCGCCAGGCCGGTCGCGTTGTTCGCCGGCCGGACCTCACCATCGCGACCGAAGACCACAACACCCCCACGATCAACATCGACAAACCCATCGCGGAGCCCACCTCGAGGATCCAGATCGAGACGTTGCGCTCGAACTGTGAAGAGTTCGGGGTTCGACTTCACTCCCTGGGCGATATCGAACAGGGCATCGTGCACGTGGTGGGACCGCAACTGGGATTGACGATGCCCGGGATGACAGTCGTCTGTGGCGATTCCCACACCTCGACCCACGGCGCCTTCGGCGCCATGGCGTTTGGAATCGGCACCAGCGAAGTCGAGCACGTGCTTGCCACCCAAACTCTGCCCTTGAAGCCCTTCAAAACGATGGCCATCAACGTCGAGGGCGAGCTCTCGCCGGGCGTCAGCGCCAAAGACATCATCTTGGCGATCATCGCAAAAATTGGTACCGGCGGCGGGCAAGGGTACGTGCTCGAATACCGCGGTAGCGCTATTCGATCGCTCAGCATGGACGGTCGGATGACCATTTGCAACATGTCCATCGAAGCGGGTGCGCGTGCCGGAATTGTCGCACCGGATCAGACGACGTTTGACTACGTGAAGGGGCGCCCCCACGCACCCGAGGGTGAAGCGTGGGATGCCGCGATGGAGTACTGGTCGACCCTGCACACCGATGAGGGCGCCCAGTTCGACGCTGAAGTATTCCTTGACGCGTCGAAGCTCGAACCGTTTGTGACCTGGGGGACCAACCCCGGGCAGGGTGTGTCCTTGAGCGACACGGTGCCCGACCCTTCCAGCATGACCGACGAGCACGAGAAAGCGGCGGCACTGCGGGCGCTCGAATACATGGACCTCAAGCCTGGAACCGCAATGAAAGATATTGCTGTCGACACCGTGTTTATGGGCTCCTGCACAAACTCGCGGTTGGATGACCTGCGCACGTTTGCCTCCATTATCAAAGGACGCCAGAAGGCTGAGGGTGTTCGCGTCATGGTCGTTCCCGGCTCTGCGCGCGTGCGCCTGGAGGCAGAGGCCGAGGGCATTGACAAGATTGTCGAAGAGTTCGGTGGCGAATGGCGTTTTGCCGGTTGCTCCATGTGTTTGGGAATGAATCCCGACCAGTTGGCACCCGGTGAGCGGGCAGCCTCAACCTCAAACCGCAACTTTGAAGGCCGTCAGGGTAAAGGGGCGAGAACACACCTGGTTTCGCCCATGGTGGCTGCCGCCACCGCGATCCGTGGAACGCTCGCAAGCCCCGCGGATGTCCAGGAAAAGGTCGGTGCCTGATGGAAAAGATGACCGTGGTGCAAGGACCGGCGATACCGCTGCATCGGAGCAATGTCGACACCGACCAGATTATTCCCGCAGAGTTTCTCAAGCGGGTGACCAAAACCGGGTACGACGATGCGCTGTTTTATGCGTGGCGGCAGGACCCGGACTTCGTTCTGAACCAGGAACCCTATGCCGCCGGTGGCGTCATGGTGGCAGGCCCCGACTTTGGCACCGGTTCTTCCCGCGAGCACGCCGTGTGGGCTCTGAAAGACTTTGGTATCAGCGCGGTGATTTCTGCTCGGTTTGGTGACATTTTCCGATCGAACGCCGGAAAACAGGGTCTGCTGGCAGCTGTGGTGGACGAGAGCGTTGTGGAATCCCTGTGGGCTTTGATTGAGGCGACGCCGGGCATCCCGGTCAGTGTCAATCTTGAGACCAAAGAAATCCGATGTGGTGACCTTGTCGCGACGTTCGAGATTGATGATTACACCCGCTGGCGTCTGCGTGAAGGGCTCGATGACATTGGTTTGAGCCTGAAGAAAGAAGACGCCATCCAGCAGTTTGAGGCCACCCGTGGGCCCTGGCGTCCCACAACTCTCCCCGCCCGGAGTGCCTAAGCGGTGGGTGACCAGGCCTCGAGCATCATGCTTCCCAGCGCTGAGGAAGCCGATGAGGTGACCTTCGAGGGGGGTAAACCTCTCGTCGGAGAAGTCGAAGTACGCGGGGCAAAAAACCTGGTGACCAAAGCCATGGTTGCCGCACTTTTGGGCGATTCCCCGAGCGTGCTGCGCGGAGTGCCCGCCATCCGCGACGTTGCGGTCGTGAAGGGTCTCCTGGAAGCGCATGCGGTCAGCGTCACTGAGCTGGCGGATGGCGAACTGGAATTGGATCCGCGTGGGGCCAAAAGCGCGCACTTTGCCGAGATTGACGCTCACGCAGGCTCGAGCCGAATCCCCATTTTGTTTTGTGGGCCGCTCTTGCACCAGTTGGGCGAAGCGTTTATTCCTGACCTGGGTGGATGCCGTATTGGTGATCGTCCGATCAACTTCCACCTTGACGCCCTTCGGGCGTTTGGTGCGGAAATCGACAAGAGCTATGAGGGCATCCGGTTGCGGGCGCCTCGACGCCTCGTCGGTGCGCGCGTCGATTTGCCCTACCCCAGTGTGGGGGCGACGGAGCAGGTGCTGCTGACGGCAGTGCGTGCTCAAGGGGTCACGGAGCTCACTAACGCGGCGATTGAGCCAGAGATCATGGACCTGATTCAGATCCTGCAGAAAATGGGGGCCATCATCCTGGTGGAGCCCAACCGCACAATCGTCATCGAAGGTGTTGACTCCCTCGCCGGCTACCGACACAAGGCGATTCCCGATCGCAGCGAAGCAGCGAGCTGGGCGGCCGCAGCGCTGGCAACCCGCGGTGATATCTATGTGCGCGGAGCGCACCAGGCGGATTTGATGACGTTTTTGAATGTGTACCGCAAGGTGGGTGGGCTGTTCGATGTCGACGACGACGGAATTCGTTTCTCTCACCCCGGTGGTGAGATCAAACCCGTCGTCATCGAAACCGATGTGCACCCGGGGTTCATGACTGACTGGCAGCAACCCATGGTGGTGGCGCTCACCCAGGCGACAGGCCGGTCCATCGTGCACGAAACGGTGTACGAAAACCGGTTTGGGTTCACCGATGCTCTCACCAAAATGGGGGCAGACATTGAGGTGTACAACGAGGGAATTGCGAGCATTACGCGCCGCGTTCCTCGCCGCCCGCTCGAACAGGCAGCCGTGATTACCGGGCCTACACCCCTGCATGGCGCCGATGTTCGCGTCCCGGACCTGCGGGGAGGCTTCTCCCACGTGATTGCTGCGGTCACCGCGTCGGGACCTTCCACCGTCTCAAACTTGGGAATTATTTCAAGGGGTTACGAACACCTTTTAGCAAAACTCTCGGGCCTCGGAGCAACGTTCGAGCAGAAGGCTTAGGGCTCATGAAGCGCCGAGCTCAAATCCGATGGCGGCTGATTGCCGCAATCGTGATCCCGGTGTTTGCGGCGATGACGAAGTTGCGCATTACGCGTGGCTCGCTCCCCGCGAAGGGTCCCTTCGTGATTGCTCCCAACCACTACAGCGAGATCGACCCGATCGTGATGGGCATCGTCGTATGGAAGCTTGGTCGAACACCTCGGTTTCTTGCAAAAGCATCGTTGTTTAGGGTTCCCGGTTTGGGTGCTCTGATGCGCTTTACCGGCCAAATCCCGGTCGAGCGGCGATCCGCCGCCAAAGTGTCCGAGCCCATGGAGGCAGCCGAGGTGCTGACTCGACAGGGAAGTGGCCTCATCGTGTACCCCGAGGGGACCCTCACCAAAGATGAGAACCTCTGGCCCATGCAGGGAAAAATGGGTGCCGTGCGAATGGCGTTGCAGTCGAACATTCCGCTCTATCCCGCCGCCCACTGGGGGACCCAGCATTTGATGGGCCGTTACTCGAAAAAAATCACGGTGATTCCCCGGTCCCGAATCACGGTGGTGGTCGGTGAGGAAATGGATCTCAGCGCCTACCGGAACAAGCCGATCACGAAACCCCTTTTGGAAAAAGCCACGGCAGAGTTGATGCAGCAGATCGCCAGCCTGCTCGGTGAACTCCGGGAGGAAACGCCACCGAAGGTTTTGCACGATGGCCAAGGAGAGAAGGTCCGCGGATGAGGAAAGTAGCGGTACTGGGCGCTGGATCCTGGGGGACAACGTTTGCCAAAGTGTTGGCAGACGGGGGCTCTGAGGTCACGCTCTGGGCGCGGAGGTCCGAGGTCGCGCGCGAAATTCGTGAAACAAACCGCAACAGCGATTATCTACCGGGCATTAATTTGCCCAAGAGCCTCGGCGCGAGCGACTCGATGGAAAAAGCAGTCGAGGGCGCCCAACAGGTCTACATCGCGGTTCCGAGCCAGCACCTGCGCGGACACCTCGAACAATTAGCCCCCCAACTCGCCTCAGGCACGATCATTGTGTCTCTGATGAAAGGTGTGGAGGCTGGCACCAGTCTGCGCATGAGCGAAGTCTTGGCGACAGCCGGGGGTTTTGATCCTGCTGCCATCGCTGTGGTGAGTGGACCCAACCTGGCACTCGAAATTGCTCGCGAGCAACCGACCGCTGCGGTTGCTTCGTCGGTGGACCCAGACACGGCGACCGAGGTTGCGCTCGCGGCGACCAACCCCTACTTCAAGACGTTCACCAACACCGATGTTGTGGGAACCGAGTTCGGCGGGGTGTTGAAGAACCTGATCGCCGTGGCAGTGGGAATTGCTGATGGTGTTGGGTATGGCGAAAACACGAAAGCCAGCATCATTACTCGTGGCTTGGCAGAAATCAGTGCCTTTGCGGCAGCGTTTGGTGCTGAACCGAAAACGATGTCCGGGCTTGCCGGTCTCGGGGACCTCATCGCTACCTGCGAGTCACCCCTGTCTCGCAACAACACGGCGGGTCGACTCCTCGGCCAGGGACACAGTTTTAGCGACGTGGTCAGCTCCATGAATCAAACCGCAGAGGGTTTGGCGGCCATTGCCCCGGTACTCGCGTTGGCAAAGACCAAAGGCATCGTGATGCCGATCGTGACTCAGGTGGGTCAGGTGCTCGATGGCTCCAGAGACCCCCGCGAGCTCGCTCCGCACTTCGCCACAGACTCTGACGAGCCTGAAGACGAGTAACTCCCGTGGCACTGGCAACCCTTGGCACCTCCGACTTTGTGGGAAACCGTTTCGGCGATGGTGAACTCAAAGTCCTGGCGCTCCATGGCTGGGGCCGTGATGGAACAGACTTTGAGCGCGTACTTGCCGGCCACAGCGGGCTCGCCGTTCACCTGCCGGGGTTTGGCTCAGCACCTCCTCCCACGTCGGCTTGGACACCCGCGGATTACGCGGATGCGCTTGCTCCCGCACTTTCTGGCACGCCCCCGGTGGTGTTGGTGGGTCATTCGTTCGGCGGTCGCGTAGCCATTCGACTGGCGGCGAGACACCCGGATCGGGTGGCAGCGCTGGTGCTGACGGGGGTGCCGTTTGTGCCGCGCTCTGGGGCAAAAAAGCCAGCGCTTGCCTATCGGTTAGCCCGCTTGGCACACCGTGTCGGGATCGTGTCAGAGAACAAAATGGAGTCTCTGCGTCAGCGCTATGGTTCGCTGGACTACCGCAACGCCGAGGGTGTGATGCGTCAGGTGTTGGTCGCAGCGATCGGCGAGGACTATTTCGAGGACGCCGCGCGTATCTCCCAGCCGGTGACCATGGTCTGGGGGGAAAACGACCAGCCGGCACCTTTGGCCGGTGCGCAGCAAGCGCTGGAGCATTTTTCCAACGCCACTGTGCGCGTGGTTCACGGTGCTGGACACCTGCTGGAGGGTACTCTCGAAGCGGAGCTTAGAGACGCTCTTGCCCACGCGCTTCACGACTAAGGACACCGATGCCCGAGTTTGACACGCTGATTCTGTGGGGCGCCCTCGGCGTGGGTCTCGCCGTGGCGTTGTTACAAAACCTCAAATGGGTTCGCGTTGCCCAACGGGTGCATTATCTGCCCCGCGAAGTGGCCCGTCTCGAGCGCCTCTGGTTTGACCGGAGGCCACTGGGCGCACTGTGGTGGGCGGGGGCAGCCGCGCTGGCGTTGATCTCTGTGCAGGGGCCCGCCTGGTGGGGGCTTGAATGGCTAGCCGTGGGAGCGGTGCTTGCCCCGCTGATGATTTTGCCCACGCCCTGGAAGCTTTCGTTCAAGGGCACGACCAGCCCGCTGGCGTGGACCCCTCGGGCCTACCGGGCTTACGCGGGCATGCTGGTGTTGCAGCTGGCTGTGGGGGCGCTTGCCGTGTTTGTTTTGGGCCCCGCGGGCGTGCTGATTCCGCTGTTGTTTAGCGCGAACCTGGTGGATCTTTCACTGGGGGGACTGTGGTACCTGGAGCGCTCGCTCACGATGAAGTTTGTGAAGGACGCCCAAGCGAAGCTTAAGAAAGTAAAGCCCACAGTCGTGGCCATCACCGGTTCGTACGGAAAAACGTCCACCAAGGGTTATGTGGCCCAGATCGTCTCTGGTTCGCACCAGGCGGTGGCATCCCCCGCCAGCTTTAACAACCTGATGGGGCTTTCCAAAACGATTAACGAACACCTCGTGCCGGGTACCGGAGTGTTTGTCGCTGAAATGGGGATGAATGCTGAAGGCCGCATCCGGGAGTTGACCCAGTGGTTCCCGCCAGACATCGCGGCGATCACGGTTATCGGTGAAGCGCACATGGAGCGCCTCGGGTCGAAAGAAGCGATCTTCCGGGCAAAGTCCGAAATCACCGAAAAAGCAGCGACCGTTGTCATCCCGGTCGATCAGCCAGAACTGCGGGGGCTGGCCGATAAGTGCGAGCGTGCCGGTAAACGGGTGATTCGGGTGAGCGCGCAGGGCAAAAAAGCCGACGTGGTCGTGGATGTTGAGCTTGGCACCCTGCGATATGGGCCCAAAACAAACCCGGTTCCCCTGGATATTCCCGCCTTCGGTCACGCAGTCAACATTGCGGTGGCACTGGGTATCGCGTGGGCGCTGGAGGTTCCTGCAGCCGAAGCTCAGGCTCGGGTGGCGAGCCTGCCGGTGGCGGCCCACCGTGCTGAGGTCGCAGAAAGCGATGCGGGTGTGGTCATCATTGATGACACCTACAACTCAAACCCGACCGGTGCGCAGCACGCTGTGGCGTCCGCAGCGGCTGCTGCCAAGAAACGCAAGGGGCCTTTCGTCACGGTGACCCCGGGGATGGTGGAGTTGGGACCTGTCCAAGCCAAACGTAACCGCGAACTCGCCGAGGCCGTCGTCTCCGCCGGGGGCACCTTGATGATTGTCGGGCGCACCAACCGAAAGGCTCTCCAGCAGGGTGCCAAAGGAAAGGCCGAAGTGTTTGCGACGCGCCAGGAGGCGGTCGAGGCGGCCCTCCGGGTTGCCGGTGACCGGGGCGTTATTCTCTATGAGAACGACCTGCCGGATCATTACCCCTAACGGGGAGCACCTAAAGGGGAAACCATGGCACGCTCTTACGCCATCGTGTTTGGTGGGCCAAGCCCCGAGCACGAAATTTCAATCCTGACCGGCCTGCAAGCAACGAGGGTTTTGCTCGAGGGTGGCCATGACCCTGTGCCCATCTATGTGGCACCGGGGGGAGCCTGGCACCTGGTGCCGGCCACCGCAGAGGCCAAAGATTTCCTTACAGGAGCCCCAACCGGCTCGAAAGAGCTCGACGTGGTTCTCTCCGGCCAGCCCGGCATTTATCCCAAGAAGGGAATGGGCAAGAAGGCACTCGGTATCGACGCCGCCCTGCTGTGTTTCCACGGCGGCATCGGTGAGGGCGGTGCGGGAGCGGCGCTCTTTTCGCTGCTCGGTATCCCAGCGACAGGCTCCACCGTGTTCGCCGGTGCCGTGGGCATGGACAAACTCGCTTTTGGCGGGCTTTTGCACGCCGCCACGATTGCGTCACTGCCACGGGAAGCACTCTCTGCCACCGCCGAGCCGAGCTTTCCTGGCCCCTACATTCTGAAGCCCCGCTTCGGCGGATCGTCCATTGGGATCGAAATTGTGGATGACATCGCGACCGCGCGGACGCTTTCGAAAACTTCCCCCCACCTGGCGGCGGGGGCTGTGCTCGAGCCCTATCGCCCGGCGCTGGTGGATTTGAATATGTCCTTTCGCACCTATCCCGAACTGGAGCTCACCGAACTGGAGCGCCCTCTGCGCGGGGAGGGTGATTCGGCGCTGTATTCGTATCAGGAGAAATATCTCGCCGGTGGGTCTGGTGCGGGCCTTACGAATGCCCCGCGAGAGTTTCCAGCAAAAGCCCCGGAAGCCATCCATGAGACTGCTCGTGCGTTGACCACCGCTGTCGCCGAGGTCACCCGGTTGACGGGGATTGTTCGGGTGGATTTGCTGTGGGATGAAAGCTCCGGAGAGGTGTTCGTGAACGAAGTGAACACGATCCCCGGTGCGCTCTCGCTGTATCTGTGGGCCCCTCAGCATCCAGCCTTACGTGTGCTGGAAGATGCGCTCACCGAAGCAATCGAAAAGCCCGTCATCTTCCCGCAAAGTGGATTTGGGCAAGGGGTGGCGCTGCGAGCAGCGGGCGGTATCGCCACCAAGCTGGTGGGTTTGGGCGGCCCGAGCGCCTAAGAGACCACATCCTCCAGGGCGATGCACGCCGCCACCGGGGTCGACTGGCTCCCCACCGCACGCGAGATATCGCGGAGCACGCTGGTCCCTGACACCGCAGTGGAATCGACGATGACTTCTGTGGCGGGGTCCAACCCGTAGGTGGTGAAGACGAAGTCTGGGTCGTTTGTGTCATCCCTCAACCAGTCGACACCATCCACGGTGAAACAGGGCAACAGGTTCGGGCCTGGGCGTTCCACCCCACACCGGATGATGACCGCGGTGGGAGACCCGTAGGCAGCAGTGGCCTGCGAGTTCACATTTCTCGCGGGAAGCTCGGCGACGGTGTCGGGCAGTCGCACGATCATGTTGGCGCACTCGGGGGCGTTGGCCTGTTCAGCAGGTTCCAAATTGACGGTGGGTGCGCACCCGGAGAGCACAGCGACCGCCACTAAGCCCGCAGCGGCCAGCACCTGGGACATCCAACACTTCACAATTTCCAGGCTAGCGTGGAGCTCATGGCGAGCGCTGAGGGCTTTGACATTGATGCGCTAACCCTGGCTGAAGCCGGGGAGGGCGCTGCCCTCGCCCGCATTCTCCCGGTGTTACCGCCAGCACCGCTGGCGACCCTCGGCCCGGGTGATGACGCCGCCGTTTTGACGACACCGGATTCCCGCGTGGTGGTCAGCTGCGACATGATGATTGAAGGCCCCGACTTTCGGATCGACTGGTCCTCGCTGCAGGATGTTGGTTACAAAGCGGTCGCGAGCAATGCCGCGGACATTGCCGCCATGGGTGCGATCACTACCGGGTTGGAGATAGCGGTGGCAGCGCCAGGTTCCGCCCGTGTGGGTCAACTCGTCGCACTCGCCGAGGGTTTTGCCGAAGGAATTGCCGCCCTCGCTCCCCAGGCCGGAGTGCTGGGCGGAGATTTGTCCCATTCGCCGGTCTGGACGATCGCGGTAACGGTTTTTGGGGACCTCCAGGGTCGCGAGCCGGTGAAACGCTCGGGTGCCAAAGCGGGACACATTCTCGCGCTCGCCGGCGAGAGAGGACTTTCCCACGAGGGGCTCACGAAGTTACGCTCCGGCGACATCACGCAGCTTCGCTCCGACCCCGCCGTGCAGCATCATCTTCGTCCTACCCCACCCTTAGCGATGGGGCCCATCGCAGCTTTAGCGGGCGCCAGCGCCATGATGGATGTTTCCGATGGTGTGGTTTTGGATGCCACCCGGATGGCCCGTGCCAGCGGGGTGAGCGTGCGCTTGGACTCGTCCCTCCCCTGGAGCGGGCATTCGCTTTTCGGCGGGGAGGACCACGGTTTGTTGGCCTGTTTTCCGAACCGCCAGGCTGTTCCTCAGGGATTTAGCGTGCTGGGCGAGGTTGTCGATCACCGTGAGGGTCACCCCGTCATCTTGGACGGGTGGGACCTTCAGGAATCACTCGGAGGCTGGGACCCCTTCACGGCATAGTCGGCGATATAAATCGCTGTTTCCCCATAAGTTTTATTCGGCCACGGCTCAAAACCCTCGGGCCAGTGGGGCGCGCCGCTGCGCGTGGAGCGCTCCACGACAACCCAGGCGCCATCGGCAAGCCACGGCGTAAGAGCACTCAGTACTGCATCGACCCCGTCAGTTTCGTAGGGAGGGTCGATGAAGACACCGTCGATGGCGTGGGTGACGGGGCCCGCGAGAAAAGACTCCACGGAATCCTGGCTCACCAGCAGTTGTGAATGGGGGAGGGCTTCGCGCAGAGTCGCGATGTTCGCGGCGATCACCCGCGCTGCCGCAGAATCCTTCTCCACCAACAGCACTGTGCTGGCGCCACGAGACGCTGCTTCGAGGCCAAGTGCGCCTGAGCCGGCATAGAGATCCAGGATGGTGCCGGACAGGTCGGCACGGGCTTCCAGCCGCGAAAAAACGGCTTCTCGAACCCGGTCTGATGTGGGGCGCGTTCCCGACGAGGGTGTCGCCAGTCGGAGCGAACCGGCGGCCCCGGCAATGATGCGCGTCATGCTTCCACGCTACTGGTGGTTTTCCGTTTTTCCGGTGGTGGCGGGCGCTACCGTGGAGGGGTGAGCGTAACCCTGGATACCCCGCTTCGCACAGTGGTGGGGGATCGGAGCCAAAAAGCCTTCCACAAGGCTTTTGGTTACACCACGGTGGCTGACCTGCTGGGTCATTACCCCAGGCGCTATGCGACCAGAGGCGAGCTGACGTCGATCGCGGACATCCCCCCGGGCGAGCACGCAACCCTGGTGGCAGAGATTGTGTCGGTTTCCACCCGTTCGATGCGACAAAAGCGTGGGAGCGTGCTCGAAGTGGCCATTACCGATGGCACCGGCCTCGT
Source organism: uncultured Microbacteriaceae bacterium (assembly GCA_937124545.1). Classification (GTDB taxonomy): domain Bacteria; phylum Actinomycetota; class Actinomycetes; order Actinomycetales; family Microbacteriaceae; genus Pontimonas. The sequence continues at coordinate 6,159 of CAKZKU010000272.1, read as the reverse complement.
TACTTTGACGTTTTTTAACCAGGCCTGGCGACAAAAAGATCTGCGCGAAGGGGCTCGCGGAATTTTTGCGGGGAAAGTGGGCCTCTATCGGGGTACCCGCCAGCTAGCCCACCCCGATTACGAATTGTTTGTGGAGGACCCCAGCGAACAAGCGCAGGAGGAGTGGGCAAAAAAACCGATACCCCTGTACCCCAGTACCTCCACCTTGGCGAGTTGGCAGATCGCGAAAGCTATTGGCGTTGTGCTGGATGTGCTCGAGGTGGATGGCGAGCCCGTCCCCGAGAGCATTCGCGAGGCCGAGGACCTTGCCGGTCTGGCGTGGTCTCTCGAGCACATTCATCGCCCGACTGAGCAACAGGATTGGCAGCGCGCTAGAGATTCCCTGCGTTTCCAAGAGGCTCTGGTTCTCCAGAGCGCTTTGGCGGTGCGGAGGGCAGAACAACAGAGCGTCGAGAGCGTTATCCGCAAGCCTGGCGCGGATACCAACGCCTTCCTGGCTTCACTTCCTTTTGAACTCACCGCCGATCAAACCACCGTGATTAACGAAATTCACGACGATATGGGTAGCTCCCATCCCATGACACGGTTGATTCAAGGTGAAGTCGGGTCGGGAAAAACTGTGGTGGCGGCGTGTGCGATGGTCACCGTGGCGCAAACAGGTGGGCAGACAGCGCTGTTGGCTCCCACCGAAGTGTTGGCAAACCAGCATTTTCGCTCGCTGGTGAAGACGTTGGGGCCCGATATGACGGCGCGACTCAACCCCGTGTTACTTACGGGTGCTCTGCCGGCTGCCGCAAAAAAGAAAGCCCTGTTGGCGGCTGCCTCCGGGTCCTCCCACCTCATTATTGGCACCCACGCGTTGCTCTCGGACTCCGTCAGCTTCGCCGACCTCGGGTTGGTAGTTATTGACGAACAACACCGGTTTGGTGTGGACCAGCGCGAAACGCTGCGCCAAAAAGGTCAGCACCCACACCTGCTGGTTCTCACGGCGACACCCATTCCCCGCACGGTCGCGATGACCGTCTTCGGGGATTTGGATGTCTCCACCATTGCCACAATGCCGAGCGGTCGAAGCCCCATCACCTCGCACGTGGTGGCACTGGCGGATCACCCCTCGTGGATGACGCGGGTGTGGCAGCGAGTTGCCGAGGAAGTGGCGAACGGGCGGCAAGCGTTCGTGGTGGCGCCAGCCATTTCGCCCTCCGTTCGTGAGGACGAACACGAGGAAGAGGTTGCCTCTTTGGAGGAGCCAGAACCGCGTGCGTTGGCGAGTGTGGAAGAAGTGTTGCCGATGCTGCAGGGTGTTCCCGAATTGCAGTCCGCCCGCATCCAAGCATTGCACGGTCGGATGCCGACCGAGCAGAAAGACGACGTGATGGCGCAGTTTGCGGCTGCCGAATGTGATGTCCTGGTCGCCACCACCGTCATCGAGGTGGGAATTGATGTCCCAAACGCCTCCATCATGGTCATCCTTGACGCCGACCGTTTCGGAATGAGCCAGCTCCACCAGCTTCGAGGGCGAGTGGGACGTGGTGAGCACCCCGGTACCTGTCTGTTGGTAACTGGTGCCGAGCAGGGAACACTCGCCCGAGAACGGGTGGAGAGTGTGGCTGGCACCCTCGATGGTTTTGAATTGGCGGCCAAAGACGTGGAATTACGCAGCGAGGGTGATGTGCTGGGCGTTCGTCAGTCGGGCGTGCGCTCGCGACTCAAGCTCCTGCGGGTGACCCGCGATGGCGACATTATTGATGCGGCGAGAGGTTATGCCGAAGCGATTGTTGCCACTGACCCCACTCTGTCGAGTCACAGAGCGCTCGTGTTTGAGATTGCCCGTCACCTGGATCAGGATTCCGAAGACTATTTGGAGAAAACCTAGCCCGTCGTCACATTCCAGAAACACTCGGGTCTTAGGCTTAGAACATGAGCACTGTCGCCGTTGTTCCTGGATCTTTTGACCCCGTGACCTTGGGTCACCTTGATGTGATTGAGCGGGCAGCGGGCCTTTTTGACGAAGTCCACGTGCTGGTGGTGCACAACCCCGGCAAAGAAGCGCTCTTTCCCATTGCACAGCGGGTTACCCTGCTGGAGCGGTCCATTTCAGAAGCCCAATTGCCGGGAAAAATTGTGGTGACCTCGTGGAGTGTGGGTTTGCTCGTGGACTACTGCACCGATGTGGGGGCCACCGTCCTGGTCAAGGGAATTCGTTCGCAAGTGGATGTCACTTACGAAACCCCGATGGCAATCGTTAACCGGAATTTGGCGGGCATTGAAACCGTGTTCTTGCTGCCTGATCCCGCCAACGCGCATGTTTCTAGTTCCCTGGTCCGCCAGGTCGCGGCGTTGGGAGGCGACGTCGCCCCTTACGTTCCCCCGGCGGTGGCCGCGTATCTGGCACAGACGGAATTGCCCTGAGCTGAGCATGCTCTGGGCATGACCCTCCTACACTGGGAGGGTGAGTAAGACGCCGGAATCCCCACTTCGGGTGAGTGTCAAAGATATTCTTCACCAACCCGGGGAGATGCGGGAAAAAACCCTGTCACTGCCGGCACCCGAGCAATATGGCAGCGCCATTGCCGTGGTGGAGGAGGGTTCTCCTCTGCGGGTGGAATTGCGCCTCGAGGGTCTCCACGAGGGAATTCTGGTCTCCGCCGAGGTGCACACCACCGCAACCGCATCGTGTGTTCGGTGTTTAGACCCGATTAGCTTCGAGCACCGGGTCGATTTTCAAGAGCTTTTCGCGTACTCTGAAGAAGAGCCAGATTCTTACACGGTGGATCACGACGCCCTCAACCTTGAGAGTGTCATCAGGGATGCGGTTGTTCTTGAGCTTCCCTTCCAGCCAACGTGTTCGCCTGAGTGTTTCGGGTTAGACCCGAAGACAGGGGAAAAACGAGACTCTCCCGCGAGCGAAGCTCCGGAGGAGGACATCGACCCGAGGTGGCAGGAACTAGCTAAACTGCTCGAGGACAAAAAGCCCGAGAGCTCCTAGACAGCAAGCGAAAGAAGAGAACCATGGCAGTACCCAAGCGGAAAAAGTCCCGGTCGAACACGCGTCACCGCCGTTCGGCATGGAAGGCTGAACTGCCTAGCCTCGTGAAGACCACCGAGGGTGGCAAGACCGTCTACCGTCTGCCCCACCGCGCGTCGGTTGTGGAAGACAGCGCCGGCACGCCACTGTTCATGGAGTACAAAGGCCGTAAGGTCGCCGACGTCTAACGTGGATCGGCCTGAAGAAACCGAGACGGTTTCTCCGACACCGGTTCTTGACCCAACACTCCTCTGGAGTGCCCTGGGTGTTGACGTATCCGCGGAAGTCCTCACCCGCGCGCTCACACACTCCTCCTTCGCCTACGAACAAGGCGGCTTGGACAACGAGCGGCTGGAATTCTTGGGCGATGCCGTTTTGGGGCAAACCATTACCGCCGCTTTGTACCACCGCTTTCCCGACCTTTCCGAGGGGGAGCTCGCCAAACGACGCGCCAGCATTGTGTCCACGCAAGCGCTTGCCGAGGTCGCCGTGGGCATTGATCTGGGGGCTTATCTTCGCCTCGGTCGCGGTGAAGAACTCACGGGGGGTCGCAGCAAACCCTCTCTGCTCGCTGACGCGCTTGAAGCCGTCATCGCGGCGGTGTTTTTGGATCAGGGCCCGGTCGCTGCCACCGAATGCGTCGAGCGTTTGATGGGTGCTCTCGTCGAAGATGCAGATGCCCGCAGCGAATCAAGCGACCCCAAGACAGCTCTTCAAGAATGGGCGGCGAAACACAACAAGGGTGTTCCGCACTACAACATTTCCCATTCGGGGCCCGATCACGCCAAAGTGTTTGTCGCCCACGTCTTTCTGGACGCCTCGACAGAGCCGGTAGGCGAGGGGCAGGGGACTTCTAAGAAAACGGCGGAGCTCGCGGCAGCAAGCCAGGCGCTCTCCACCCTCCGGGGCTAACGCGTCATGCCCGAACTTCCCGAAGTGGAGGTGGTGCGCAGCGGCTTGGCTCCGGTGCTATCCGGTGCGGGCATCGCCCGGGTTCACGTTCGTGACCCGCGGTCTCTCAAGCGCCACTTAGGGCCACTCGAATCGTTTATCGACGAGCTCGAAGGCACCCGCCTCGATACGCCGCTTCGGCGCGGAAAATTTATGTGGGTTCCGCTCGCCGGGCAGAACCGGGCCCTGGTGTGCCACTTGGGGATGAGTGGTCAAGTCCTGTTGGGGGATGACACCTCAGATTTTGGCTCACACCTGCGGATTCTTCTCGAGCTGGAGGAACCCCGTGCAGGAGCTAGTTCGGTCGGGTTTGTCGACCAACGGATCTTTGGGTCTATGGCGATCGATGATCTCATCGATACCGGTGATGCGCACCCCGCAGGTTACGGAAGTGACGATGCGCGCGTGCCGACCTCGGTAGCGCATATTGCGCGAGACCCTCTCGATCCTGCTTTTGACCGACAGGCTTTTAGCCGCAGGCTTCGCGCAAAAAACACCGAAATAAAGAGAGCACTCCTGGATCAAACCCTGATCAGTGGCATCGGAAACATTTATGCGGATGAAGCGCTGTGGGCGACGAAACTGCACTATCGGGCCAGCACAGCATCCCTGCGTCCTGCCCGGGTGAGCGAACTGGTCCAAGCGGTGCACAGCGTTTTGCGCAAAGCCCTTGCTGAAGGAGGCACCTCCTTCGACCAGCAGTATGTGAATGTCAACGGCGTGAGTGGATATTTTTCCCACTCGCTCAACGCCTACGGCCGAGCGGGGCAGGCCTGTCCGCGGTGCCAGGCCATCATGGTGAGGGAGGCGTGGATGAACAGGTCCTCACACCGGTGCCCGCGATGTCAGAGGACCCCCCGGAGCCGGTAAGTTTGTTTCCGTCCATCGCAACCTGAGAAGCGGAGTCATCAGTGCATCTGAAGTCCCTCACGCTCAAAGGGTTTAAGTCTTTCGCTCAGCCAACAACGTTTGCGTTTGAGCCAGGTGTCACCTGTGTGGTGGGCCCCAACGGGTCCGGTAAATCCAACGTGGTTGATGGCCTCGCCTGGGTGATGGGCGAGCAGGGCGCGAAAACTCTTCGCGGTGGGTCTATGGAAGACGTGATTTTTGCTGGGACCACGTCAAAAGCTCCGCTGGGTCGCGCCGAAGTGATGCTGACCATTGACAACTCGGATGGGGCACTGCCGATTGACTACACCGAGGTCACCATCTCTCGGACCCTGTTTCGCAATGGTGCCAGTGAATACGCCATCAACAAAGAACCCGTTCGACTGCTGGATGTTCAAGAGCTGCTGAGCGATAGCGGTCTCGGCCGTGAAATGCACGTCATTGTTGGCCAAGGCCAACTCGATCGTGTTCTGCACGCCACCCCCGATGACCGAAGGCGTTTCATTGAAGAGGCAGCGGGCATTTTGAAACATCGCCGGCGTAAAGAGAAAACCCAACGCAAGCTTGAATCGATGCAGGCGAACCTCACCCGGCTGAATGATCTCGCCGGTGAGGTGCGCCGCCAACTCACCCCGCTGGGTCGCCAGGCAGACATCGCCCGGCAGGCCCAAAGTATCCAAGCCATTGTTCGCGATGCGAAAGCCCGGGTGCTCGCCGATGACCTTCAGGCACTCGGCACGGCCATTGACACTTTCCACCTCAACGAACAGGAGCGCGCCGCGGAGCGTGCGGCACTGAGTGATCAGGCAGACTCCCTCCGCCGGCGGATTGCCGAGCTGGAAGCCAGCGCCGGGGGCGAAGAGCTTGATAGAGCGCGCAGCGTGGATTATGACCTCAAGCGCGTACTCGAATCCCTGGCATCACTTCAGTCCCTAGCCACAGAGCGCGCCGCCGGGTTCGAAGACGAAGCCCCCGGCGGTGTCACCAGCACTATCACCGAGTCCATGCTGGAGGGCCTGGCCGAAGAACTTGCTCGAGCAGAAGCTGCCGTGGCAGCCCACGAATCGACGGTGGGGAACATTTCCGCTCGTCTGGCCACCCACCGGGCTGCCTTGGCAGCCCACGATGCCGAGGTCAAAGACCGCAGCGAAGCGGCGGCAGCCTGGGATTCCACAGCCCGCGCTCTGGAGTCGGCCCGCGATCGGGCTGTAGCCCAAGTGGTGTCGCGCGAGGAAGATGTGGCGCGCCAAGAGAATTCTTTGGAGCGGGCTCGCGAGCGACAGGTCGCCGCG
>CAKZKU010000271.1 GCA_937124545.1 uncultured Microbacteriaceae bacterium | reverse complement strand
CCGTCGCTCGTACCTCCGCCGAAACCAATGCCGAGTTCTCGACGCACGACCGAATTCGCTCCGTCGCATCCAACTAGATACTTGCCAGAAAAAGTGCGATCCGAAGAATCCCCTGCAAAAGTTGCAGTCACTTCTTCTGAGGTCTGCGAGAACCGCACTAGAGGGGAATTCCAGTGGACCTTTCCGCCCTGATCTTCGAATGCTTTCAACAAGACGCGTTCGTGCTCATCTTGGGGGAATGTCAGCATGTAGGGGAAAGCCGAAATGCCCTCTCCCAGCGCCGACATGGAAAACTCGACTTTCTGTTTTCCGTCGATGAAGACTTCGACCTCTCTGGCGGGAATTCCGCGCCCGACTACTTCGTCGGCAAGGCCGAGCTGCTGGTAAAACTCGAGTGTGCGTGCATGCACTCCCATAGCCCGTGATTCTCGGGTGGGTCCCGGCTTCGAATCGAATACCGCGACATCGACACCTTGCCGGATAAGGACGTTGGCTAGAGCGAGACCGGAGGGTCCGGCGCCCACGACGATGACTTCTGAATCCATGCTCTTCTCCTAATTCTACGAACGTAGAATTAGTTGTATCACCTTCTCCTCAATATTTCAACATTTGTGGAATAATTGAGCCATGCCCGTAAAAAGACAGCCCGGTCGCCCGTCGAGCAAATCGGTCGATACGCGTGGAGCCATCATGAAAGCAGCTACCGAGCAGTTCCGTGACCTTGGATACGAGAAAACGACTATCCGCTCCGTCGCCACAGCTGCGGGTGTCGACCCGAAACTGGTCATGCACTATTTCGGCAATAAACAGAAATTGTTTGTAGAAACCATGGGTGTCCCGATGACGGTTCAACGTGCTGTGTCCGTGCTCAAGCTCACACCAAAGCCGTTGAGAGGGAGAGCACTTGCCGAGGCCATTTTTCAAGCGCAAAGAAGCGGAGAGGACGCCCAGCTCGTGGGAATGATCCGGGCTGCAGCCACTGAGCCAGAAGCGGCTGAGATGATTCGGGAACTTTACGTGAAAGAAGCCATGCTGAAAGTCGTTCAGGCTCTCGAGCTCGACAACGCTGAACTGCGAGCGGTGATGCTCACCTCCCTCTTATCGGGTTTTGTGTTCACCTCAAGAATCGTTCACCTTCAAGACCTTTCGAGCGCTTCTAACGCCCAGAGGAAGGCAATCCTCGGAAAGCTCATTCAAGAGATTTTTACCGCTGATATTTAGAACGTTTTCATCGCACACCCATCGCACGACCCAGCACTTCTCCCATACTACCCTTTAGGTAGTGCGATGTGGGGGCGGGGCCTGTAGTCGGAAAGTCTTCTGCTCTATCCGCTGAGCTACGAGGGCTCGGGGCAAAAACCCCGGATTTACCAGTGTACAGCGGGGTTGGCGCACACCAACAGGCAGTCAGGCGCTCCGTGACGGAATGCCCGGTTTTATGCGGTTGTGTGCAGTTTCAGATCAAACAGTGTCGTTTCCTGTTGCACGCAGATCGCACAACACGTGTGTCACAGACCAGCCTTCTCAGCTATCTCGTGGCTGTTGGCAGAGGTCCCGAACCGGAGACCAGCCCACGCGGGAGAGCCCTCTCTCAGACGCCCATTCCCAGCAGCTGTCAGGCTTCAGGGTGTTGGCTAAGCGATATGACTCGCGGATATAAAAGACGCCTTCCTTTTCCCTCCGAGCTCGTGCTTGGCATTACTGCTCGCGCGATCGTTCAGATGATCGACAATTCGACGAACTCAGGGGCAATCGCTTTAGCTCAGGAGATTTCTTCCACGCAAAACGCTGAGATTGACGAGATGACCGAGCTGATGAGGGTTCTCCATGGTGCTTAGGTCATTTGCGGTCGTCGCATTGAGCGCAGGGTTGCTGGTCGGGTGCGCACCGGAGGCCAAAGAAGGCGCGAGCCTGGGTGAGCTGGAACACGTTCACAGCGTC
>CAKZKU010000270.1 GCA_937124545.1 uncultured Microbacteriaceae bacterium | reverse complement strand
AGTTGATGTGTAGGCAGTCACGTCAATCCAACCTTGTATCGACTAGCTCTGTCATTCTTCAACTTCCACTGGCCCTAGGATTTTGACATCGTACCCGTTTCCGATTCGCCAGCTCCCCGGCGGAATGTCGCAGTTTCTGAACTCAATTTTCGCGTCGGCCTTAGCGTCGCCAATCGCTTCAAAAAAAACTGGCAGCTTATCCGGTGCTCTGAATTGCACATTGTCGAACAGAATGCTTTGCTTCATTCGCGGGAATCGCGACCAGACTTTCATCGTGTCCGTCAATTGCCAGCGGGAATCACGAACCGTGATATTGCTCGGCCCAACGGCAAATCTGCGAACGCTCTCGATGTCGCAACCTGTCATTGAACCGGAATCGCAAGTTAGCTGCGACAGATGCCCGATTCGCGTGTTTGCGACTCGCAAATCTCCGCACTCTTGCAAATTTGCTTGACCTTCGATGATGCAATTGGATACAAGTAGATTAACGCGATTCTGCGTTCCTCCCGCCGGTTCCGTTGACAGATCATCAAGCACGCAATCACTAACAATTGCATTTTTGGGATGGTAGGAAAACTGGATGTTTCGCCTGCCAGTGCTGCCACCAATAAAGCTCACTCGAGTCAGCCGCGCTACCTGCAATCCGTTGTGAACGAACTGGATACCATCGGCCTGCATGTCCCGCAACCAGATGTCTTCAAACTCAACAAGAGCAGGCTCGCCGGTTCCGTCAACTCTAATCTCATGGTGTTGGTCGTCACCCGGCGTTGCAGGCAGGTTTCGGCGATTGCCGTCTAGCTGCAAGTTTTCAAATCGCAGTACGCACCCGTCTTTTATTCTGCAACGATGTGTCCAGCTCTTGTTTGCATGGCGTCGGATGACCGAGTGCCGCGACTCGCCACGGATGACGAGCGTCGTGTTTTCTGGTTGCCAAAATGCAAGCGAGGACGATTCGAAAACTCCCTCGGGAATGTAGACAGATTGTTTCGATGCAAGAGCCAGCTTGATCGATTGCTTAATCGCAGGCGCATCATCCACGCCATCTCCAGGAATCGCCCCCTGGTCGACGATGCTGATCTGGCAAACTAGCGATAGCAGAATGAAAATCACTAGACCGCTGTCTCCGAGTAAGTCCATAATTCGTTGCTGGCCGATGCCGCGTTGTTGATCTCGGTCGCCACATCCATGTTGACATTGATTAACCCAACCGCATTTGTTGCCGTTGAATCGACATCGACACCGATTGAGCTAGCCACCTGATTTTCGTTGCCGGAGGAATCAACACTGATGCCCGTCAGGTCAACATTGACTCGCCCGACGTTCGCGGTTTTGAGGTCGACAATGCCGAAGTTGGCAGTCGGTGTACCGCGAAAGTTCAAACGCAACGTCCCGTTTCCGCTTCGCCAGCCGCACACTGACTTGACTTGCGTGTTGTGAGTCTGCCAATAGTTAAGATCAATCGTGACGTTTTCGACCGTCGACACGTCGTTCGACGTTTGGCCGATAATCAGGAACTCACCGTTGCTAGACGCATGCGACATGCGAGCCGAAACTTCGAAGTGTCCGTTGTTGCAGTCCTCGATCCAAACAGAGGGCGTTTGATGCTGGATGCCGGCGTACTTAACACTGCCGTTAGTGCAATGGATGTTTTCATTAACAAGCGTTGGACCTGAGTAGTTCGACACTTGCAGCAATCCGCCGTTTGTGTCGGTGAACAACCCCGAAAAGTTTGTGATTTCGACATTGACGCTGTTTTGGATCTCAACGACGTATTGAGTGACATTGACCCCGACAATGCCCGTGCCGTGGATGTTTCGGCAGTCTCCGTTGAAATCCGCCACCTCTTCGTAGTTGTCTGCGTACAGGTCTGAAAACGTGCAATTCTCTTGCCCATACAAATCGATCGCTGCATTTTTGAAGTTGGCATCGGTTCCCGCGTTTGTCATGCGAATCCGATGCACTCTGTTGCCAGACGCATAGCCGCTTGAGTTGTACAGCATCACCCCATTATGCGACTCACGAACTTCAGCTCGGTCAATAACACAATCGCCAGCCCCATTCAATAGAAAGGCGTTCATATATTTTGAAGTGCCATCGTATACATCGGCTTGCATGTCGAAATAGGTATCAGCGGCACCGTAGAACTCGAACCTGTCTGAGGTGACATAAAACGCGCTGTTCCGGTCTTTGCTGTTTAGATC
>CAKZKU010000269.1 GCA_937124545.1 uncultured Microbacteriaceae bacterium | reverse complement strand
CTGCACCCGGTGGAGCTTCGAACCCTCGATGCTCTTCACTTGGCGGCAGCGCTCAGGGTAGGCCTGGATGTCGTGACATATGACCGCAGAATGGCCGAAGCCGCGGCGAACCTAGGATTAGAAGTTTTTGCCCCCGGCTCTGCCGGTGAGTGACAACCACGACCACCGGGTGGCGCGTGTACCCGCGTAGTATTTGTCAGAACAAACACGCACAGGAGGCGACATGTCCCAGCAGCTTCGGGTAGGACTTATCGGCACGGGCCGCATCGGCGATGTTCACGCGCGAAGCGTGCACGCTCACCCCGACACTGTCCTTCATCGGGTGGCTGACGTCTTTCTGGAATCCGCCCAGCGCGTCGCCGGACAGTTTGGTGGCGAAGCCACCGACAACCCCGAAAGCCTTTTCAGCTCGGGTGACATTGACCTGGTGATTATCGCGTCCCCCACTTCCACACACATTGACCTGATCGACCAGGCGATTGACGCGGGAATCCCGGCTCTCTGCGAGAAGCCCATTGACCTGGACATCGAGCGCGTGGATCGGCTGCGGGAAAAAGCCAACGCCAGCAGTGTTCCGATTGGGCTGGGCTTCAACCGGCGCTTTGACCCACACTTTGCCTCCGTCCACGAGCGCACCCAAGCCGGCGAGATTGGCCAACTGGAACAACTGTTGCTGACCAGTCGAGACCCAGCACCTGCTCCAAACGACTACCTAGCCGTTTCTGGCGGAATATTCCGCGATATGGCCATCCACGACTTCGACATGGCGCGGTTCTTCATCCCCGAGATCGTCTCGGTATCGGCGCAGGGTTTCAACCAGTTCTCGCAGGACATTAAGGAACTCGGTGATTTTGACTCAACCGCGATCACCTTGCGCGGATCGAAGGACGAACTGGTGTTGATCAGCAACTCTCGTCACGCGGCCTACGGCTTTGACCAGCGCCTGGAGGCGTTTGGCAGCGAGGGCATGTTGCGGGTGGAAAACCTCACGGACCTGAACGTCCGCCACTATGGCCAGCGCGAGGTGGAAGCGCGCCCTGCCTACCAAAACTTCTTCCTCGAGCGGTATCTCGATTCCTACCGCCTGGAGCTGGAGGAGTTTTTGAAGGCAGTGCGCGGGGAAGCCTCACGAACTCCAACCTTTGAAGACGGTCGCATGGCCCTGGTGCTGGCGAACGCGGCCGCAGAGTCTGCGGTGACAGGGCAGACCGTCACGCTCTAGGCCCGAGTGGAATAATTTGTTAACACAAAGTATGCTTTAGCCATCACGAAAGCAGACTTTTCCCTATGAACGCTGTCTCTCCCGGACTCGATGTGTTGACCATGGGTCGCACCGGGGTCGACCTGTACCCACTTCAGCAAGGCATTGGACTGGAAGAAGTCACCAGCTTCGGGAAGTTCCTCGGCGGAAGCCCCACCAACGTCGCCGTCGCCGCTGCCAGGCACGGGCGCTCCAGCGCGGTGATCACCCGCACCGGGAGTGACCCGTTGGGTGTGTTTATTCGTCAAGAGCTCGAGCGCTTGAATGTCAGTGCCGAGTACGCGACCGCCATAGAGGGAATGAAAACCCCGATTGTGCTGTGCGAAATTTTTCCCCCCGATAATTTCCCGCTCTACTTTTACCGCGACCCGATTGCCCCCGATCTGATGATTGACGCTGAGGAACTAGACGCCACAGCGATCGCCAACGCGAAAATCTTCTGGATTACCGCAACCGGCCTGACCAAGGAGCCGAGCAAGAGCGCGCACCTTCATGCTCTCTCCCTTCGCCAGCGCGCTGCCCACACGATCATGGACCTCGATTACCGCGCAGAGTTGTGGCCTTCACCAGAGGAAGCCACGGCGAGTGTGCAGGCTGCCTTAGAGGGCTGCACTATCGCCATTGGAAATAAAGAAGAGTGCGAGGTTGCCGTCGGAGAAACCGACCCGGATCGCGCAGCCGATGCACTGCTGGAGCGCGGCATGGAAATCGCTGTCGTGAAACAGGGGCCCAAGGGTGTTCTGGCAAAAACCGCGTCCGAGCGAGTGGAGGTGGCACCGCTCCAGATTGATGTGGTGAACGGGCTCGGCGCCGGGGATGCTTTTGGCGGCGCGTTCTGTCACGGACTGCTCGCGGGCTGGGACCTCCAGAAAACCCTCGCTTTTGCAAACACTGCCGGTGCCATTGTTGCGGGTCGACTCGAATGCTCGACCGCCATGCCTTTTGAAGATGAAGTACTCGAAGCCCTGGAGGCCCACCATGTCTAATCTCGACTTTGAGACACTCCGCGCTACGCGCGCTGGCAACCCCGAAGCCGTGGCACAGGCTCTTGCCCAGCGCTCGCGCCGTGAACTGCTGGGCGCTGACGGCCGGCTCTTGCTGGTCGCAGCAGATCACCCCGCCCGGGCAGCACTGGGTATCGGGAAGTCCGCGCTGGCGATGGCCGACCGTGAGGATCTTTTGGAGCGCCTTGCCGTAGCGCTGCGCAACCCCGCGGTCGATGGAGTGCTCGCTACTCCCGACATCATCGATGACCTGGCGCTGTTGGGCCTCCTAGAGAACAAAATTGTGGTGGGCTCCATGAACCGCGGTGGCCTTCGTGGAGCAGTCTTCGAAATGGATGATCGTTTTGGGTCCTACTCAATCGATTCGATGGTGAAGGCCGGGCTTGACTTCGCGAAAACCCTCACCCGTATCAACTTCCAGGATGAAGGCACCGCCAACACCCTCCAGGCCACGGCCGAAGCGGTTGACGATGCGGTGGCAGCGAAGCTGCCGATCATGATCGAACCGTTCATTAGCGAACGCATCGAAGGCCGCATTGAAAACAATCTGTCGCTGGAGGCGGTCATCAACTCGATTGCCATCGTCGCCGGGCTCGGTGGCTCCAGCGCCTACAGCTGGTTGAAAATCCCCTACATCAAAGAGATGGAAGAGGTGATGAAATCCACCACGCTGCCCACCCTGATTCTGGGTGGAGACCGCATTGGTGACATGGAATCCCTCTACCAAGACTGGACCACAGCACTCACGATTCCTGGTGTTCGCGGACTAGTCGTGGGTCGTAGTTTGCTCTACCCCAGCTCAGGCACCGTCGAAGAAAACGTGGCCCGGGTTGCGGCCATCGTGCACACACCGTAAAAGTTCGCCACAACCGATAGGAGCGACATGAACCTGCCAATAATCAACCACTGGGTCGGTGGAGCAGAATTTGAGGGCACCTCTGACCGTCTTGCCGATGTCTTCAATCCCGCCTTGGGGGTGGCCACCAAGCAGGTTCGGCTCGCCAGCACCGGCGACCTGGATTCCGCAGTAGCCGTGGCCAAGAAGGCCTTCGAAAGCTGGTCGACCATGTCGATGACCAAGCGGGTGGCGATTTTGTTCGCGTTCCGGGAGCTGCTCCAGGCCCGTAAGCACGAGCTAGCAGAGATCATTACCTCCGAGCACGGAAAAGTACTCTCGGATGCGCTGGGTGAAATCACGCGTGGACAAGAAGTGGTCGAGTTCGCCTGCGGACTCCCCCACATGCTGAAGGGCGAATACTCGCTGAACGCGTCCACCAACGTCGATGTGTATTCGCTTCTGCAACCGCTCGGTGTTGTCAGCATCGTCAGCCCCTTCAACTTCCCCGCCATGGTTCCGATGTGGTTCTTCCCGGTCGCTATCGCGGCGGGAAACACCGTCATCCTGAAGCCCAGTGAAAAAGACCCGAGCGCATCGATGTGGGTGGCAAACCTCTGGAAAGAGGCAGGCCTTCCCGACGGTGTCTTCAACGTCGTCCACGGAGACAAAGTCTCCGTCGATGGGCTTCTTGAGCACCCCGACGTCGAATCCCTGTCGTTTGTTGGCTCCACCCCCATCGCACAGTATGTATATGAAAAGGGTGCTGCCAACGGCAAGCGCGTTCAAGCCCTCGGTGGCGCGAAAAACCACATGCTGGTTCTGCCCGATGCCAACCTCGATCTTGCGGCTGACTCGGCGGTCAATGCGGGCTTTGGCTCCGCTGGCGAGCGGTGCATGGCCATCTCCGTCGTGGTTGCTGTCGACCCGATTGGCGACGACTTAGTAAACGCCATCTCCGAGAAGATGTCGAAGATTGTGGTCGGTGATGGAACCCGGTCGTGCGACATGGGCCCCCTGGTCACGCAGGTTCACCGCGACAAGGTGGCTTCCTACCTCGATATCGCCACCCAGGATGGCGCCACCATCGTTCAGGATGGTCGCGGTGTCACCCCCGATGGCGATGAGAATGGCTTCTGGCTCGGACCCACGCTGATCGACAATGTCCCCACAACCTCCAAGGTCTACCAGGAGGAAATCTTCGGGCCGGTTCTTTCCGTGGTTCGCGTCAAGACCTATGACGAGGCGATCGCCCTGATCAACAGCGGTGCGTTCGGCAACGGCACGGCCATCTTCACTAATGATGGTGGCGCAGCGCGCCAGTTCGTCACCGACATTCAGGTCGGAATGGTCGGTGTGAACGTGCCTATCCCCGTCCCCATGGCGTACTTCTCCTTCGGCGGGTGGAAGCACTCGCTCTTTGGCGACTCTCGCGCCCACGGTGAAGAAGGCTTCCGGTTCTTCACCCGCCAGAAAGTTGTCACCTCGCGCTGGTCAGACCCCAGCCACGGTGGCCTAAACCTGGGCTTCCCCCAAACCTGATCCATGGCTAAAGTCGCGCTGACGGGAGCCACCGGGTTTCTCGGCAGCCAGATGGCGGCGGTTCTCGCAAACGCGGGGCACGAGGTGCTCGGACTCACTCGTGCGGAACCTCGCACCCCGCTCCCGTGGGCCTACGAGGTGGTGGACACCAACGACCCCGATGCGCTGACCCCCGTCCTCGCAGGCTGTGATGCTGTTATTCACGCTGCTATCGCGAACGACTTTCAAAACCTGGATTCCCAGGCCGCCTACCGTGCGTACCCGGGCCTTACCTCCGCGGTAACCCGGTCAGCGGAGGCAGTAGGGGCGCAACCCATCTACATTTCTACGGACTGGGTGATGGAGGGAACCACACCCAGGGCCCCAGAAACCAGTATCGGCAGACCCGTCAACACCTATGGGTATCTGAAGGCACTGGGCGAACAGGTCATTCGCGACCTCGCCCCGGAAACCGGGGCAATCGTGCGCATTGGCGGCGTGATGGGCCGCCACCAGCTCCAGGCGAGTATGCCGCGCTCTCAAGATGTCGGCTTTGGCTACTTTGTTGCCAGCATCGTCGATTCTCTGCGCGCGGGCCAGCCGTACACCGTCTTCGAGGGCGAGGGGGTCAACCTGATCGCCACGCCATCTCTCGCCTCTGAAATTGCCGCCACCATCAACCGGGTCATCGAGCGCAAAGCCACCGGCTGTTTCCACGCGGTAGCCGATGACGCCATCCACCGGAAAGATTTAGCCCTGCTGGTCTGCGATGTCTACGGGTTTGACCCCGCACTGATCGAGACGGGTCCGCCCGATGCCTCGCAGCGGTTCTCCGAACCGGTGCCCGTGGACACCTCGTTGGATAACACGCGGGTCAAAGAGGTGCTGGGGGTGGGCGCTGTGAGCGTCCGAGACCTCGTGGAGGCCTTCCGGGAAGAAGAAGACGGAGACCTACACCCTGTTACTCCCCTCCATTGAAGGGGAGTAACAGGAGAGGTTACTGGCCCTCGCGGACCGTTTGAATTTCGCGGGTGAGGGCATCGAGCTCTGCCCCACCGGCCATTGCCTTGGTGAGCTCGTCGAGTTCAACTTTCTCCCGCTCGAACTCGTTGGCGAGCTTGCCTCGGTTCAACAGGTAGAAGAAGTCCCCCACAAGATAGGCGTGGTGCGGGTTGTGGGTGATGAACACCACAGACACACCACGGTCTTTCGCAGCAAGAACATACTTCAGCACGATTCCTGACTGACGCACACCCAACGCTGAGGTGGGCTCGTCAAGAATCAGAACCTTGGCACCGAAATAGATCGCTCGAGCGATAGCAACGGCTTGACGCTCTCCACCGGAGAGCGTGCCAATCTGCTGTCCGGTGTCTCGAAGATCAATTCCCATCTCGAGCAATTGCTCTTTCGAGATGTCCTTCATCTTCTTCACGTCCAGGCGACGCAGGGGGCCCCAGCCTTTGGTGATCTCGTTGCCGAGGAAGAAGTTCCTCCACACCGACATCAGGGGGATGGTCGCCAAGTCCTGGTACACGGTCGCAATACCTTTGGCGAGTGCATCACGAGGAGAGTCAAAGCTCATCGGCTCACCCTCCACCTCGTACACACCGCTGGAAGGCTTGTGAACACCGGAGAGGGTTTTGATCAACGTGGATTTTCCCGCACCGTTGTCGCCGAGGATGCAGGTGAC
The DNA here is from genome assembly GCA_937124545.1 of uncultured Microbacteriaceae bacterium. Lineage (GTDB taxonomy): Bacteria > Actinomycetota > Actinomycetes > Actinomycetales > Microbacteriaceae > Pontimonas. Next base: position 4,835 of record CAKZKU010000269.1, on the reverse strand, counting down.
GTGCGCTTTGCGCACCTTCACCGAAACATCGGCAAGAGCGATCACACTGCCGAAGGACTTGCCGACGCTTTTCAGCTCCAAAGCCATGTCCGTCATCGTTTAGCCCCTTTCGCTCGATTGCCGATAAAGGTGTTGGTCAGCACCGCTGCGAGCAAAATCACACCGATGAAGGTCCAGCGCCAGTCTTGATCCCACAGGGCATAAGGAATACCGATGTCGGCGATTCCCATGATGGCCGCACCAATCGATGCGCCAATGGCCGATCCCGCACCACCCATCAGCAGTGTTCCGCCGACGGCTGCGGCAATGATGTAGAAGAACTCCATTCCCACACCCTGTCCTGCCTGCATGCCCTGCAGGCGAAGAACGAACATGATTCCCACGAAAGCTGCAGCCAGCGAGGACATCATGAACAAGGTGATCTTGGTTCTCGTTACCGGCACTCCCGCGTTACGGGCAGCGACTTTGTCGCCACCGGAGGCAAAAATCCAGTTACCAAACTGGGTGCGCGTGAGCAACCAGGTGGCAAAGATGGTGGCAACGATCCACCACAGGATGGAAATCTGGAAGTTCGAAGTCCCGACCTCCAGGCGTGAAGCAAAAATGTTGAAAGCGCCTTCGAACCCGGCGCTATCTTCCACGTTCGCGACCCGCACCGTGCCGGTGAGTTCTTTCGTCACCGCAAGGTTTGCGCCACGCAACACAAAGAAGGTCGCGAGTGTCACGATGAACGAGGGCAGCCCCGTCTTCACCACGACAAAACCGTTGATGAACCCGACCCCCAGGGCGAAGGCAAAAACGATGGCAATCGCTAGCCACACGTTGAGGTTGTATTCGGTGGTCAGGATTCCGGCCAGAAGACCTGAAGTGCCGACCATGACACCGGTGGAAAGGTCAAACTCGCCACCGATCATCAGAAGTGCCACGAAGACGGCGATGATGCCGATGGGGGCAGCAATATCGGTCCACCCCGCGGTACCACCCACCGCGGCAAAGTTGCCGGTCGTATCGAAGCTCCAGAAGAGCATATAAATCACTGCCGCACCGATAAGAGCACCGAGCTCCGGGCGCTGAAGCAGTTTGGTGGCCAGTGAAGTCTGCGCCACCCTCTCGTCTTTTATTTGAGTCGCCATTGTCTCTTTTTCTCGTTATTCGCGATTAGGGGAAAAACTTACGCAAAAGGGGGTTGCCTAAGGCCACACCTTAGCCAACCCCCTTCGCGTTTAGGACTGATACTTAGCGGGTACCCGCTGCCACCAATCCGATGACCTCTTCAACGTTGCTTGAATCAACGAATCCGGGGCCGGTGTACATTGGCAGACCGCCACCGAGCGAGTGCGCGTTGGTGACGTTCAAGTACAGAAGCACGACGGACATGTAGCCCTGTGCGTACTGCTGCTGGTCGATAGCGAAGGCGATGTCGCCATCAGCGATCGCGTTGAGTGCGTCCTCAGACATGTCAACGGTACCGATCTGGATGTCGCGACCGAGGTCCTGCACTGCGGGGAGAACTGCCTTGGCAGCGATGTCAGCGTTCAGAGCGAACACTGCGTCGATGCTGGGGTCAGCTTCCAGAGCGGCCTTGACCTTTGCCGAAGCTGCGGTCAGGTCCTGCAGACCACCATCAAGGTTGAAGTCGGTGACGGTTCCCGTGGAGGTCTCGCGTGCACCAGCACAACGGTCGGTCAGACCAACGTTGGCAGCTTCCTGGATGGGGCAGAGGATGTTGGTTGCACCCATGTCGTTGAAACGGAGTCCCGCTTCGCGACCGGCCACGATTTCATCCTGACCCACGTGGGTGAAGGCACCGAGGTCTTTGAAGACATCAGAACCGGAGTTCATCGTGACGGTGGGGATACCAGCGTCAGCAAGACCCAGCATGGCCTGCTGGATTGCACCGGGGTCCGGAGCAGATGCGGCAACACCGTCGCAGGATGCGGAGATCGCACCCTCAATGATGGCTGCCTGACGGGCAGAGTCGTTGGTCGAACCCTGGTAGTCCACGGTTACACCGAGGTCTGCACCAGCTTGTTCTGCACCAGCCTGAGCAACAGACCAGAAGGTTCCACCGTCACCGTGCGTGTACACACAGATCTTGATGTCGCTAGTTGCAGCGGACGAAGCCGAATCAGCGGAGTCATCTGCTCCCGCTGCGCAACCTGCGAGCGTAAGAGCGGCGATTCCGGCGAGGGCGGCGATTTTTGTGAGTTTCAAAATATGCCTCTCATCTTTGAGTTACTGATTTTTCCTTCATACCGAAGTTCGGTATATCCCTGATGCTACAGACTTTGTCAGCACAAGGACTCCCACATCATCACAGTTGTTACACAAAAGTGACAAATCGCGATTGTCGTTGCACCGGCCGGAAAAGCCCACCAAGGCTGGGAAGTAGGGCGGTTTACTTTGTTCGCAACGGGTTTACAAAGTGCACAAATTGTTTGTGCACCCGCTTTCCCACCAGACTTTTTGTGCGTAGTCTTTGTCATAACAAAGTCGTTGCGTGATTGCTGAGGAGAACACGATGGTCACACCCGGTCTGCTTCTCGAAGGAACCTGGACCCATCCTGCAGGGGCCACCCTCCACGCTGTCCGCTCCCCCTTCTCCGGCGAAACGCTCGGTGAGGTCGTTATCAGCGAGCTTGCCGATGTGGATTCCGCACTCGCCTCGGCGGTAAAGGGCGCCCAGGTGTGGCGACGAACACCCGCCCACCAGCGCAGCGCCATCTTGTTGGAAGCAGCCCGCATCGCGGACACTCGGAGCGAAGAGCTCGCCCAGACCATCAGCAGCGAAATGGGCAAGAGCATCCGTGAAGCCCGCGGCGAAGCCTCGCGGGCCGGGGAGATCATTCGACTCTCCGCCTTCGAGGGTTCACAACGCTATGGAGAATCGTTGCCGCTGGATGCCAACCTCGGAACGGGCTTCGACAAGCTGGGGTTCACAGTTCCCGAACCGGTCGGGGTGGTGGTCGCTATTACCCCCTTTAACTACCCAAGCCTCCTGGTCCTTCACAAAGTAGCCCCGGCTCTCGCGGCAGGAAACGCTGTGGTGCTCAAGCCTGCGCTCTCCGCCCCCCTGACGGCGATCGCTCTGGTCCAGTGCTTCCTCGACGCCGGCTTACCCCCCGGGGTTCTGGGATTGGTCAATGGGCCAGGAAGCACGCTGGGAACCGCTCTAGTCTCAGACGCTCGAGTGAACAAAGTGTCCTTCACGGGATCCACCGCAGTGGGCGAGCGGATTACACAAATTGCCGGCATCAAAAAACTTTCTCTGGAACTCGGTGCGTCCTCACCGGTCATTGTGAGCAAAAACGCCGATCTTGAACAAGCAGCCCACTCGATATCCCTGGGTGGTTATGTCAACGCCGGTCAGGTCTGCATTGCCGCGCAGCGCATCATTGTCGAGCGCGCCATCGAAGACGACTTTGTTGCTCTGCTCAAGGAGAAGGTCGAGGCCATCACGGTCGGCAACCCTCTTGATGACGACACGATGGTGGGAACACTCATCACCGAAGCCGAAGCCATTCGCGTGGAAAAGGCCATCGAGGGCGTTGTCGCTGACGGCGCCAACCTCGTGACCGGTGGGCAGAGAGATCGCACCATGGTGGCACCAGCCATCATCAGCAACGTCTCTGCGGACCACTCCTTTGCCCAAACGGAACTGTTTGGCCCTGCGGTCTCCATCACCACCGCGAAGGATTACCAGCATGCACTGGAGCTCGCGAACAACTCCCCCTACGGCCTAGGAGCCGGGGTCTTCACCCACGATCACGACGAGTCCACTCAGGCCATCCGCGAAATCGACGCCGGTGTGGTCCACATCAACTGGACGCCCCTGTGGCGGGCCGATTTGATGCCCTATGGCGGGATCAAATCGAGCGGGATTGGTAAAGAGGGTGTGCGCACCACCGTGAACGAAATGACGAATTGGAAAACGGTCATCATGCACTCTCGCGTCTAACGCGAGACAACAAAGGAGGAACACCATGAAGGGTCAATCCGGCAAAACAGTGCGTCTGACAGTGGCGCAAGCCATCGTGAAATACATCAGTGCCCAATATTCGGTGGCTGATGGTCACCGGGTACGTATGGTTCCCGCCGCTCTGGGTATCTTCGGCCACGGCAACGTCGCCGGCCTCGGGCAAGCCCTTGACCAGTACAGCGATGACCTGCCGTTTGTTCAAGGCCGAAACGAACAGGGCCTCGCGCACGCTGCCATTGGTTTCGCCAAAGCCACCCACCGTCGCCAGACGTTGGCCGTCACCGCATCCATTGGGCCAGGCGCAATGAATATGGTCACCCCCGCAGCTCTCGCCACCGTAAATCGCTTGCCGGTCCTACTGTTGCCCGGTGACACCTATGCCACCCGAGCGCAAGGCCCCGTCCTGCAGCAACTCGAGCGCCCGGGGGAACCCGAAGTGTCGGTGAACGACGCCTTTCGACCCATCTCCCGCTTCTTTGACCGGATCAGCCGGCCCGAGCAAATCCTGACCGCGCTGCCGCAGGCTTTCCGGATTCTCGCCAACCCGACCGAGACCGGAGCTGTGGTCCTCTCCCTACCCCAAGACGTCCAGTCCCACGCGTTTGACTACCCGGTCGAGTTCTTCGCCGAAAACGACTGGGTGATTCGCCGTCCCGCACCCGATGCCGACGAGGTCGCTTCCGTCGCTGCAATGATTGCCGCGGCAAAGAAACCCATGATCATCGCTGGCGGCGGTGTTCACTACTCCCAAGCAACCCCAGAGCTTGAGGCGCTTGCCTCTGCGACCGGGATTCCCGTCGCAGAAACCTTCGGAGGCAAAGGAGCCATTCAAAACCCGGGCCCCTGGCACTGCCGC
>CAKZKU010000268.1 GCA_937124545.1 uncultured Microbacteriaceae bacterium | reverse complement strand
TTTTTCAAAATGCCTCAAAAGGATCATGGATTTTCCCAAAAATCAAAAATTGGCACATTCAAAACCGCTCGTCTTCACAATTCAAATTCCCCCCACCTCTCCCTATATCCCCTCACATGCTCAGGCCCTCAACCAGACCTTGACACTCTTCTCATTCTCTGTGTAAGCTAAGCTATCAGAAAAACTTACATTTAAGAGGACTCTTCCATGAGTGTGGATATGCCGGGTCAATTAACACTGGAGCAGCAGTTCCAACTCCAGGTTCTCAAAGACCAGGTTCGTGGCCTGTCTAAAGAACAAGCTCAGGACTATGTGATAGAGGTTTTTCGACAAATGATGGTTAAGGATAATCTCACCAAGCATTTGCTCAGAAACGCCTAGAACTTTCGCATCTTCACGGCTTTATTTCATTTCTTATCAACCACTTCCACTCTTACCCCCCTATGGCTAATACCAGAGGTACTAAGCGCTGGTCTGAAGCTGAAGATCAGGCCCTTGAGTACTATTTCACCCGTTACCCAGTAACGCTCGCGATCGAGCGTTACATCACCAACCAGGACCCGACCTGGCCAGAGCGTTCCCATTCTGCTATTCGTAAACGGGCCTATAACCGTAAGTTGGCTCAAGCTGAACGAGGGGATTACTTCACCATTGCCCAGTTGGCTCGTGAGTTGAGTCTCACTCGTGCCGTTGTTAAAGGTTGGTACTACGAGGGTGCATATAATCCGCGTCTTAAGGTCACTCGGATTCGGCAAAAAGTTATCACTCGCAAAGCTTGGGTTCAGGAATTCATTTGTCCTCATGAAATCCGGGATTCTCGTTCTTATCAGCTACCTCATCGTTTCCATGCTCTTGATGGAGTTTCGGATGAGACGGTGGATTGGTTGTTTAACGGGGACAAGGAGATCCTTTCCGCTTTTCATCAGTACCGTGAGTCATTGGTTGGTCCAGACCATCCCCTCACTCTTCAGGAGCTTTCAGACCGGTTGGGCATCCCCCGTTATCGAGTAGCAGGGTGGAGGTATCGTTGTCATCCTGCTCTAGAAGTTGAAGTCGAGGAAGTGGGCAAAGCTCACAGGGTTTACTCCACTGCAGACAAGGTAGTTAATTTCCTATCCACTCCTCCGGATAACATGGCCACTACCATAGAGAATCGTTACCACTTGGTCAGAGATGCGCATATCTCGGGCCTGCGCTGGCTCTTTCAAAGCCGGTTCGATTCTCGTGAGGAATTGAACAACTTTTTGAGAGACGTAATTAACACGGTTAACCCTGTTCACGCTGCGGGCCTTTCTCCTGTGTTGAAACGGTCTAGCATTGACGACCGGGTTATATTTCGCTACTCCACTGCAACAGAAGCGGCTAAGTTTAATTTCATCTCTGTTGCAACGGTGACTCGTTCGATTCGCTCATCTAAACCGCCCCAGGGCCTAGATTTCTATTTTGATCGCCCCGCACCTCTGGAGAAGTCATTAGCGTTCGCGGAGTTAGCCGAGTGCAGAGCAGGATAGAGCTGCTTCTTTTTTGTTTATCGTTTTATCAGATTTAGGACTATTTCTATGATTTTGCTCACACTCGTCGATAACCGGACCGATAACGAGATTGGTTACCGTAAGTGGCCTGTATGCCCGCAAGTGAATACTCACATCGCCTATGACAGTTACCCATGGGTGGTCAAAGGTGTTGTTCATGGCGACTGGGTGCAAGACCCAGAGGAAGGGGATGCAATCATTGCTGAAGTCACCCTATATGTTGAGGGTCTTGGTTAGCTTTATGTTCGAACCCAATAACCCATTAACCCTAGAACAACAGTTTCAGCTCAGGTTACTCCATGTTTGCTTACCTCACATGGAAAGGAACGTGTTGGAAGGTCAAGTGCGGGACCTTTTTCATCAGGCTTATGCTAGTAGAAATACGATTGAACAGCTTTCTGAATTGGTCCAATCTCAAGAGGATTGCATTGCTCAACTTTGTGAGCAATTACAAGCGCAACGTGAGGTTACTTTGGCGCTCATTGAAGCTGTAGAGATCACCCAGCTGTAGGTTCAGGGTTAAAGTCCTCCATAAACGTCCCTGAGAGCCTCCAGGCTCCTTTTGTGCCACCTTCCCCATCACTCACAAACACGAGCCACTCCCAGGTCCATTCCACGCAGGTGTAGACGGCTCCCTGGAAGATGAAAGGGAGCCCATTTCTCCCTCGAAGAAATGTATCTACGGTATCTCGGTCTTTCACTACTCCATTAAAAGCCCATTGCTGACGTACTGAGTTAAGGACTTGGGATCTGCTTCGTTGGATTACTCCACCCTCTATCATTTCCACACGAGTGAACTGAGCAGTAGAACTTATCGGATTATTCCAATATCCTTCGACGGGGATGCTAGGATAGGTCATATGATTTTCAGTGTGCTAGCTTTACTCATCAGTTTACGACTTTGCTGATTGCCGCATTAAGCGTTATTTCCATTTTCCATTAGCACATAT
>CAKZKU010000267.1 GCA_937124545.1 uncultured Microbacteriaceae bacterium | reverse complement strand
CTCAATCTACTTTTGGATGTAGGAATCTTACGGCGTGTAAGTCTTGGAGTTGGAGGCTCATCTGGATGGGGATCATCAACGTCTTCGAATGCCAGCCCGGTCGCGGCGATGTCGGCGGCTACTTTGGACTTCAAAACCACGACGACGGTTCTCCTGTCCAATTCCGCAAGGTTAAAGTCCACGAACTTCAATCGATCGACCTCCTCTCCGCCATGGATGAACTCAGCGTTTCCCGCTCGGCTCTCATCGAATATCGGGCCGCCGTGAACAGCCAAAAACCGTGGTATGAGCTCGCCGATCACGGTCCCGCCTTCTTCCAGTCCTTCGGCGATTGGTTTGATGGAAACTTTAGGCCTGAGTCAGCCCTCAAAGGCATTGCCCTCAGCTACTCCGCCCAGCTCAATCGCGTCGCTCTCTTCGACACCGAGACCCTCTCCCTTGTCACCGCAACCGACCAGGGGATCAGCCTCCCGAATACTCCGTGGGCCGGTGCTCACGGGCAACTTGCTCAGTTAAACAACAAGGACTCTTTCCTTTTCACCGCCGCCGATGGCCCGGTTTGGGCGGACGATTCCGGATCCTTCGAAGACAAGCGCCCTATCAAAGGTTACGGCAATTTCGCAAACCTGAAATTCAATGGATACACCAGGCAAGGCAGCAAAATCATCCTCGATTACAGCGTGAACGGGACCCGCATCCTTGACCATGTGAGTGATCACAATGACGGACTCGCCCGCTACCTCGAAGTCGCTCCCCACAACCAAGACCTCACCCTTCGCCTCCTCGACCGAAGCAGTGAAAAAGACTTCGCCCTGAAAGCAAAAGTCCTCGATGGAGGAATCAAGACCACTCTCAAGGACGGCACCTACTACCTCAGCCTCGCGGCCTCGGATCATCCGAGCAAAATCGCCCTTCTTTACTCGCGCAACTCCCGGACAGAAGCACCGGATCCTATCGCTCTCACTCCACTCACCAAAGGCGGCCCCGGCATCTCGCCGGAAACGTTCGCAGTCGAAGCGGAAATTGAGACGTCCAGGAAAAGCTGGCTGGTTGATCAAATCCCACTCCCCCCCTTCCTCCAAAATTCTCCCTACAAAAGCAAAGTCCGCGTATCTGACATCGACTTCTTCAGCGATGGAAACCGCGCCCTGGTCTCCACCTGGGATGGCGACATTTGGCTGCTCAGCGGAGTGAAGGAATTCAAAAACCTCACCTGGAAACGCTACGCCACCGGATTCTTCGAGCCACTCGGTTTGAAAATCGTCAATGACATCCCCCACATTGCCGGACGGGATGGCATCTACAAAACCTACGATCTCAACAACGACGGCGAAGCCGACAAGTTCGAAGTCTTCAACAACGATGCCTATATCACCACCAACTTCCACGAATTCCAATTCGGACTTGAGACTGATAAAGAAG
>CAKZKU010000266.1 GCA_937124545.1 uncultured Microbacteriaceae bacterium | reverse complement strand
GCCGCCGCCGTTTCAACATCCCCTCTCGTTTCGAAGAAACGCGTTTCAATCTTCGTCTTGCGGCACAGCCCCTTTTTTAGGCGCTCTGATACTTCTTAAAGTTCTCCGCCTGCTCAAAAATCTCCGTGTAGACCTCGTCCCGATCAACGGGAGCCATGATCTACCATGGAAGCTTGGCGAGTTGGACGCCGTCGTTGCCTCCTCGGCTGCTTCGCACGCGGAGCCACTTGTCACGATCATGGAAGATGTTGATGCGGACCTTGTCGCCGTGGCGATAGCAGTGGCCCGATTCAATGAGCATCTCGATCCGGAATCGAAAGTAACCAACCAAGAGCGGTTCCTCTGTCGCATCTTTCTTCCAGTATAGTGTAAAGTCTCGTGTGTCGCTGGGGTTCAGAAGACCCGTTTGATAATTTCCCGAGGCGTCATTTCCGGTCCACTTGGAATGTGGTTTCCGGATTTCAGCCAGATCGATTCGTTTGATCCTTTTCATTAACCGTCAAAGTAATCTGAGTCGACTCGTTTAATTTCAAGGGTTTCAACGGTGGAAACACCGACGTTGTGTTCGATCATCAGGTCGGAGAGGCGGGTGCCATTGATTAAAATGACTTTTTGGGGGACGTTTTGAGCATACTCAATCGCAGTTTTTTTGAAATCGCTCGTAGTAATGAACACACCTTTGCTGGCTTGTTTGCCAGCTAGTGCTCCAACAAAACTTTGGACTTCTTTTCGTCCGATTGTGGACTCGGCCTGGTAGCGTTTCGCTTGAACGTAGATCACATCCAGGCCGAGGCGGTCTTCGTTAATCATCCCATCGATCCCTCCGTCATTTGATTTTTGAGTGACTTGGGCAGCTTCCTCGCGAGATCCTCCGTATCCCATTGCGAAGAGGAGGTCGACAACCAGTTTTTCGAAACGGTAAGGGTTCATGTCGAACATCAGCTCAAGAAGCCCATCGGCCAAGGTGTTGTTCAGATCTTTGAATGCAGAGTCGATTAAATCATCAGGTGTGCTTTCGCCCAATGCCGAAGAAGTGTCTGCGGTCGTCGTTTTGACGAGCTGGTTTCGCCGGCTGGCTTCCTCCCAAGCTTCGATGTAACCGTCCAGATTTTTGAGGTCCTGGTCCGTAATCGGTCCTTGGTGTTGCTGCAAATAATCGCGTCCAGCCTCAGTGATTTGGTAGGTGAATTTTTCCGCTGGATGTTTCTCAATAAACTTTGCTTTTACCAGGGCGCTCATTGCCCAGCCCGCTCGGTTCTGAATTTTCGGTTGGCCACTCTTCAGCGTCTCATTGCGAATTTCATCAGAAAACTTGAACTGCTCTGCAATCAAAGGGACAGCAGTTCGGCGCATGACGGGTTCTCTCGATGCAAGTTCGAGAATGGGACGCAAAAATTTATCCCAAGTTGGGCATTCCGATGGGTTGGTTTCCATAATTCACTTTACGTTTTTAGGGCTTCTTCAACCCCGCGGAATTCTTCTAGGGCGGCCTCTAGAGATTCCACAATCTCTTGGGCGAGTTCGGCTGGGGGCGGGAGGTTCTCGGTGTCTTCGAGGGATTTCGAGGGTTTTTTGGCTGCCTTGCGGGCTGTTTTCTTCTTCAAGATGTTAGAAAGCTATCAATTCGAGATCACCAGAAGAAGAAATAAGACTAATTCGAAGAGCTTTTCTCA
>CAKZKU010000265.1 GCA_937124545.1 uncultured Microbacteriaceae bacterium | reverse complement strand
GGGCCATCAGCGCGGCCGGGAGCGGCGGCATGGCGCCCTCGTCGACGACGTAGCTGCGCGGCTCGGCCACACTCCGCGTGAGGAGCGGGTGGGGAGCGCGGTCGTCTGCAGCGACCACGCCGACCACGAGCCTGTCCTCCCCATCGCCGCGCTGCGAGGGAGTTGCCACTGGTACTTGCTCAAATTCCGGAGCTAACGGATTCGGAATGACGTGGATGTGCTGGCCACCAAGAACGGAACTTGAGCCAGCGCTATCCGCTAGCCAGTGAGTGGGGGCAACAACCCGGATGGAACTGTGCGCCTCCCACATTGTGGCTTTAGCTTTCAGATTTTTCGTGATTAGTGAACGAAAGGGCGGCCTGACGGCCGGGCACGCCGCGCACTTCTGTTCAAAGCCTGCGCACCCAAGGGAGTAGTGGCAACCGCCAGTGAAGGGGTTCATGTCATGTAGCGTCCACACAACGGTGTGCGTTTGACTCAACCTTCGGATTTCTTGGAAAGACACAGTCCCGTTTGTGCCGTGAAGGTGAACAATCGATCCCCGGGGAATCTGATTAATAATTGAGGTTCGAACCATGTCACGCGCCGTACTCAGTGATGAGTTGAAACCCCCAGCCTTCAGCAGATACTCATCGGTGCCCGCAGCGAGTGTGTGAAGTGGGCTGGCAAAGGGCTGCGAACGAAGAGTCCCATCAATGACGTAAAGGACCGAGCTGTCCCATCCTGCTTGACGTTGCGCAGCCGCAAGGGTCGAAGCTACGGACCCGGCTCCGCCGCTCAGGGAGAAATTGATGTGTCTCACTTGCCTGTTCACATCACTACGCTAGCGATTCAGAGGTTCGTGACGGATCTAGCCACGCCTCGGCTGGACGGGAAAGCGAAATGGGGCATCGATGGGCACCGAGACTCCCGTGGTGGTTCTGGCTTACAACCGACCTGAGCTGACTCGTCAGGTAGTTGAAGCCGTTGCATCCGCAGCGCCCGGGCGACTCTACGTTGTTTGTGATGGACCCAAAAGTGGCGACCCAGCTGATGCCGAAAAGGTAAGGCAAACACGGGACATTTTTGAAAACCTGACCTGGGAATGCGATGTTCGGAAAATTTATGCGGATGAAAATTTTGGCCTGAAGCAGCGTGTCGTCTCGGGACTGACAGAAGTGTTCCGCTCAACGGACAGGGCGGTCATCTTGGAAGATGATTGTCTCCCCGATAAGAGCTTTTTTCCGTTCTGCGAAGAGCTCTTAGCTCGATATGACCAAAATCCTGAGGTAGGAATCATTAGTGGGAGCTGTCGGCTTCGGGGTGCGCAGATAAGTCCTTACTCCTATAACTTTTCTACAGATGTGCGTATCTGGGGATGGGCGACCTGGTCCCGGACGTGGGACCAATTCCTAGTAAGCGGAGCGCTCGATGCCTCGTGGAACGCACACGAGCAACATGAGCTGACCGCCAGCCTTCCTTCCGGGGCTCGAAGAAAAGCCATGCGCAAGATGTTGCATCGAGCCTCGCACCTTGATTCGTGGGCACTGCCCTTTGCGGTTCATTTCCGGCAGCAAAACTACGTCAGCGCGGTCCCTCGGATAAATCTCATCGAGAATATTGGATTCGGAGCAGGGTCGACTCATACGCGGTTCGAGGACTACGTGTCAGAGGTTCCGGCGGAACGTATGCCCGGCTCCCTTATTCATCCGCCGACGACTGAGGCCAATCTAGCCATGGACGTTCTTGAATCTCGACTTGATCTTCGTGAAAGGTGGCGCTATCCCCTGCGCCATCCGTGGGACACCCTCGGCCGATTTTGGCGATATTTCCGAAGGCTCTCGCGTTCCTCGTGACGAACCGGCCTGCCTCCTTCGGCTACTGAGCCGGGTAAGGTTTCCCTATGACTTCTGAGACACACGGTAGCGAGCGTTCCTTCTCAATCGGAGAGGTAGAGATCACCGACTCATCCGTGCCCTACGTCGTGGCGGAGATTGGTAATAACCACCAGGGCGATTTAGACACGGCCAAACAAATGATTCGTGCGGCCGCCGCGGCGGGTGCAAGCGCGGTGAAGTTTCAGAAGAGAGACAACAAAGCGCTCTTCACAGAAGAAGCCTTCAACGCTCCCTATGAGAGCGAAAACGCGTTTGGCCGGACTTACGGCGAGCACCGCGAGGCACTTGAGTTTGAGCACGATGACTACGTGACCCTGATGAAGGAAGCTGACTCGGAGGGAATCGAGTTTTTTGCGACACCATGGGACTTCCCGAGCGTTGATTTTTTGGAAGCTCTTGACGTACCGGCTTTCAAAGTCGCGAGCTGTGACCTTACAAACACCCCCCTGCTGAGCTATGTTGCGAGCAAAGGCCGTCCGACCATCATCTCAACGGGGGGAGGAACCATTGAGGCGGTTGACCGCGCTGTTGACGTTGTGCGGTCGGTAGGAACCCCGCTTGCGGTGATGCAGTGCACCTCGGGCTATCCCCCGAAATTTGAGGAGCTAAATCTCTCCGTCATCAGTTCCTTTCGTGAGCGCTACCCCGACATCACCGTTGGCTATTCGGGCCATGACAGCGGCATCGCCATGGCTCTTGTCGCCTCAGTCCTCGGTGCGCGGATCATCGAGAAACACTTCACTTTGAACCGCGCGATGAAGGGAACCGACCACGCCTTCTCGTTGGAGCCGGATGGCTTGAGAAAAATGGTTCGGGACTTGGCTCGAGCGCACGAGGCGCTGGGGGACGGAGTAAAGCGGGCCTATGACTCCGAAGCCGCTCCGCTGAAAAAGCTCAGCAAGATGGTGGTGGCAATTCGCGGGCTTGAAGCAGGTCATGTCTTGAGCGAGGCGGACTTCGACTATCGGTCACCTGGGCACGGAGTTCCACCGTCTGACGCTCACGTGTTGGTGGGACGAAAACTCACGCGCGATGTCACGGCTCTGACACCCATCATGAGAGATGATGTCGAATAAGAGGCTCGCCGGCAAAAAAATCCTCGTTGTAGGAGCTGCAGGCAATCTAGGCCCACGGTGGGTCAAAGCGTTGGCCGAGGAGTCAGCTCTGGTCCTGGCCGCCGGTCTTGGACTGGAGAGCGACGACAGCTTGTCTGGGGTGGTTGGCGAATACCCGGACAATGTGAAACAGGCTGAATTGGATATCACCCAGAGTTTTGACCCGGAGGAATTGTTTGCCCGGCTCGGGGTCGGGGGGCCAATTGATGGGATTGTATTCAACTCAGGGATCGACGCAATCCCGGGCACAGGTCACACGAAGCTAGAGGACTACGACCGCGACGAGTGGGCACGAATTTTTGGCGTCAATCTCTTCGGCATCGTTTCCGCTCTTAATGCTTTTATTCCATGGTTGGCCAACCCGAGCTCGGTTGTGGTGCTTGGGTCGCTGTATGGAATTGTCTCGCCAAAACCGGCTCTTTACAGCCACTTCAATGGGGGTTCCGGCTCGATAAAGCACCCGGCCTATGGCGCCTCGAAAGCGGCGTTAGTTGCCGCAGCTAGGCAGTACGGGACCCACCTTGCCCCTCAGGGTATCCGGGTGAACACGCTCACTTTAGGTGGTGTGGCGGCTGGCCAAGACGAGACTTTTGTCAAGAGTTTTCAACAGCACGTTCCGCAAAATCGGATGCTGACTGCCGACGACATAGTGCCCGCCATGCTGTTTTTGCTTTCTCATGATTCCCAGGGGATGACCGCTCAAAACTTGATTGTTGATGGAGGCTACACGGCGTGGTAACGGCTAAGAGCCACTTTTATACGAGGTACTCGCCCCTGGATGGCTCCGAAGTGGGAGTAGTCGAGTTTCTCGACCCCGCGGCAGTGGCTGGCGTGCTGGCTACGGCGCGGGCGGCTTTCACTTCGTGGTCCCAGACAACTATTGAGAGCAGAGGCAGGGTAATCCGTCAGGCGGCACTTGCCATCGAATCGGACCGCGAGTTTCTGGCCCAACTTGTTCGCAGAGAGACCGGCAAGCCACTTCAGGTCGCGCTGGCAGAGATTGGGGGTGCTGTTGAAATGGGATTCCTTGTTGCCTCACACGGTCGCCACCCTTCTGGATACGTGTTGCCGAGTGCCGTCCCTGGTAAGCACGTTCGAGTCGAGCGGATCCCCTTTGGGGTGGCGCTGTTGATAGTTACCTATAACGCTCCGGTTCCCAACTACGCCTGGAAGATTTTCCCTAGTTTGATGGCCGGAAACACGGTCGTTTTGAAACCCTCGCCCGCGACCGCGCTAAGCGCAAACCGTTTTGCAAAGATTATGTGGGCTGCCGGCGTCCCGGAGGACGCGCTTCAGGTTGTGCACGGCGAGGGCGACGTTGCCGGAGCGCTTCTTGAGGCGGGGCCAGAATTGGTAAGTTTTACCGGGAGTTACAACACCGGGCAGCAGGTCGCGGAAGCCGCTGCTCGTGTTCTTGCGAAAACGGTGGTTGAGCTTGGCGGTTCGAATCCGCTTATTGTTTGCGCTGACGCGAACCTCGACAAAGCGGCGACAACGGCGATTGATAGTGCCTACAGCAACGCAGGGCAACGTTGCGCCTCAGCAAGCCGAATCATTATTGAAGCCAGTGTCTACGACGAGTTTCGCCAGATATTCCTCGACAAGGCTTCAAAATTGTCGTTTGGTAATGCCGACGACGTTGACGTTTCAACGCTTGTCGATGCGGAAAGTGTCCGCAACTTTGAGGACTATCTCGCTCGCGCTTCGGAGGCCGACGGCGTCATTACTCGGCTTGGAACTTTTGCCGGGAACTCTGCAACTGGACATTGTGTGGCCCAGCCCGCTGTAATTGAGGGTCTTGACGCTAGCCAAGCCATCGCAGCCGAAGAGTTTTTTGGCCCTGCAACGCGGTTCTTCCCCTTTGGGTCCGAGAATGAGGCGCTGGATATTGCGAATTC
>CAKZKU010000264.1 GCA_937124545.1 uncultured Microbacteriaceae bacterium | reverse complement strand
CCGGTGAGTGCGGCGTTCTGGACTGCCTACAAGGGCAGCATGAGCTTTGAGATTCTTGGTGATGGCAGCCGCGTGCGCGTAACCATTACCGGGCCACAGTACGAGCCCTTGTCGCCTTACACCATTGGTATCAGCGATGGCTCGACAAGCTATTCAACGCTGCGTATTGTAGGCTCCGGCATGGACTTCGATCGCAAGGTCTATACGGCAAGCACCGGCCTGACCGCTTCCGAGGCTCCTTTGCTAAACGGTGGCGAGATTGACAACCCCGCCATTGACACTTTGGAGGACGCAAAAGCTTACTCCTTGTTTGCACGCAGGTTGTACTCTTTGCCGACGCAGACGTACAGCACGAGCAGTAATGACTTTCCGCAGGTTGTCGGATCAATCCCTTCTATTTTCTACACGACGTTCGAAGAGTTCGACACTGAGATTGGGCCTACCTATACATTCACGGATTTCAACACTGAATATGCGGGGATGACGTTTGCCGATCTCACCGAAGACTTTGGTAATGTCGCCCCGCAGGGTTTCGGCGAGGTCGCCGGTTCCAGGGTCGCCCTGGATGACGCATTTTATCGCGTGCGAAGCACTACGATTACACCCAATACGGTTTCTTTTGACGCCGAGTACGACACTCTTTTTGATGATGTCAACGATGTGTTTGGTGACTACAGCTGGTACGAGATGGAGGCAACGTGGGCTGCGGTGGGGACGACGTGGGCAACCGTTGTTGACTCTCCTTATTCGCAGTTGACCTTTGAAGATTTCAACACCACGTTCGCTGGCGCTACCTTTACTGACTATGCGCTTATCCCGCTAAGACGAGAGGCCATTGCAGCGTGAGCATTCCAGACCCGTACCTTCCGCCGCCGTCTCAGCCTTGGGGTCGTTGGGTGACACAGACTTTGCGTAACTATGTTGCCAAGCGAGAAGACTTCAACCTTGGTACTTATAACGCCATTAAGCAGCTCAACACGTCCACATACCAACCGATGCGTGCGGTGCTGTGGAATCAGACTGGTGGCACCGTCACGGTTTCTGCTGCGGGAACCTACTACCCCATCAACATTGCTGGCAGCTTGGACCCTGACGCCACGTTCAACATGACGGCATCGGCAGCGCCGAACGTCACCGGCGTGAAGAACAACACGGATCAGGCTCGCACAATTGTGTTTGTGGCTACCTATGACGGCAAGGGCGGAAACAACAACGCCATCGGCCTGAAGCTTGCGTTGAATGGCGTGCCTATTGATGCCAGCGAGTGTCGCTCCTTCGGCGGCAGTACCGGCCAGGTGGGCAAGACTATGACGCAGTGGATCGAGCGCATGGAACCCGGCGATGAAGTGACCATGTGGGGCTCCAACATTGATGCAACGGATGACTTGGTTTTGGAGCGTTTCAAGCTTTTAGCGCACGCTGTTTCATAACGATTTGATATACTTTACATAGAACACATAAGGAGCTTTTCATGGCATCGAGCACCAGCCCAAGCGGGATCGTCTACCCTGACGCTTCCGACCCGGTTGCGCCGCTAAACACAGTCTTCAAGGACCTTGCTGATTCTGTTCAGACCGCCCTGGACACCTTGCCGTCGCAAGAACAAGAGCCTCCGCTCACTACTACTTTCCTGCTGATGGGAGCATAGCAAATGGCACAGTCATACAAAACCCTGGGACAGGTGGACTTGACCACCACTTCCCTCACGGACGTTTACACGGTACCCGCAGCCACAGAGTCTGTGGTTTCCACTATTGTTATCGCCAACCGCTCGGCAACCGCGACAACCTACTCCATTGCCGTGCGCACCGAGGGTGACGCAATTTCGAATAAGCACTACATTGCTTCTGGCGTAGCGCTTGGAGCAAACAACAGCACCACCCTGACCCTTGGTATCACGGTTGAGGCAACTGATGTTATCTCCGTTTCCGCTGGAGATGCAAACGCTGTCAGCGTGAATCTTTTTGGGGCAGAGATTACAGCAGCTTAGTCCGCCATGTCGATTAGAAACGTTAGTGAATCGACGCTGACTAGCACGGGACGTTACAATGACATGGCCGCTGGCGATGTTTCTTGGGGTGCAGCCACTGGTGGCACCGAAGTAACATCCGGCGGCTACAAGTATCACACCTTTACCGCGAGTGGGACACTGACGGTCAGCACCACGGGCAAATTTGAGTATCTCGTTATAGCCGGCGGCGGTGGCGGTGGCTCAAGCACGAACTGCGGTGGCGGTGCCGGTGGGGTTGTGTCCGGCTTCAAGGTTTTTGATGCTACTGGCGGCCAGACCGTAACCATTGGCGGCGGCGGTGGTGGCGGTTTTAATAGCAATGGTGCCGGGAACGACCAGGGGCACGCTGGTTACTTTTCAAAATTTGGTTCTGACATTTTTGCTATCGGTGGCGGCGGCGGTGGGGGCAACGGCGATAGTGGTCGCGGCACGAACAATGGTGGCTCTGGTGGTGGAGCGAACGGCAAGGCGATTCCGAATCAGGGAAACATTGGAGGAAGCACTGCTGGCGGTGGGGCTGGTGCTGCCGGAAGCGGAAGCACTGGCGGGGATGGTACCGCCGACTTTTCTGCCTGGGCAATTGCGACAAGCACTGGCGTAAACGACGGTAGCGGTACGTATTATTACGCCGGTGGTGGCGCGGGTACCGGTGGGACCGGAGGCAAGGGTGGTGGCGGAAACAGCAACACCGCTGGCACGCCCAACACGGGTGGCGGTGGCGCGGGGGACAACTCTTCTGGCGGCTCCGGTATTGTGATCGTGAGGTATCAGGTATGAGCATAAAGAAACTTAGCGAGACAACGCTTACAAACACTGGAACCTATTCCGACATGGCAATGGGCCAGGTTGGTTGGGGTACCGCAACGGGTGGCACGGAGGTTACCAGCGGTGGGTACAAGTACCACACGTTCACATCCGACGGAACGCTTACGGTTACTCAGGGCGGAAAGTTCGATTGCCTTCTTGTCGCCGGTGGCGGTGGGGGCGGTTCTAGTTCCGCGGACGGCGGCGGCGCTGGTGGTTTCGTGGTTGCGTGCACAACTTTTGATGCCGGATCGGTCAGCGTGGATGTTGGTTCGGGTGGGGTTGGTGGCTTTGGGCGCAACGTTTTCACTAGCCACTCGGTTGCGCAAGGCAACATGGGCTACCCGACCATTGTTGGCGAGTTGTATGCCGTTGGTGGTGGCGGCGGGGGGAAGACTCGCGGTGGCGGTTCCGGTGGCGCTAACGGCGGGGCTAGCATTAATTACACCGTCGGTGGCGGTTTTGTTAGCGGTTCCATAGGGACAGAAAGTCACCTTGGTTTCAATGGTGGGACCACTGCCGGTGGTGGCGCTGGCGAGGCCGGTGAAACCGACGGATCGCGTCAGGGCGGTGACGGTACCGCAGCTTACTCTTCTGACTGGGCGGTGCCTACGTCCACCGGAGAGAACGATGGCAGCGGAACGTACTACTACGCTGGCGGCGGTGGGGGCAGTACGCTGACCGCGGGCGGGGCTGGCGGGCTTGGCGGTGGCGGTAATGGCGGCTCTAGTGCTGGCGAGAACGACAACTATCCCCCTACTGCTGGACTTGCGAACACTGGCGGTGGCGGGGGTGCCGGGTTTAGTGGTTACGAAAACCGTATTATTGGTGGAGCGAGCGGTGGCTCCGGACTCGTTATAGTAAGGTATGAAGTATGATTAACATTTTGGCACAAGCGCATCTGACTGATGTGACATGGACTTTCACTGACGACCTGACGGAAGAGCACACGCTGTCCGAGCTGGTGTGGATGGGTCTTGGCGAAATCTCTGTGAACGTCGGGTTCCTTGACAACGTATCGCCGGTTGAGTTTGATGAAATGTCATGCACGCTAGTCATCACGGAAGACGGCGTGGAAATCGATAACTTCTCCTACCCGAATGTTCCTATTGAGCGAACCGATCAGGCGCACTGCTTCTCCCGGGTTATTCGCGCAAGTGCCGATACCGAGTTGGTCATAACGGCTTCGGTTACAAATGGACCCCACACCTGGTCAGACAGCTTGACTCTTGTCATTGACCCCGAGCCCGTCGAAGAAGAAGTGGTAGAATAATAATATGGCTA
>CAKZKU010000263.1 GCA_937124545.1 uncultured Microbacteriaceae bacterium | reverse complement strand
ACAAGGCCTCAGTGATGGTCAGCGTGGTTTGGTTGAGAAGGCTGCTAATGTTCAAGCTGGCACCCCACAACAACAAACAAATAACAATGACTCAGATCCAGTTGTCTCCCAGCTAAAACAAATCATGGGAGGTAATTCTGGAATGAGATTTAGAATCTAACTATTATGGCAACTATTGCTTCTTCTACTGTTGAGCATGGTACTGCGAACAGCGTAAAGCTGGATCCACGCAAGTATCAAGCTCTTAATGATCTTCTCGGTGCAACCGATTTTAACAAGCCTGACGTTCGTGACCTGTTGGTCCAGACTTACGGCGACCAAGGTATTACTGGCTTTTTGAGCTTGACTGGCGCTGTCAACAGCGGTGGCTCAGCTGACCAAGTCGAATGGTTCGAAGAGGGCCGTCGTCACAAGCTTTACAAGGCTACCACTGGCGGATCAGTCTCTTCTGGTGCCCTTACTAGCACCTTGGTTTTTGAGGAAAACCCTCAGAAGTATGACGTTTTGATGCACACTGCATCAGGCAAAAAGTACATCGTTAGCGGAACATCAGCAGACCCAGACACTATCACTGGTGGAACTGTTGACATTGCAGAACTTGCTGCGAGCACCAACCAGACCATCACGGATGACGATGAGTTCGTGTACCTCGGCAACATGTACCCACAGGGTTCTAACCAGCCAGACTTCTTCCAAGAAACCACTCCTGAGCGCCGTAAGAATCCTTACATGATTGTTAAGGATCGTTACGAAGTCAACGGATCACAGGCAACCAACGTTGGTTACGTGAATGTTGGTAACGGTGACTACAGATGGTTTATGCACGGTGAGCAGGAAGCTCGTAAGCGCTTTATGGATCGTCGTGAAATGATGCTTTTGTTTGGCGAGGAGCTTGCTGGTGCGGGTAACACTGCTGTTACTGACGTTGCTGGCTCTCAGGGTTACTTCTCTGCTATTGATGCTCGCGGTATCGAGGTGACTGGTGTTGGCTCTGATCCTCTCGACTCTTTCACTGAGTTCGACTTGATCTTGACTGAGCTCGACCGTCAAGGTGCTCCCTCTGAGTACGCTATGTACTTGAACAGAAAGCAGTCTTTGGCTATCGACGACATGCTCGCTGCTGGTGTTGCTACGCAGTTGACTGCTGGCTTGCCCGGTCAGTTTGGTGCATTCAACAACAGCGCGGACATGGCTGTTCAGCTCGGATTTAAGAGCTTCACACGTGGTGGATACACTTTCCACAAGCACGATTGGAAGTTGCTGAACGATCCTACTCTCGTTGGCGCTGTGACTAGCGGCGGCGTTGCTGGTGCTATGATTCCTATGTCGAACGTTGCTGACGCTCGCACTGGTGTTAAGGCTCCTGCTTTGGAGTTGTGCTACAAGGAAGCTAACGGCTACAGCCGTGAGATGGAGCACTGGGTAACTGGTGGTGGCGTTTTGGGTCACAACAATAACGGAGACAACGGTAAGGACACTGCTACGTTCCACTACCGCTCTGAAGTTGCTTTGGTGACTCGCGCTGCTAACCAGCACGTATTGCTCAAGTAATAACCTGAAGTAAAGAGTGAGGGCCTTCGGGCTCTCGCTCTGATCTTCATAATCTTTTGAATTATGGCAACAGCGAACACAACAAGAGATAATCACATCTTTCCTTTGTTTTTGAAAGGTTCGGCAATTACTCTTACTGAATCAGATGATGGTGCTATCCCAATCACAACAAGCTACGTAAAGTTTGACATTGGTGCTGGTGGCACAAATTCATTTACTTTGGCCGACGGTAATGTTCCGGGTCAAATAATGGTTCTGTGGGCAGAGGATGCGGACGCAACAAACAAGGCTGAGATTACTGTCGCAACGACGGTTTTCGCAGAGAATGATGTAATCACCCTGAATGCAGATGACGAGCTTGTAACACTTATGTGGAATGGTGAAGCTTGGTGCCCTCTTTCAGGTGGAGGCGTCGGAACTTGGGCCTAATCTAAATCAGTAACCGAGAGGGGAGAATGGCTCCCCTCTCCTTTACTACCTTTGAACTATGAATAAGTTCATCATATTTAAATTGAAAGAAATAAC
>CAKZKU010000262.1 GCA_937124545.1 uncultured Microbacteriaceae bacterium | reverse complement strand
AAGCGATCAGAATATCGATAATCGTCTGCCGCTTGAGCATGGTGGCTTCAGTGAGATAGCCGACGATGTCTGGGAGCTTGTAGTTTCGTCTGTCGAAAACTTCGACTTCCGTGATGGGCTTGCCGCCACTCAGGCCGCTGCGCTTCACTTCGACCTTGTCTTTCGTGTAGATGATAACCGGAGAACCAATATCGAGTTCTTTGCTGATCCTTTTAGCGCATGCCTCAGCCAGCTTCTCCGAGTCAAATTCGAGCCGGTAGCGCGTCTTGTATTTGATCTGATCCCAAAGTTCTTTGAATGCGGGGTCAAGAAAGACGCGCTTGTTGAGCTCTACCTTTGTGCGGTCTTCTTTGGGCTTTACGTTCAAGTTGCCAGCGACGCGCTTCAGGTTGGCATAGATGGCTTCTTCAACTGGTTTAAGCTCCGCAGGTAGCTCCAGCGTTTTATCTTTCAACGCGATCCGCAGGCTGTCCTGCACCTTACCCTTCTTGTCGATATGCCCTTCCTTTTTCAGGTGATCGAAGAGTTTCTTTGATTCTTTTTCGCCGATGTAGCTGGTCGTGCCGTCGAGATTAGTTTGCGTGATATTAGCAAACTGGTGTTCGAGGACGGTGCCGAAGTGCAGGTCTTCGTCCTCTTCCATTTCCTTTTGCAGTCGGCGAACAAAGCTTTCGTAGGCCTCGTTTGCCATCACGGTAAGCGTGTTGACTTCAAAGCCCTGAATGCGTTCGCCATCCTGATTGACGGCGAGCCGGAGACCGCGACCGATCTCCTGACGCTTTTTCAGCACGGATGCGGTTTCATTGAGCGTGCAGATTTGAAACACATTCGGGTTGTCCCCGCCCTCGGGAAGTGCGGAGTGCGAAAAGATGAATTTCAGCTTTGAGCTAAAGCTAAGCAGGCGCTCCTTATCCTTCATGATGAGGGAATAGGCGTCACTATCCGCTTCGCTACTTCCCGTGGTGCTATCTTTAAACTTCCCCTTATCCTGCGCGAAGTAGCCGTTGTGGACGATTTCCGGCAGGCTCTCGGTATCCACGTCAGCAAAGAGTGTCTTGTATTTCTCCCGCTGAATCAGCTCCGCGTATTCCTCTTCAAACCATTGGGCATACTTGCCTTTCACGGGATTCCCGTCGTCATCGTAGCTGCGGTAGTTGGCGACCTTGTCGATGAAGAAAAGGCTCAGCACCTTGATCCCTTGTGCGGTGAGCACGAGTTCCTTCTCCAAGTGCTCCTCAATCGTCTTGCGGATTTGTAGGCGCTTGAGGTCATCATCGGCCATCCCGCCATGGGTCTCGCCAACTTTCAGGCGGATGCCTGCGGGTTCGAAGGCAACGAACTCTTCTCCTTCGCGACGATTGATTTCACTGACTCGATAGCCGTTGTAAATTTGACGGCCATTGGAGATCTCTTCGAGGTCGTCGCCACTTTTGATCTTCTTTGTCGTCCGTGTAACGAAGCCTTTCTTGTCCCGCTGGTCATATTCAATTTCAGCGGTGATGGCTTTCGCGGAAGGCTTGGCCACTTTTAGGAGCTTGATGTGCGGCGTGTTGTGCGCCTCATGATCTTTGATCTCGGCCACCTCGATCTGCTTTACCAGCTTCTGCTCGTAGGCATCGATGGAATCGAGCTTATAGATCGGGTTGTAACGGTCTTTGTGCGTTGCGGAGTAGCGTAGCGTAAAGAGCGGGTTCATGGAGGCCAATGCGCCCTTGGCATTGGCCGTCTCCATGTTCTGCGGCTCGTCAATGATGAGCACGGGGTTGGTCTGGCGAATGAACTCAATCGGCTTCAGGCCATTGAGCTTTTCAGAAGGTCGGTGGATGAGCGTTGCCTTCTTGCTTTCCTCAGCGGTCTCGGCGGCTCCGGTCTTAGCATCGAAGCCTTTACGGAAGGCGTCGATGTTAATGACCATGATTTGGATATTCGTGCCAGTAGCAAAGGCACGGATGTCCCCTGGTTGTTCCGACTTATAAACGTAGTGCTCTGGCGTCTCGGTGTAGAGCGCCTTGAAGTGCTCACTGGTGATTTGGAGCGATTTGTAAACGCCTTCACGGATCGCCACGCTTGGCACGACGATGATGAACTTCCGCATGCCGTAGGCTTTGTTTAGCTCGAAAATCGTGCGCAGATAGACGTAGGTTTTGCCTGTGCCAGTTTCCATCTCGACTGTGAAATCGAGCGATTTGAGGTCGTCGGTCTGCTTCAGGCCGTTGCGGATTTGGATGGCGCGAAGGTTGGCCAGAATGTCGTCTTTCTGAAGGTGGAGCTTGTTCGCAACACCACGTGCATCTTCAGAGCGAAGGTCGAGTTCGCTATCATCGGTTGGCGCATTGTAAACGGGCACCGAAAACAATGCTTCCGCTGCGGTCTGTCCTCGAAAGAGGTCAACCGTCGATTGGATCGCATCCTCTTGGTATTGTAGGTTCGCG
>CAKZKU010000261.1 GCA_937124545.1 uncultured Microbacteriaceae bacterium | reverse complement strand
TACGACAACAATACGATTGACATCGAGATTGCAGCCGCAGTCTCGGTATGACGAACGCCAGCGATAACCGGGGCGATGTCCCAAAGGAGAGGAAGTAAACATGAAAGAAACACTTACAAGTTCAAATGACGCTGAAAAAACGAAAAGCGAATCGGCTCCGAGTTCATCGCATTGTTCTAACGCCTTTATGGTTTGGATGATGCACTACGCCAAATGTTCGGATTTAGCCGACCACATCGCAATTTGTAAACAGGTGCAAGTGGTCGCAATACCATGTAATGGCGATCGAGTGTATCCCAGCGGATACGATCGCGGCGAACTACCAAAGTTGATTTCGCTGGGCGCAGAGTGGCACGAGCAAGATGGACTCATGATTCCAGTAGTAATGCTAGATGACGAAGACGAACAAGAGGACGAATCAACGCTACAGCAATGGATTGATTGCGGATGGCAAGTTGTCGATGCGTGGGATTTCTTTTAGGTCGTTAGAACGTTTTGCGTAACCGGGTTGCGACGGTTGACGTTGGTTTCAGAGTGAACGGGAGTCGCAACTCCGGTTCACGCATTTGTTATCGGGCATTTTTGCATGGTACGCGCCGGTAGTGTAAGGGTTGCATACCCGTTGTTCCAAACGGGAGGAGGCGGTTCGATTCCGACCTCGGCGCTTCAGTTACGGTTTGACAAATGCGACAGGGACACGATGCAAGTGTTAAACCGAGAATGGCATAGTAGGTTGCCGAAGTTTAAGACGGCAACGCCGTGTACGGTGTATTATTCGGCAGAGTTTGACGGTTTGTTTTATGCAGTCGCGGCATGGTCGCCACCAGTGGCTAGGATGCTGCCGAATGACTGGATGGAATTGCGACGGTTGGCGATTGCGGACGATGCACCGAAAAACACGGCAACGCGGATGCTGGGGTGGATGGTACGGGACATACGGAAACGCTACCCGAACGTACCACGGTTGATTTCGTATCAGGATTGCGAGGTTCACAACGGTACGATCTACAAGGCGGCAGGGTGGGAAGCGACGAACATTGATAGCGGCGGCGAGTGGTCGCGGCCAAGCAGGCATCGTGAGGCGGTACAGTCGGGAGCCGCCAAGCGACGATGGGAACTGGATTTGTCTCGATAACGTCAGCCGTCAGCGGGCGGCGGCGAGAGACATTGATTTGCCAGAACGGTAGCCACCGCCGCTCCGTTGCACGGCTTTGTTCATCGGCGGTTGGAGTGACGATTATGCCAGACCCTACAGATTACGAAGACGAAGAACGGGCCGACCGCGAAGCTGCAAGGCGTGAACGGATGGAAGACGAAGCCGATTACATGCGAGATCGAAAGCGTGAAGAATGAAATTTGCGAATAGCCTCAGCGATCTGCCAGACGATTTGGGAACGGTGTTCAGGTTGCGGTATAGAAGCAAGCATAGGAAAGTCACGACATACCATATTACCGTTGATTGCGTGAGAGATATGGTTCGTTTCTGCATGGATCGAGGTTACACCATTGATTCCTTGTGCCGAATCAAGGTTGAGCCAATGAATATCACGCTCGCCGAAATGATGTTGCCGGACGAAGCAGATTCCGTCCGATGAACGCTTGCGATATGCGGGCCGATCAAGTCAATCAAAGTTTGAACAAAGGAAAAACATGACCGAAGCGAAAGAGTCAAAAATACCGAACGATCAAGGCTCCGTATCATCGCGTTGTTCGCCGTCTCTGCGTGACGACATCGAACGCCTTGCGATGTGGACAGACCAATGGGCCGATGAGCAATCAGAGGTCGATGAAGTTTCGCCCTGCGATGCAGCAGAACGCGAGGTCATCAAAGCAACGCAGCGAATCCTGCGAGCGTGCGAAGATCGCTTTCGAGCAACGTGCGTCACCGATCGCGATTATGGCGGTCGATGGTGTCCAGCAATGTGCCCCGTGACGTTCGCGAGTTTTTTCATGTGGATTGAGCACCCTGATCGCGGATGGGTGCCGACCTACGGCGGCCCGTTTGATTCGTACACGATCCCCGAGCCGGATTACGACGCTCACGATGGTCCGTTTGAGCGAACTGAGGTCGAGTACCGTCAAGAGAGATTCGACCACGACGAAGGTGCGTGGCGAGAATCCGAAGGTATCGACATCCGGACCATCACGGATGAGTCGCTAATGGAATTACAGGCATTTCAGCCGCCGAATTGAGTACGGGGAACGTCAGCCATCACCGGGCACGCGGTGAACGGCTTCCATTCGAGAAAACTTA
>CAKZKU010000260.1 GCA_937124545.1 uncultured Microbacteriaceae bacterium | reverse complement strand
GCGGGGTGGAGCAGCCCGGTAGCTCGTCAGGCTCATAACCTGAAGGTCGTAGGTTCAAATCCTACCCCCGCAACCAACTTAAGCCCGTAACTTCAAAGAGTTACGGGCTTTTGGATTCTTGGGGTATGTGCCGAAATGGTCCACTGGAATCACTGTGGAATCATGAGGGGAGGAACTCCTTCGCAAAGTGGCGTCCGACATGCCGAAATTGCAGCACAGTTCCTTCACCGTTACACCGGCTTCATGTTCTTTCAAAATCCCGATAACTTGTTCGTCTGTAAATCTATGTTTCATTAGTACTATTCTATTGAACCATCTTCAGCACAGTCTTGTATCGTTTTCTTGCTGGTACGAAACGACTGAATAACAAGAAGGGCAGCTCCGGTGAAAATCCCGGTATCAGCCAAATTGAATGCGGGCCAGTGGTACACGCCAATGAAGAAATCGAGAAAGTCCGTTACGGCGCCGACTCGTATCCGATCCAGGAGGTTTCCCAAAGCGCCGCCGATGATCAGAGAAATCGCTGCACCATCAATGGCGCGCTCGGCATTCCAAAGCCAGACAAGAAGGAAGCCGACGATTACCACGGCCAGCGAAGACAACACAATTGGTCCCCAAGTTCCGAGGTCGTTCAGGAGGCCGAAGCTGACCCCACGGTTGAACCCCAACGCAAGATTGAAAAAAGACGAAATGGGAATAACGTGCGGCGGATTCGAGAGGAGTTCGATCATGAACGATTTTGAGGCTTGATCGAGCAACAGAACGAGGGAGCTTCCGAGAAGACCAATTCCAAAGTGCCGAAGTTTGAGGGAAAACACACGACCAACGGTCATGATTTTTTCTGCCCGTTTGATTTTAGAGCCACCCGTTCGTGGACAGCTGGTCCGGCCAAAGTGGCCTCACGCGATCGCACGCCCTTAGGTTGGAACGCCAGAAGGGAGTGGATTTTCTCTTTCTCACGTTCAAATCGCGCCATTTCCACCTTCCCCAACAAACGTCGAGGCGGAAGTTTCACTTTCATCGGATCTACTTGGCGGCGTCCTCGAAGGACCTCATAGTGCAGGTTCGGGCCTGTCGCAAGCCCGGTGGCTCCAACGTAACCAATAACCTCACCTTGTCGTATCCGCTTGCCGGATTTGAGCTTGTCGGCATAGCGGCTGAGGTGGGCGTAAGCGGTGGAATACGTCGCGTCGTGCTTGATCCGGATATATTTTCCGAAGTCTCCGTTGCGGCCCTTTTGGATGACGACTCCGTTGCCGGCGGCTAGAACGGGTGTGCCGCGAGGTGCCGCGAAATCAAGACCACGATGCATCCGTGTGTAACCCAGGATGGGATGTTTCCGTTTGCCAAAAAGGGACGAGAGGCGCGCACCATCAATCGGTGTCTTCATCAGATTGGTGGTCAGGCTCGCCCCCGATTCATCGAAGAATCCGGTGTATCCGTCGGAGGTTGTGTAGCGATAGGCTCGAATGCTTTGTCCCCGCAGGTCTATTGAGGCATACACCAGTTCTCCCGGATGCTGACCCCGTTCCGGGCCATCGTCATAGACCCTGAATCCGAGTTCGAAAGTATCTCCGGCTCGAAAATCACGCTGAAAGTCAAGCGCGTCGCTAAGCGTCCCGTAGGAAGCTAGCAGGACCGAGGTTGGAACCTCCGCCGCCCGAGCCGCCTCAAAGAAGCTCGAGCTAATAATCCCGGATTTCGCAACAAGGTCCGAAACATGAGGAACCGTTTCAATTTGTGCGGAAAAAGAGTCGTGCGAATCGTGCTCGACCGAAATCAGGCGGTCCGTCTCCGGGACGAACTCAAGTCTCTCAAAGCACCATTTCTTTTTGAGGCCGTCTGTATCTCGTAGGAATATCTTGATCTTTTGTCCGGCCCTGAGGTCGCGGGGATC
The DNA here is from genome assembly GCA_937124545.1 of uncultured Microbacteriaceae bacterium. Taxonomy (GTDB): domain Bacteria; phylum Actinomycetota; class Actinomycetes; order Actinomycetales; family Microbacteriaceae; genus Pontimonas. The sequence goes on along the minus strand of CAKZKU010000260.1, from coordinate 1,226 downwards.
GTAGACCTTTTCCATGGCCGTGCTGGCGGCATAAGCTTCTTGTCGCGGAACGTCCACCGTCAGCAGGATTTCCATGAGGGTGTCTCCGGTATCCAGCGTGACGCCCCTCTCCTGAAGCTCCTCTTCCGCAATGCGCCCAGCGGCTACGCTAAGTTCTCGAAGGGAGTGCTGGGTGCCAACGGCGGCCAAGGGGCGACCGCCGGGGTCGGAAGCCTTTGCGACTGGAACGGTCTGGGGGGCACGGTTCCCGTAGACCGTAATTCCAACGGCTATTGCCGCGATAACTGCTGTTATCCCACCTCCAAGCACAGGTTTTGATCCCTTCATCTTTCTGTTCCAATTACATCCGCTACGGCAGAATAGTGCTTGCCGCCCATGAAGAATTAAACTCGTCAATAATTGTCTGTTCATAGTTCAGGTTTGCAACATCTGGTTGGACTTGTAAGGAAATGATCATTTGGAACCCGGATAAGAGGCGAACGTTTCTGTAGATCCATCATGACGGATAAGAAGAACGTCGAAGGCTTCGCGGTCATCGCCGAAATCCATGCCCGGCGAGCCAAGCGGCATTCCGGGCACCGATAGCCCGATGGCATCCGGTCGCTCAGTCAGAAGACGACGGATCTCCCGCGCGGGGACGTGGCCTTCTATCGTATAGTTCTCGATCCTGGCGGTATGGCACGAAGCAGTTTTCGGGCCTATTCCATTTTTGAGCTTGAACTGGGTCAGGTTTCCCATCGTCATGTTCTTGCTCGTCACGGAGAAGCTGTTTTCCTTCAAGTGGTCGATCCATGCGAGGCAACAGCCGCAACTGCTCGTTTTGGCGACATCAATGGCAACAACTGGTTCGTCTGAGTTTGCATCGGTCATCAACATAGTGACAAACAAGGCGACTAGGAAAAATCGGCAAAGGTGATTGCCTATCAAATTTTGACGTTGCGGTTTAGCGATCACGAAGCACTCTCCTTATCTTCGGTACGGCGATCTCACGATTTTCGTGAAAATCAATGGTGTTCCGGAATTGTCCCGACGCGTCAAACAGGAATACCGATGACGTGTGATCCATCGCGTAATCCTTGTCATCGAGCGGCACCTTCTTGTAAGTCACGCGGAAAGCGGATGCCGCCCGTGACAAGTCTTGCAGCGAACCGGTCCAACCCCGGATTTTCGGATGAAATGCTGCAACGTAGTCGGCCAACACTGCCGGAGTGTCACGCTCAGGATCG
>CAKZKU010000259.1 GCA_937124545.1 uncultured Microbacteriaceae bacterium | reverse complement strand
ACACAGCCTCTGCCAAACTAACGCGTTGGTCTTCATCAGAGAGATCGCAGGTGAATGTAACAAGAGCTTGGCCGCCGGGATCTAGTTCAAGCTTGAGAGCTTCCAGACCGTTCTCGTCAATATCGGTAGCGAGCACCATTGCTCCATCGTCAACCAGGTAGCGACATAGTTCCCGCCCGAGGTGTCCAGCAGCCCCGGTCACCAAGATGCGACGACCACTGAGAGAAAATAGCTCCCTACTGTTCATGAGAAGACTCTAACCGCTTCGTCAACAGGTAATCCGCAACATCTAGGTCGAGCTCGGTGTCAATGTCGATCGCTCGTTCAGAAGGTATCAGCACAGATCCAACCGAGCCATCAAATAACGTTGACGAGCTGGACACAAAACCCAGTGTCGTGACGTAGACAACGGTCGTGATGTCAAAGACCGACGGGGCGTCTTGCCTCCGTGAAACCTCGGTTTCTTTGGAGCCCGCAGCCAAAGCTACTCCCCCGTCCTCGCTCCTGGTCACCATGTTGAACCAAGGGTTTCGGGCAGATTCGGAGACCGCCAAAACGACGTCGAATTCGCTGGACTGAAAAAGGTTGACCGCATTATGAATATCTTCGGCCAACCGCAGCGGGGCGGTGGTGGGGAGAGATACAAGCAAGTCCTCTTTCTCGGCGCCTGCGCTAAGGAGGTGTGAAGCAAGATGATGCCATGCCGCCCACTCCGGTGAGGTATCGGTCGAAAGCTCATCCGGGCGCAAGAAAGGAACATCAGCGCCGAGGCGCTCGGCTTCGGCGGCAATCTCACGCGAATCTGTTGAGCAAATCATTTCGTGAATCAGTGGCGATGCTATGCCCAGCGCAATCGAGTGTTCGAGCAGCGATTTTCCCGCCACTTTCCTCAAGTTCTTACCGGGTACACCCTTTGACCCACCCCGCGCAAACACGGCGCCAAAAACCGTCATGTTCGCGCCTCCGCGGCGATCGGAGTCCGACGTTGGCCTTCTGCCTCATTCGAAGAGCGGATCGCTTCGATTACGGAGAGGACCTCCACCACCTCGGGCACCGAAGCCCCTACTCCAGCGCTAGTCTGCACCGCCTGCAGAAAAGACTCCCACTGCTCCGCGTAGGTTGATGGGGCCTCCGCAGCATCTTCATGCAGAACCTCCCAATCGGAATCCTCCGCCCGCCATTGTTCGACCATCCCTAAGACACCATCCCATCGCAAAGTGCCGCCCTCGCACACCGCTGAAACGCGACGCGTGTGGTCATGACGAACGAAATCTAAGTTCAGTTGGCCGATTGCGGGCCGCACGCGGTCAGAACCCTCAAAAGCGAGAGTTACATGGGCGGTGTCCTCAACATTGATGTCCATACTGGATTGCCGACCATGCCAAGCTGTCACCCATGCGACCTTGCCAAAAATCCATGTCAGGTAGTCAAGCTCATGACTCAACTCACGCAGAACCCCACCTCCCAGCGCATTTTGGGCCGACACAGTATGTCGATAGTCCTGCCCAGTGCGCCAACTTCCCAAATGCTGACCGGTTTCCGCGCGCACACTCAGTACATCACCTAGATACGCTGCCTCGATTTTTGATTTAAACACCGCCAGAGATGGTGAAAATCTCAGGTTGTACCCAACCTGTGCGAAATATCCCCTACTCTCAATCTCCGCACTCAGCGCCACACCTTGCTGATAGTCCACAGCAAAGGGCTTCTCGATCAGAATTCCACGGGTATGCGCCGGCAAGGCTTCAATCGCATCAAAGCGAGTTGATGCGGCCCCACAGATAATCGCTAAATCAGGCTTGAAGTCTGAGACATCAGCTAGCAAGGTTGTCGAATCAAATGGTTTCCCCGTCAGGTTCTGGGAGCTGCACACGAGGATTTCGGCACTCGGCATACTGGCACGGACCGTAGCGAGGTGCCGTCGGCCACTACTTCCGTAGCCGAAAATCGCAACGCGGTTCATTTTTGCCACCAAACAACGAAACCTTGGTCGCTCGGCTCGCGAGACCGCACTGACCTAGAGCCCACCAGGGAATCATTTTCCACCGCTGAAAGCACGCTAGTTATGCTGCTCGAGATAGCTTGGATGCGGATCACGCTTCACCCTTTATCCAAGAGTTCCGGGGCGCGTCTCAAATCCTCAGGAGCACCAAGATCAGCCCACGTCTCGTGCATCGCAAAAGCCACCACTCGTCCTTCCTCAATGCGCTCAGAGATCAGGTCTGGCATGTCACTGGCCCTATCTGAAGGGACCGACGAAAATACATCCTCGCTGAGAACGTAGACGCCAGCATTCACCAAATCCCGGTACGTGGGCTTCTCTTCGATTCCCCGAATCGTTGCACCGTTAGTGGACAGAACCCCAAAAGGAACTGTCGTCTCAACGACTTTCGCTCCAACGGTAATCTCCGCTGAATTATGAAGGTGGAAGTCCAACATTTTCGTCAGGTCTGCAGAAACTACAAGGTCCCCGTTCATGACCACGATGGGGGAGACAACCTCCTCACCATCTAACAAACCTAAAGCTCCAGCGGTACCCATCGGTGCACTTTCTCGGAGATAACGAATTGAAACACCGAAACGAGATCCGTCGTGAAAATAGCCCTCAATCTGATCTCCGAGATAGTTGACTGCGAGGATGATGTTCGTAAGGCCTTGATCGCGCAGGTTTTCGATGAGGTGCTGCAAAATTGGCTTGTCTCCGACAACCAACATCGGCTTTGGGGTCTCGTTGGTGAGTGGCCTGAGGCGTAAACCTTTTCCGCCCACCATGATCACCACGGTGTTTTGTCGCGGTGATCGAATCGAGGCTCCAGATGGAACATCCACACACACCAGCCGACCTTCTGGGTCAAGCACCGGGTATGCGTCAAAGCCGCGGGCCTTCTGTGTCAGAGCATCAGCTGAGCTGCCATCATCCGGAAGCGCTACAAAGTCGTAGTTAAAAGCCTGTTGTGCCGGACTGTCTAACCCGTGACCGGCAAGGAGGGCCCTCCGAACATCGCCATCGGTCGCTACTGCCACCAGGGTCCCGTCACGATCGAGCGCAAACACCATCCCGCGGCTCGATCGGTCTATGGCCTCCACAATGTCTCGAACTGACAGGGGGTCTGTCACTGTCCAGGGAGCCAGCTCGTAATCTCGAATGGATAACCTCTAACGCTAACCGGATGCATCAAAATACTTCTTGTGCCCCAGGTTATCGAATGCGGTCGATTCCAGGAGCTTCATCACACGCTCAACTGCTCCTTCACCACCATCGGGCACCACATTGCCACAGTTGTCACGGCTGCTGTCACCACTGCCGCCACCACTGCCACCACCACC
>CAKZKU010000258.1 GCA_937124545.1 uncultured Microbacteriaceae bacterium | reverse complement strand
AAGGCGAAGCCGAAAAGGTGCCCGAAAAGGCAAAAACGGCCAAAAAAACGTCCAAGAAGGCGAAGAAGGCGAAAAAGAGACGCTGATGCGGGCCCTGAGAGGCCCGTAGGCGCGTCTTTGCGCCCCGCGGGGGGGAGAACCCCCGAAAAGCGCCAAAAGCGCGCACAGCGGCCTCTGGCGCGCGGAACGAGAAAAAAACTTGCTCTTTCTGACTTCGAACCGTAAAAACGGACCATCCAAACAGACTGACCCCTAAATTATGGCCTCATACCCACCCTATATCCCACCCAAGGACGCCCTCTTTGCAAATTGGCTCTCGAACTTCTCGACCCTCCTCGCAGGTAACCCCACCGACTACGGTCTCGACGCAGCAGACGCCTCCGCAGTGAGCGCAGTGAACACCACCTTCCAAGACGCTTATCTCGTCAGTCAGGATCCATCGACCCGCACCGCTCCCACCGTGGCAGCAAAGGACGCAGCCCGGGCCAGTGCTGAAGCAGTCGTTCGACCATACGCTGTGCAGATCTCCCGGAACTCAGCCGTCACCGATCAGAAGAAAGCAGATATCGGCGTTACCATCCCTTCACAAGTCCCCACCCCAATTGCAGCTCCAACAGTCGCCCCGGATCTGGCATTAATCGCGGCAACACACGGAAGCATGTCTCTCAGCTACAAGGCAGCGGGATCAAGCGGAAAATCCAAACCGTTCGGAGCAATTGGGGTGGAGATCTTTCGATCCGTCGGCACGGTCTCAGCCACGGACCCAGCCCAAGCGACCTACAACGGCACCGTGACCAAGTCACCCTTCCGGCAGTCCTTCGCCGCGGAGGATGCAGGCAAAGTTTGCACTTTCTTCGCCCGTTTTGTGACCCGGTCCGGCCCTGACGGGCAGGCCCAAGTAGGTCCTTGGTCTGGTGCAATCAACGTCCACGTGGTCTAAGAAATCCATGTCTACCCGCCCACATCGCCGAGACCGGAGAAAGACAGCAGTCGCCACCAGAGGAGGCGCGATCAACGAGCTGAACTTCCTCCAAGGTTTCTTTTGGCCGAGTGTCAGGCGCTACCAGATAAAGGTCGTCAGGATCACCAACGACCCGCTGAGCAACGGCAGCGAAAACATCCCCATCGTCGGAGCGCCGGGCAAGCCCATCATCCAAGTCCAGATCCCCACGCAAGGGATCAAGGCCATGGTTGCCGGGTCCGAAGTGCCCATTTCCCGGGTTTACCTGACCGACGAGAACACGATCAACATCGAGTTCACCCAAGACCAATCATCAGCCGTGACCATTGTGATTATGCCTTTCAACAACTTCTTTCGAGGGATACGCGGAAGCGTAAATGCCGGAGGTTTCGTAGAAACAACCCCACCCTCACGATGACCTTCCGAGGAGGATAGAGCTCTGCAGGGATGCAACTCGAGCGCCTCGGTAGCCGCAGCCTAAACGGTGTCCCCACTCCTTCACGGGAGTGGGGTTTTGCGTGTCCGGGTCATGCACTAATTCCCCTGGTCTTTTTCCGGCAAAGGTAGGCAGCGGCCCAGAGCGAAAAATCCCCCTCGAAGAGGGCAGCAGAGCAAGGGTAAAAAAGGGCCCTTTTTGGGCCGTTTTTGGCGGGTCTCTCTTAACTAGAGACTAGAGAACTAAGTCGACGGAAAGGTGTTGCATAGTTTTGACGCATAGTTTATGGTCGTCCCGATGTCAGTTCCACACGATACGAAATCCTTATTTACCTACACCTGCTCAATCTGTTCTGGCCCCATAACACCACCCCGGAGGGGACCGATCGCGAAGACGTGTGGAAACACATGTCGAAGCCGTCTCCACCGGAGACGACTGAAAGAAAAAGATGCCAGAAAATCCGTCCGAACTCAGGAAAGCTCTAGTTGATCGCCTTCATCAAGAAGGAGCCCCCGAACTGGTCGGGCCCATGGAAGCATGCGGCCGACCCGTTGGTCTCATCTGCACATGCTGCGGAGAGAACAAGGAAGTCAAGTTCCACTGCAAGAAGCGCTACTGCCCGGAGTGCCAGCCAATGATTTCAGCCCAGCGCCTCCAGCGCTGGAGTCATGCGATCCGAAAAATGCAGTGGCCTCTCTTCGTCACGCTAACCATGCCCAACTCCCTGGACCCCGAATCCATCCGGCATTTGAAAAACGCCTGGTCAAGATTGAGAAAGCGCAAATTGATGATGGAAAAAGTCCGGGGAGGGGTGGCCACGTTTGAGATCACCAACAAGGGAAAGGGATGGCATCCACATATTCACGCTGTGATGGACTGCCGTTGGTTATCGATACACGTTCCAGAGCCCTTAAGAACAGATCCCAGTCACATAGTGAAACAGAAGTGTGAGCTAGCACAAAAAGAATTGAGTTCTCACTGGGCTCAATGCTTAAGAGAAGAAGAAGCAGTGGTCTGGATTCAAAGAGTGAAGCAGGTTGACTCCATGGCAAAAGAAGTCCTGAAGTATTGCATGAAAGGCAGTGAGTTGGTATCCAGTCCAGATCCTGTTGCTCCCTTACTCAACGTATTGAGAAGAACAAGGATGCTTGCTGGTTGGGGATCATTGTATCCACTACCAAGCCCAGATGAAGAAGATCAACCCAGCGTTGAATGTCCCAACTGCAATGCCACAAAGTCATTCGTCCCAGAAGAGGTTGCCGCCTTCATCACAAGAAGACAGGACTCAACCCAAGTAGGACCATATCGAGCATGAAGAGAGAAGAGACACAACGAGCCGAAAGAGAGAAGCTAGCCACGTTAATCAGACAAACCTTGGTTGGTCTCGCTTGGACACCGGGAGAAGTGAATGCATACCTTGCAGCTCAGATGACTCACGGAGTCTTGAGAAGAGGATTGTTCTCGTGGGAATACCGAGCACATTACGCAGCTTGGCCAAAGATGAAGCCTCGGACTCCACAACCAAAAGCAGAGCGACCCTAAAGAGACCTCGCGCTTCCGCGCGGATGCAGTGCGCCACAGTCACACGATGCAAACACTTTCCCCACCACACCGCACCGATCGCTTAGGCTCCGGTCGCGGTTACCCGCGAGCTTCCGCTCCATCGCCAAAAAA
>CAKZKU010000257.1 GCA_937124545.1 uncultured Microbacteriaceae bacterium | reverse complement strand
CGTTGCTCATCGAGTTGAGCGGGCGGGCCCACACCGCTGCTGCCTAACGCAGTCTGTGGGCAAACGCTCTTCTCGCCGGTTGCTGTCGCGCTTGCCTGAGGCGATGCGTACAATATGAAGCGCCTAGTTCACTGGGCATGCCGCCTTAGCTCAGTTGGTAGAGCGTCTCACTCGTAATGAGAAGGTCGAGAGTTCGATTCTCTCAGGTGGCTCCAAAAAAACAGCCTAAAAACCCGAATAACTCTGCGAGTTGAAGATCACGCTCATTTGCTCTGTCTAGAGAACTCGCGTGCGTTAGGGGCCTCACGATGTAGCATTAGGCCGTGGACGATCGGCGGTTGGCAGCCTCAGCGGAGATGCTGTTCCTTGGCCATCCTTTTGAGGACCGTGTTAGAAGAATTCATGAGCGCGGATTCTTGGTCGAAATTTGGAACTGGACCGCAAAGGACTTACCTGCCATTCGGGCAACAGGCGCCAGCATCAATTCCATGACCGGTTACATCGAGGGCGATCTGCTCGAACCTGATGGCATCGAGAGACTCATTGAAACGGCACGCCGGAGCCTTGATGCAGCAGAGCAGCTGGGGTGCCCAAATCTCAACCTGCATGGAACTGGTTTGGACCAAGAAGGTCAGGCCATTCGAAAGAAAACCTCAACCAGTGAGGATGATGTTTTACGGGCGGCAGACACCCTCCGGCAGCTGGCGAGATTGGCAGAAGAGCGGGGCAGGGTCTTTACGCTTGAGAACCTCAATCTGCTCGTTGACCATCCCGGAACCCCTTTTGCAACAGCGGCTGAAACCATGCGACTTGTTCGCGAGGTTGACTCTCCTGCACTGCGAATGAACCTTGATCTTTACCACGCTCAAATCGGCGAGGGCAACCTGATCGAGCTGGTGACTGAGGCGATGCCTTGGATCGGTGAAATTCAGGTCGCTGACGTGCCGGGTAGACAAGAGCCGGGGACGGGGGAAATCAACTACACCAACATTGCGAAATCGCTGGACGAACTGAATTACTCGGGCGTTGTTGGCCTGGAGGGTTGGGCCTCAGTGGATTCCCATGTCGCCCTCGATGCTTTTCAGGAGGCATTTTCACCCTGGGTAAAAGGTGGGACACACTAATTAGCTTGCCTGGTGGGCTTGGGTGACAAACCTCGGCTAGGGGGTTTTCTAGTCCTCCTGATCGCCGGAATTATCGGAACGGCCCGAGAGAATAATCCCCACCAGCCCGAGCGCCAACATTCCCGCAACGACTCCAAAGACCACTAAATCGTTTTCGGCATAGGACGGGTAGGTCATCACGACTGTGGCGAATACCGCGAGGAATCCGACCCCCAGGACACTGTTGCGCATCCCTTGAGGATAACCTTGAGACCTGATGACGGCGCATTCTGCTCAGCCCCGGGTACTCGTGGCCGTGATCGCCAGCGTCATTTCCGGAATGCTCGTGGCGCTGCAGTCCCGGATCAACGGCGAATTCGGCCTAGCCCTTGGCAACGGGTTTCTTGCAGCGTTGTTGTCGTTTTCGATTGGCCTTGCCATTTTGGGCACTGTGCTGCTGTTTCGTCGAAAAGGGCGCTCCGGCCTGGCCACAGTGGGCCGCGCTATTCGAGCGGGCGACGTTCCCTGGTGGGCGGTTATTGGTGGCGCAGGCGGCGGGTTTTTGGTCCTTACCCAGGGGCTGAGCGCCGGTGTTCTCGGTGTTGCCCTGTTCACCATTGCCGTGGTGACCGGCCAAACCCTGGGCGCGCTGGTGATTGACACCCGAGGCTGGTTTGGCGCTCCGCGAGTGAAGCTGAACGTGTGGCGCATTGTTGGAGCGCTGATTGTTCTTGCTGGAGTCTTTGTGGCACTGGATGTCACCCCCGGTGACGCCGACGTGATGGGGGTGTTGTTTCTGCTACCCCTTCTTGCGGGAGCAGGAACCGGGTTTCAACAAGCCGTCAATGGTCGTGTGCGCACGGTGGCGGGCTCTGCCCTGAGCGCGACTTTTGTGAACTTTTTGGTGGGGGCAGTGGTTCTGGCGATCACCTTCGTCATTGCCCTGCCATTCACGGGCGCCGCTGTGGCCTGGCCCACCACCTGGTGGTTGTGGGTGGGCGGCGCGGTGGGGGCGTTCTTTATCGCCATCCAAGTCACCGCGGTGACGATCATCGGGGTCTTGGGCATGGGCGTTTCACTCGTGGCCGGCCAGCTGGTGGGCTCGGTCATCCTGGACGCGATTGCACCGGTGGCGACCTCAGATCTTCATCTGGCCACTGTGATCGGAGCTGCTGTCACCCTCGCCGGTTCGGCGATGGTGACTCTGTCAAAAAAGCTCTAGTGGCCTTCGTCAAACTCCAGGGCGAGCGAGTTCATGCAGTAGCGCTGACCGGTGGGGGTGCCCACCGCATCGTTGAACAGGTGCCCTAAGTGACCGTTGCACGCAGCGCACACCACTTCGGTGCGGACCATACCGAGACTCTTGTCTTCGTGGAGGATGACGGCGTCGGGGTTGACCGCATCGAAGAATGAAGGCCAGCCCGAACCTGATTCAAACTTGGTGTCACTGGTGAACAAGGGGTTTCCGCAGCCGGCGCAGGAGTAGACGCCCTCGCGCTTTTCCGCCAACAGCTCCCCGCTCCACGGCGGCTCCGTGGCGGCCTGGCGCAGAATCGCATAGCGCTCGGGCGGCAGCTCGGCCCGCCACAGGGCGTTGTCTTTGGTGACTTTCTCAACCATGTCGATTCCTTTGCTCAGGAGAAACTCTCGTCCCGCCATTAAACTCGCTCCGATGACGAGAAGCGACACTGTGGTGAAAATGTGGGGTGAATTCACACCTGACGATGTGTTCGATATGGCGGTGTTGCGGACCGAAATTTTCTTCCTCGAGCAGCAGATTGATGAAGAAGAGCTGGATGCGTGGGATCGACACCCGGACACCGTTCACATGTGGCGAAGCGATCACCAGGGCATGACCGCCTATCTGCGTCTCGTTCACGATGAATCTGCTGCAGGCGCCCACCAGGGGATTGCCTGGAGTGTGGGCCGGATGGTGGTGCGAGCCGACTGCCGCGGTCAAGGTTTGGCCAAACAGCTTTTAGAGGAAGCCTTAGAGATTTCGGGGGAGCGGGACCTGTATCTCCACGCACAGGAATACGTCATACCGCTTTACGCCTCGGTCGGGTTTGAGCCGGTCGGTGACACGTTTATGGAGGCCGGGATTGCGCACCGACTGATGATCAGGCGCACCGGTGCTTAAGGCCCTTGCTGCCGGAATAGTGGCAGCCAGCGCATTCGCGCCAGTAGAGCTTTGCCGAACGGGCGGCGCGCTCCTCTGCGCCCCAAGTCAGACCGGACGTACGGGCGATCGCGACAATCCCCACGGAAACCGCCGCGGCCACGAATATGATACGTGTCGCCATGGCTCTATCTTTCGGGAGCGAAATGCTTGAATTTCCAAGATCCGTATGGTCTTGGCGCGTTTTCGGTCTTGCCGGTCATTGATGATCCGTTTGATCGCCCAGGTGTCTTGTCCAGTACTTCGATCATGTGCCTTCTGTGCTTTCTGGAGGTGACACCATTTCCTTCCTCAAGAACCTCGCCGCACCGACCGAGAGATTTCCCGGACGTGTCCCAAACCGTGATTTCGTAGGCACCTCGTGCGACCTTCCCGGCTCGCTTCACCGCGGCTGTAGGGGCCAGCTATAGCGCCGCCTTAAGGTATTGTGCGGTGAAGCTGCCCGGTGTGCTAGCAACAACACTAGGGATGCCACTGGCAATGACACGCCCGCCCTCGTCTCCGGCCCCAGGGCCCAAATCGATGACCCAGTCTACTTGGGAGACGATGCGCATGTCGTGTTCGACGATCACGACCGTATTTCCTACGTCCACAAGGCTCTGAAGATGCCTCATGAGCCGATCCGCATCCGATGGATGCAGTCCCGAAGTGGGCTCATCGAGGATGTAGATCGTGTTGCCGCGCTGCGCACTCTGGAGTTCCGTTGCGAGCTTGATGCGCTGCGCCTCACCACCAGACAGTTCTGTGGCAGGCTGTCCGAGCTTGAGGTATCCGAGACCAACGTCTCGCAGCACATCCAACGAGCGCATGATGGATGCCTCCCCCGAGAAGAAATCGCACGCGGCATCCACTGTCAGCTCGAGGACCTGGGCGATATTGCGACCGTTCCACTCTACTTCCAGCGTCTGAGGGTTGTAGCGGCTGCCGTGACAGGTCGAACAGGGTGCGTAGACGCTGGGAAGGAAAAGGAGCTCGACCATCATGAAACCCTCTCCTTCACACACGGGGCAACGGCCCTGCGCCACATTGAAGGAAAATCTGCCGGGCCGATAACGACGTTGACGCGCAAGAGGGGTCTCCGAAAAGAGCTTTCGGACATGGTCGAACAAGCCGCTGTAGGTCGCTAAGTTTGAGCGCGGCGTCCGCCCGATCGGTCGCTGATCGACCTGCACCAACCTCCGAATATGCTCCATTCCAGCGACGATGCGCCCTTCCGTCTCTTCAGCCACTTCGTCCGTCAAAGGATCACCATCCTCGTCTTGAGCCAGTGGCGAGGGGCTGCCAAGATGTTCGGCAACGAGCTCGGGCAGCGCCTGGCTCACCAAGCTGGACTTCCCAGACCCTGATATTCCCGTGACCGCAGTGAAGCAGCTCACCGGGAAGGCTGCATCCACACCCCGCAAATTGTTGCGCGTTACACTTTCGAGACGTAGCCATGCCCTGGCCTCGCGCGGCGTTCTCTCTTCGCGGACTGTATCGGCGTACAGGTAGCGGCGCGTGGCAGACTCCTCTACATCGGCCAACCCTTGAGGCGGCCCACTATAGATTACCTTGCCGCCATACTCTCCAGCACCCGGGCCGACATCAATCAGCCACTCGGCATGACGGATCACGTCGAGGTCATGCTCGACGACAAAGAGCGAGTTCCCAGCCGCCTTGAGCCGCTCAAGGATCGAGAGCAATGCTTCGCCATCCGCTGGATGCAAACCCGCTGAGGGTTCGTCCAGCACATAGACCACTCCGAAGAGTTGCGACGACAATTGCGTGGCGAGGCGCAGACGTTGAAGCTCCCCAGAGGAAAGCGTTGGAGTGCTGCGATCAAGAGAAATGTAACCAAGGCCAAGGTCGACAAGAGGCGCGAGGCGTTCAAGCAATTCGGCCGCGAGGAGTTGGGCGGCAAGCCTCTTTTCCTCCGAGAAATTGGGCGTACGACGCACATCTGGAGCGCTCTTGTGCGCCGAACCACCGGCCGCAACCCGACGTTCGAGCGCTGCGTCACGGACGGCCTTGTCGAGAATGTCGCCGTGCCCGCTATCCGGCTCTGCACCAAATTCACCCGCAGCAATTGGTGAGAGCAAGTCTCGAAGTCCAAGCAGAGACAGATCGCCGAATTCGGCGATATCCAACCCCGCGAATTTCACCGTGAGGGCCTCGCTCTTGAGACGTTTGCCATGACAGCTGGGGCATTCGTCACCGAGGATGTATTGCGACACACGCTTCTTCATCAGCGCGCTCTTTGTATTGGCAAATGTTTCCAAGAGATAACGACGCGCACCAATGAAAGTGCCCTGATAACTGGGCTCCAATCCGCGCTTCTGCGCCAGCCTAGTCTGATCAGGCGTCAAGCCGGCAAAGACCGGCACCGTCGGTTG
>CAKZKU010000256.1 GCA_937124545.1 uncultured Microbacteriaceae bacterium | reverse complement strand
GATAACGACCTCGTCATCGAGCGAATTACGGCGATTCGCGAAGCGCGGCCGGAGGCAACTCTCGTCATTGACGTCAACCAGGGGTGGACTTTTGAGGATCTCAAGGCCTACACCCCGAAGCTTGATTCGCTGGGGGTTTCCTTCATTGAACAGCCCCTGCCGCGAGGCAAAGATGGGGAGCTCGTGGGATATGACTCGCCCATTCCGCTCGGCGCTGATGAAAGCTGCCTGGGTTTAGCGGACTACGCCGTGATTTCTGGTCGCTACGACATGATCAACATCAAGTTGGATAAGTGCGGGGGGCTCACCGAAGGTTTGGCGCTGGCCGAGCGGGCTGCGAAGGATGGGCTTGGCGTCATGGTGGGAAATATGACTGGCACCTCGCTATCGATGGCACCCTCCTATGTTCTCGGTCAATACTGCTCGCTGGTGGACATCGACGGCCCACTCCTGCTGGAGCAAGATTGTGCCGACGGTGTGGAATACCAACCCGGTGGGTTGGTGAGCATTCCCACAGCCGAACTCTGGGGCTAGTTACGTCGTGGCTTTGGGAGCCTGGGGCTTCTCGTCATCCCACAGTTTCCAGAGGTAGAGCGAGGCATACGACCGGTAGGGGCTCCACACATCGCTGACTGCGGTGAGGTCGGCATCCTCACCAAAGAGAGCCCACACGGCTTTGCGTAAACCGAGGTCGCCCGGTGACCACACATCGGGTCGGCCCATCCCAAAGATCATGAACATCTCCGCGGTCCACGGGCCGATGCCCTTGACCGCAGTGAGACGTTGGGAGATGTCCTTTTCGGGCAGCTCTTCGAGCTCTTCCGCGTCCAGTTCGCCCGCCAGGAAGGCATCGGCCAGGTTGTGGATGTAAGCGATCTTCGAGTGGGACAGGCCCTGCTCGCGCATGAGCGTTGGGTCAAGAGCTCGAACACTGTCGGGAGTGAGCTCGCGCACGAGCCCACGAAAACGGGCTTCGATGGTTTCTGCTGCTTTGACAGAGAGCTGCTGCCCAATGATCGAAGCCACCAGAACGTCAAAGTAGAGCGCGGGAGGTTTGGGGTCAATAGGGGGTGGGATAAAGCGGGGAATCAGGCCCGCCATCACCTCGCACGATTTCGTGAGGTGCGCTTGCGCTTGAAGAAGCTGTGTCGTCACCGGGTCAGGCTACGCGAAGTTAGTCGTCTTGTGCGGTGTGCCATCGGGGGTGAAGGTTGTCCAAGGCCCCTTTTGCTTGCCGTTCGCGAAGGAGCCCTCCCGGAGAAGGCTTCCATCGCGGCGGAAGAATTTCCACGCTCCCGTCATCTCGCCTGCGGTG
>CAKZKU010000255.1 GCA_937124545.1 uncultured Microbacteriaceae bacterium | reverse complement strand
AAGAAAGCTTTTTCTTGCGTCCGGCGGCTAATGTATCGACCGAGTGTTGCCCACATCGCCTCCACGTCGCCAATTGGATAAATCAAATCAGACGTATAAGGCCGAGCAAATGTCAAGATCTCGTCATAGTCAAACGAAACTGAATCGGCTCGGTCTTCACCGTATAAAACGCCGGCAATCAAGCGCCCGTCTTCGCCATCGCTCGGGATCAGATGCACCCACTGAGACGGCATCGGCCAAAGCTCTACCGGGCGATCCAAAGATTCATCCATCACCGGGAATAGGTGCCCGCGTCCGGTCAGCGACTCCATCAGGCTAACGAACGTCAGCAGGTCGAAGCCGTTTAGCTGCGGATTTGCCTTTTGTAGCGTCGTCAAAACCGGGTGCGACGGATCAACCTCAACCATATCATCGCCAAGGTCAAACGCCTTGGACATCACTTGGCGGCTCGGCTGGTGCCTGCCGTCGCCTAACAAATACTCGCGTTGCTTGCGGCTCACCTTCCGGCTTGACCACGCGAGCTTCTTTCCGATGCTTGAGCCCTCGCGGACAAAAAGACGAAGCCGCGTTGCCGCCATGCGTTCAGCATTGAGCATCAGTGCGCGATAAACCCAGACACCGACACCGAACCTCAGCGACTTAAGCTGATCGACGGCCAGCTTGTAATCGAACGGCCAAGGCTTTTCGTTGTCGATTCCGCCGTAGAAATTATCGAGCGAAGCCGTAGCGTAAGTTTCAGCGTCAAGCGTCCCCCGCTCCGCCTTGCGGATCATTTGGCGGGTTGAATTTCCGGGCTGTCGGTTGATCATTGGAATGGGTCTCCCGCAAACGCTTCAAACGGATCAGGCTTAAAATCTTCGGCGGACGATTCCGCCAGCCCTGCGAATGAGACTGGGATCTTATGAGTTTCACGGCGTTGACATTCTAACGCAAGGGCCAGAGCGCAGACACCATCATCATGAAATCCGCTAGGGGCCGACCAAGTGACACCGCCGCCGGGGGTGTATTCGTAACTGAAAACTTCCAGTTCGTGTAACAACGCTTCGTCATCGAATCGAACGCTACTAAGTTGGATGTCGGTTCGCATCCCCGCCATCAACTGCTGCTTGCTGGTACGAGTGAACTTGAAACCCTCGGCACCGTCGCATTCGCGGGCGATGTCTTCGACTACGGGGTCACCGACCCCGGTGGAGTCGATCAACGCGGGCGCATCCCCAATCAGATCAATGATTTTCTTTCGGGTCTCTGACCAAGGGAGTTGCCAGCGTTCGGAGAAAACCACCTGGGACGAACGATCTAGAGCCACCGCCCAGGTGTAGTCATGCGACTTAGCCAGGTCAATGCCCCAGCAAAAGACCTCACCGGGCGATTCGATTTCGCCGAAACATTTTCGGATCGCTTCTAGACCAAACGGGTTCCCGCCGTCGTCGTCGGGGATGCCTAGATATTCTTGGTTGAAAATGTTCTCCGGCATCTGCCGGCGGGCTTCTTCGATCTCGGCTGCGTCGATAAACGGATTGTCCACCGTGCCTTTGCGGAAAAAAGCCCAATCCCCGAACTTGTCTGGGAAGTTTTGAATCTGCGTGAAATACCCCGTGCCCTTAGGGGTTCCAAGAAACCATGCGCCGCCTCTGTAGTCGGTCAGCGTCGGGCGGATTGCGCCCAACCAAGAATCGCGGAGGTTCCGCACCAAGCCGGCTTCGTCGACAAAAATATCGTGGTACTTACGCGATCGCCCCGCGTCGGGTTTGTCCAGCGACCAAAACTCAAGCGATCCACCGGTGACTAGCTCAATTCGTCCCTCGGTTTTATTGCTCCCCGATGTGATCGGGGCAAGCGTCTTGACTGAGTTTCGCCATGCCTCATCGAGAATCTTGTAAGTCGGTGCAAACCAGCCGATGCGCTTTCCTTCGATTGCTTTTTCGGCTGCGAGGATCTCGCCGAAAGTCGTTTTCCCAAATCGCCGGCCACACATCAAGCCGTTGAACCGCTTCGCTTGACGTAAGACATCAAGCTGCCCGGCGTGCATCCTTGGGATATCGACGACAATTTGGCTCATGCCTTGTTAAACACCCCTGCTCGCATTTGAGCGTCGAGGTAATTAAGGTCGATAATGCTTCCCTGGACAACCCCCCCGCTCGCGATGCGGTTGCCGGATTGATCTACCAACACGGCAAGCTTGCCGGTGGCGTCTGAGGGGATGCTGACGCTGACTAAGGGTCTGGTGCCCGTGCCAATGGTGACGGTCTCGCCGCTGTCTTCCTCGTCGATGTATAGAACCGCTGAGGTTAGATCGGTTGGTTTGTCGACGGCCCACGTATTGCCCGCGAAGGGAATGGAGAAATCGCCGGTGCGGTCGGTGAGGTTGGCTAGCATGCCGCCGGTGCGCTCGATTAGCGAAAGCAGGTCTTTGGAGAGATCCTGACTCTCACTGGCCGCTGCGGGCGAAACAACATCTATGGATCGGACGCCGGCACGCTCCAACGATGGCCGGATCATTGCATTTGACCAATGTTCACCGGTCTCGATAAGCGTTTCCGTCAAAGAACTGTTGTCGGTCGGATTCTTCAGCTCGTGGTCGTATAAACCCCATTCCCCGCCAACCCGCTTAGCAAAAATGGCATGCAGGTGGCCTAGATTGTCGCGGCATGCGGTCGGAATACATCTGATCGAAAGACCCGACGAGATTGCCGAATCGTTCCAAC
>CAKZKU010000254.1 GCA_937124545.1 uncultured Microbacteriaceae bacterium | reverse complement strand
CCATCACGGCGACCTCGCCCGATGGCAACACCGGAACCTGCGCGGTAACAGTTTCCTAATACTTTAGGACAAGAGAGACCCCCGCTTAGAAAGGCGGGGGTTTTTCTTTGCCTGTGGTAGGATTTAGCACGAACAAGGAGGAACATGTCCAACGAAGAAGACATTCGCGAAGCAGTCGATGAGGCCAAGGCTCCCGGAACCTTCAATATTATTAGCGTGCTGCAAAACAGAAACTACCCCAAAACCGAGGTGAATGTCATGCTTGATGACAGCCTTGCTTTCGAGGCTTCTGTTGTCAAAGAAAAGATTGACGCAATCGATAGGGCCATCGGCAAAAATAAGATGTCCCAGAAGCAACAAGATGAGCGGGAAAGTCTTATCAATGAAAAAGAGGCACTGCTAGATAAGATGGCGGCGTGCTTTTACGTTGTGGAGATTTCTGGCATTAGCGAGGGTGTCAGGGAAGAGGCTTACGCCGAGGCCAAGAAGCGATACCCCATTGAATATGAAAGCTCCAACAATATATCCGAGCTTCTTAGCGGTGATTCTAAAAGAGTAGAAAAAGAATCACCAGAAAGAGATTCTTTGTTCACGGATTTTCTTTGGCAAAAAAGCATACAAAAGGTTACCGACCCCCAGGGCAATGTTCAGACAGAGTTTCCATTTGCGGCAATCAAGTCTATGCGCAACCAGTTTCCAATCAGCGCGATTTTGAGAATTAATAACGCGATTGAACAGATGCGCTCTGCATCTGCGACATTTGTAATGGAAACCGGTGAGGATTTTTTAGCGAAGCCCTAACCTGGCCACAGAATAGCTTCCTTAGAACGTACCTAAAAGCCGCCGCCAGTATAGGGCACCCGCCTACAGCAGTAATCTTTAGCGACCCATCTCACACCGAGTGGACTATGTGGGACTATCGCTTGATTAAGGCGCACTATATCCTCGAGGATTGGTACAGGGACGGCGTGCCTATCTGGGTGGACGAATCGGATCGTATAACCTTTGACGCCAAGGCTAGGGTATCTAAGTCTAGGGCGGCCATCGAGCGCGCTCAGGAAGCCGACGGCAAAAAGAAAAGCAAGTCGTACGGTAGGTACTTTGTTGCCGAGCCCAGGGTTATGGACGGCGGCGAGATGCCAACCAGGGAAGAGTGGTTAGAGGAGCAGAACAGCAAGCGGGGTAAGCCGCTGCGCCAACCTAGGGAAAGACAAGTATTGCAGGGCAAAAACAAGGCATAGGGTAGAATGGTAGTAACCGTTTAAGTAAGGATTTTGCCGTGGCCGAAGAGACTCTTAGAGTTAAAATTGAGTCCGACCTTGAAGAGTTTGTCAATGGCACGCGAGAAGCTGTCTCCCAGCTCAAAAAATTAAAAGCCGAAGAGGCTAAGACTAGCGGGCAAATCAAGTCTGCCCAGGCCCGACTCAAGGCCAATCAAAAGCAAATTGCGCTCAATAACAAAGACCTGGCTCAAAACAAGAAGCTAAATTCTCAGCGCCTCAAAAGAATTGCCAACCTAAAAGCGAGCAACCTTGAGCTGGCAAAAGAAAATAGGCAGCTTGGCAAAAACATCAAGAGCAAGCAGCAGCTTCTCGCCACCCAGAGGGAAGAGACCGCGGGTGCGCAAAGAAATCTTGACGGCATAGAGAAGAGAACGGCTTATTTAGAAAACTTAGCCAAGCCCTCTTTGCGCTATGCGCTTTATGACGTATCTCAAACACTGCAAAGAACCGCACTTGCGCTCGCTGCTTTTTCTGCCGTTCCAGTTGGGTTTGCGATTAAATACGAACGAGAGTTCGCAAATGTCATTAGAACAAACGAGCTTGCCGGAGACAGCGCACGGGAAGCCAGGGATGCCCTACTTGCTTCACTGAGAGATATTGCGCAAGCGACACCAATCCCCTGGAAAGACATTACCAATATTGCCACCCTCGCTGGACAGCTGGGCATCGCTTCGGAACTTGTTGCAGACTTTACGGAGACCGTTGCGAAGTTCTCGGCAACCACCGACCTTAGCGTGGATGCGGCCGCAACCGGGTTCGGTCGATTGAATCAACTTATCGATGGGGTTGATGGCCAGTTCGAAGAGTTGGGGTCAGCAATTCTTGCCGTCGGTGTGGACTCGGTCGCGACGGAAAGCTCAATCGTAAACGTCAGCACCAACATTGCCTCCATGGGTAACTTGGCGGGCCTAACCGCTTCAGACATTATTGGCCTATCCGGTGCCATCGCATCTCTTGGTATTAGGCCCGAGCTGGCGCGAGGTAACATTACTCGTCTGTTTTCTAACATTAACAAATCGGTTGCCGTATCTGGCTACAACCTAGAAGAGTACGGCAGGCTAACTGGTCGAACCGCCGACGAGTTTGCCGACGCATGGAGCAGCGATCCAACCGATGTTTTGCTGGACTTTTTTGAGGGCATAGCCAGTGAGGGGGTCAAAGCAGAAAGAACTCTTCGAGACCTGGGAATCACTTCCGTGCGTGACATTCCAGCAATTCTTCGATTGGCACAGAGTCAAGACGAGGTGCGCAGACTCGTGCAGGTTAGCAATGATGCCTTCCGCGAGGGGGCAAAAATCAACGAGCAGTATTCAATTATTGCCGGAACAACCGCCGAAGAGATTAGAAGGCTGACTCAAAACCTGGCCACCTTGGGTGCCACCATTGGGGAGTCCAGTGGCACGGGCGGTCCGATTGCTATATTTATTAAGCTGCTCAATGAGGGTCTGGTTGCGCTTACCGCCTTCGCCCAAACGGACATCGGTAAGGGCTTTAGCTTTTTCTTGGTAACGATTTCCGCGGTGCTTTCTGGGTTCTTTGCCCTGGGAAGTGCTATTGCGCTAGTTACCGCCGGACTTTCGGCTTTGATTTTTACTTCGAAAACAGTTGGCATCAACATCAACGCTTTTGGATTGAAGGCACTCTTCACGGGACGGACGCTGAAGGTTATAGCGGCGCAAGCTGGAATCGCGGAGTCCTCTTTGGCGAGACTGGGTAGGACCGCTCGGCTTACCGGTCTTGCTTTTGGCGCAATCGGTGTGGCGCTTTCTCTGGTTGGGCTCGCCTTTGACGCCTCAAACCAAGCTCAGGATAGGTCTCGCTCATTAACCGATGATCTCATAAAGGGCAACGAAAATCTTCGCAAAGCAATCGAGGATGACACTAAGGCTTACCTAGAGGGCGAGTCTGTAATTAGAACTTTTGCAAAAACAACTGATGTTGCAAAAAATTCCATGCAAGGAAGCGTCGTTGAGGCAAAGCATTTATATAGCGGATTAAGAGAGATAGCGGCTTCCGGGACCAGTGCCGCTGAGGGTCTCGATTCCTTTGTTGCCGCTGGTAACAATGTTGTAGACAGCCTTGTTGCGCAAGCAGCCCAAAGCGAAAACTTCAAGAACATACTCTTAGACCAAGACCTTAGAAATCTGTTTTTCGAGGGATTCGGGGATGCTGCTGGATTCTTCGAGAGCGCCCTGGGTGACCCACAAGCCGTCCTTAGTCAGCTTAGAACAATTCGCACGGAGTTGGTTGCTTCCCAGCAAAGCATTAGCGCGCTAGACCAAGTTAATGTTACGTCTAGCGATCAACTCGAAAGGGTTCAGCAGCTAATAGACCTAGTCACTGGAATATCAAGTGGCGACCTTTTCTTCGATGACGCCACTGAGCTCGCCGCCCTATTTGCAGAAGAGATGGAAGGCGTTGAGGCGAGAACGGCACTTGCGAGTGGGCAAATATCACAGTTTAGCAAAGCCCTGTTTGGCACAATAAACGCAGAGAAGAAGGCCGCCCAGGCCACTGCGGAATTTTTTGCCGCGGTCGAGGAGGGCACGGAGGACGTTGACGTAGCAAGCGACGCCTTCCAAAACTTTATTAATTCGATAGCGGAAACCGGAGACCCTCAGCAGGCAATGGTTGACCTGGCTTTTGCCCAGAAAACTCTGGCTGACCAGGGGACGCTTACCGAGGATCAGAACGAGCAACTCAAGAACGCTATTGTTTTGCTGGGGCTCGCTGCCGGTTATGGTGCTGACGAAATCGACAGCATGGTTATAGCTCTCACAAACGCCATCGGCCCGAGCCAGGCTGTTGCTAATGCAATCGCTAATCCTTTCGATATCGTGACAGAGAAAGTCAACACCGCTAGCGGCGCGGTGGAGACGCTGTCGGACAAGTTCAACAATCTGCTTGATGACATATTCGATCCCGTCAGCGCCCTGCAAGACGCGGCCGAGTCCGTATTTGATTTGGGTGCCGCGTACGCGGAGCTCGGTGACGATGCCTTCTACGCAAGCGATGAGATTCAAGATGCCGTATCAAACATTCTCGATTCATCCGGCAGCGCCGAAGAAGGCGTGGCGAATCTCAACGCGCTGTATGCGCGGTTGGCGCAGACGGTCGGGTCAGATACCGCCCCTTCGCTTGCATTCCTTCGCGGCGTAATTGATCAGGTCGCTACTGAGTTTGGCGTGGCCCAGGAGGCTGTTGCAGGATTCGCCAACATAGACCTGGGATTCTTCACCAGTGGATTGCGCGAAGTTTCCGAAGAGGTGCGCACGCTTTCTGATTACGCAGGCGACCTGGAGAACGTTGTCTCCCGTGCTTTCGACATTCGGTTCGCCAGCACCTTTGCCATCGATAACATCGCGGAGGCTTGGTTCGACCTCACCAGTCAGGTCGAGGACGCGCAGTACGCTGTCGAGGAATTGGCCGCAACCCAGCAAGACCTAGGCTCGGATCGCGCCCTGAAAGAATACTTCCTGTCCGTTGCCGAGGCGTATGACGACACCTTGCGTGCCTCACAATTGCGCAAAGAGATTGCGGACCTTGATAGGCAGCAGGCCCAGAACGCTAAAGAACTAGCCGAGGCGCAACAGATTGCTGGGGGCGACCTTACCACCCAGGGTCCTGGCTCTCGCCAAAACAGAACCGCGCTACTCGGACTTGTGCAGGAGTACCAAGGTTACATCACCACGCTGGCGGAGTCGGGTGCTAGCCAAGAGGAGCTGACGGCAGCAACGGCCGAAGCAAGGGCTGAGTTTATCGAGCAGGCCAGGGAGCTCGGCTTCCAGGAGTCGGTTGTTCTGGAATACGCCCAAGCCTTTGACGATGTAAAGACAGCTATCGACCGCGTGCCCCGTAACATCACGGTCGACGCAAACACGAACCCGGCCATTCAGGCATTGAACGAGTTGAATAGCAAGCTCAGAGAAAGCATTGACCTTGCTGGGAGATTGAATCAGATACAGGGACAGCCGGTTCCCGCGCCGAAGAATTTTGAATCATCGGCTATTCCGGCCGGCACTTCTGCGAAGATTGAAGTTGTCGATACCGCTAGTGCGGTAAGACGATTTAGGCAGCTAGAAAGACTTTCCGGCTTCTCCTCGGGCGGCTACACTGGACCGGGCGCAGCTAACGCCCCTGCCGGTATCGTTCACCGTGGCGAGTATGTTGTGCCCAAGCAACACGTCAACCAGTCCACCGGAATGCCGGACCCCTCGTTCCTTGCGCAGTTGCAGAACGGCATGCGGGGCTACCAGATGGGCGGCTTCGTCGGCGGTGGCGGCATGGGTGGCGACACGATGATGGTGGAGCTGTCGCCCTACGACCGGAAGCTCCTTGAGGACGCCGGTAACGTACAATTGAGGGTGGACGGCAAGGTCGTGGCATCCGCTACCAACCGAAGCAACTTCAACCAAGCAAGACGGGGCAGTAACTAATGACTTGTTTCTACATGGGAACACGCGAGAAGATGCTTGAGGTTCGCGCACCTTCGGTCAACATGCCTTCGTCCAAGCAGGGCTACTTCAACAAGGTGGACTTCCTCAATGGTGGTACGGCTATTCGCCGGTCACGCGCTGCTCACAAGCTCTACACGATGACCTGGAACTCCATGTCCCGCGATGACGCTAGGCAGATTCTGGACATTGCAGATGGCGTGCACGGTACTGGTCCGGTCTATGTTCACGACCCGGTGGCCGCCGATCGCAACGTTCTTCCGCAGTGGTGGGCAACCCCTTCGCAGGGTGGCTTCGATGGCTTGCCCCTAAACGACGGAACTCGTGGCGAGCTGGTCACCACTCCGTCGAACACGCTGAACTTCCCGCACGACTCTATCCTGTACACCGTGCTGGAGAACCAGACTCGGCGTGTGTGGATTCCCATCCCCGATGGTTACACCGCTCACATTGGGGCTTACGGTACTGACGGCACGGGCGGTACGGTTGTGGCTACCCCCACGGTAGACCACACCACCGACGGGACACCAGTCACCCTGACGCTTCTTGACGTGACGGATGACAGCCGATTCAACCAGACTTTTGACTCGACCTCTTACGATGGCGTCACGCTGTCACTTGGGGGTGCGGGAACTTTGACCCTCTCGGGTATAATGGTACAAGTGCTAGAAACTGGTGTAACACCGGAAACTGGCGGATTCATTTCCGGCCAGGGCAACTCCGGATTGCAGTTTGTTTCTCAGCCCACATACACCCCCTATTCGTCCGCGTTGGATAAAGTAGGGGTAGTAGCAGAACTAGCAGAAAACTACGGATGGACTAGCTAATGGCTTTAGATATTACCCGCCTCTCTGGTGGAAACACTCCTGCGGATGGATCGGACCCCCGTACGTTCCCTGCTATCTGGAACACCACAGCAACGGCGCTGGAGGGCCTGGGCCTGGATGACTTGACCGGCGTGACCATCACGAGCCCCGACACCGGTGAGGTGCTGAAGTTCGATGGCGCGAACTGGGTGGCGGATGTTGTCGCCACGAACACCGACGGCGACGCTGGTGGAAAGATTTACGTCGGAACCGCTGACCCCGCGCTGAGCTTCACGCTGGCTGCTGGCGACGTGTGGATTGAGGCTCCAGCCTAATGGCGTACCAACTAACTACAGCAAAAATCTGGGACGGATCGGCTTGGCAAGATGCCGAGGGTGGCATTGGTATTGCTAGCATTTCCGGAACAACCGGCTCTCCCGACGTGGCGACAACCGGAGAGGCGTATGTTTTCACTGGGTCTGGCTCGATTACTGTAGACAAAGCCGGATACCTGGATGTTCTTATCATTGGAGCCGGCGGTGGTGGCTTTATTGGTGGCGCTGGCGGGGGTGGGTATTTAGAGAATACTCTTTGGTTCGATGTTGGAACGCATACCGTTGGTGTCGGCGCGGGTGGGGCCGCGGGTTTTGACTACAACGTCGGTGGAGCTCAAGGCCCACGTGATGGCGTCAACGGTGGTGATAGTTTCGTTGGTGATTATGTTTCGCCCGGCGGCGGCGGCGGTGCTGGCTACAGGTCTTTTGCGTCATCCAGCAATAACTACGTTGGCGGAAAAGGGCGAACCGGAGGCTCCGCCGGTGGTGGTGGTCAAACCAACTACAGCGGCTCGGAGGCCAACACTGACGGCATCGCTATTACGGGCTTCGGGAACAATGGTGGCCTTGGGGGTTTCCTTACCGGTGGTGGTGGCGGGGGCGCTGGCCAAGTTGGAGAAAACGGTGGCGCGGATTATCCTAACGGTTCAGAGGGTGGAAACGGAGCTATCTCGACAATCATTACCAGCGCTGATGCAACATCCTTTTCGGTGGGAGAGGTTTCCGGTTCTGATGTTTACTACTCGGGTGGCGGTGGCGGAAACCCTTACAGCGGCACTGTGGGCGTTGGCGGCCTGGGCGGTGGCGGGGACTCTAACGCCAACGGCACCGCAAACACTGGTGGCGGCGGCGGACTAATCGGAGGTTCTGGTGTTGTGATTGTGAGGGTATCGTAATGGCGCATTTTGCAAAGCTCAACGAAGAAAATGTTGTGACGGATATTGCCGTTGTAAAGAATGAAGTTATCTTGAATGGCGAAGGCAGCGAGTCCGAAGAAATTGGCAACGAGTTTCTGAATTCTATCGGCATGACTGGCACTTGGGTGCAATGCTCATACAACGCTAGCTTCAGGGGAATGTACCCCTACCCCGGTTGCTGGTTCGACGCGACCAACGATATGTTCATTGCGAGCGCATCACCATTCCCTTCTTGGGCTCTGAACAAGTCAAGCATGAGCTGGGAGCCTCCGGTTGCCAAGCCAGAAGACGAACTTGTCTACATGTGGAACGAAGAGTCGCAAGGATGGATTTTGTTAGACCCACAACCGGAGGTCTAAATGCTCTGGTATCAGCTCGCTGACCAGTGGGGCTTCGTTGGTGGCACGTGGTCACTAATCGACAACCTCGTGCAAGACCCCGGTGGGGACATCTTTGTGCGCCTGTCGGGAACGGGGCGCTTTGCTGGGCACGCATCCAACGTCATCAACTACTCGTACACCGAGGGGTCCACTCCACTGGTGCCGGGCGACGAGTCGGGTGCTATCGGTGATGTCAGCATCGAGGTGCTCAATGACAACGATGCGTCGATCCTTCTCTACAAGGACGAGTTCTACCTGCAAGACAACTTCCACGGTTCCGTCATTGGCGACGTGGAATCGGTCAGCGGCAACAACGACACCGTTACGATGGGTGGTCGTAGCAAGCTAGCGCTGCTCAACGTGGACACGATTATCCCTCCGCGATCTGGCGCTATCGGCGACATCCTCGAAGGCGTATTCAACGACCTGGGTATCACCACGAACATCCTCAAGGATGCTGGCCTCAGCCCCGCCACAGTTCGTGTACCGGGCTTCGAGGGCGACGCCTGGGT
>CAKZKU010000253.1 GCA_937124545.1 uncultured Microbacteriaceae bacterium | reverse complement strand
GTGGCTTCGGCCTTTGGCTCCACACGCGTCAGGCGAAGAATCCCGTTGGCAATCGCATTGAGTGCGCGAATAATCGGGGAAATAACTTTTGAGACGAACACCAGTGGCGGGGCCAAGAGAAGAACCGCTTTGTCCGGGACGGAGAACGAAATGTTTTTGGGCACCATTTCGCCAAGGACCACGTGAAGGTAGGTCACGATTAACAAGGCAATCGCAAAAGACACTCCAGACACAGCCGCCTCCGGCAAGCCCACCTGTCCTAAGGGCCCTTCGAGAAGGTGGTGAAGGGCAGGCTCCGACACCAACAAAATCAACAGCGAACACACCGTGATGCCCAGCTGAGAGGTGGCCAACATCAAGGTTGCATGCTCCATCGCAAACAGCGATGTCTTGGCGCGTTTGCTTCCTGCATCCGCTAACGGCTCGATTTGCGAGCGCTTAGCGGCGATGACCGCAAATTCCGCGCCCACGAAGAAAGCGTTGCCGGCCAATAGGACAACAAGCCAGGCAAGTCCAGCCCAGTCGCTCACAGCAGCGTCACCTCCTCAGCGCTGACATGCGGGGTGAAGCGCACGCGGTCAATGCGACGGTTGTCCATCCGCTCGATCCGGAATTCTCCCAGCGGCATGTCCACGACGTCACCGACCTGCGCCATGCGCCCCAATGACGCCAAAATAAAGCCAGCAATGGTTTCGTAGTGTCCGTCCTCGGGCACAGCAACACCGGTTCGCTCCTCAAGCTCATCGGGACGCAAATTCGCAGGGAACGTGAACCAATCACGCGCTCGAACAACATCGAGCGATGCTCGGTCATGTTCGTCGGCGACCTCGCCAATGAGCTCCTCGACAAGATCTTCCAGCGTGGCAATGCCGGAGGTTCCGCCGTATTCATCCACAACGATGGCAACCTGATATCCGCGGCCGCGAAGCTCAGTCAGCAACACATCCAAGGTCATCGTCTCAGGGACCCGGATCACCTCCGATTGAAGTGCCGATGCTGGCACCTCCGCGCGCTTGTCGAGGGGAACAGCCACTGCTTGTTTCACGTGGACCACACCGCGAATGTCATCCAGGGATTCATCGATTACCGGGAACCGGGATAGGCCGGTTTTCTTGGCCAGCGCGATCACATCCCAGGCGGTGTCACTGCGGTGGACGCTCTCCACTTTCGTGCGAGGCGTCATCACATCAACCGCATTGTGGCTCGAAAACTCGATAGTCCGCGAGAGCAGCGTCGCGGTGTCGTCCTCCAAAAGTCCTTGGAGCGCAGAGCGTTGCACCAGGCTGGAGAGCTCATCGGCTGTCCGCGCCGCGGACAGCTCTTCCTTCGGCTCAATTCCCATAGCGCGCAAGATCCTGTTGGCACTGCCGTTCAGGAACGCGATAAAGGGTCGGAATGTCCACGTGAACGCGACCTGAAGGGGCACCAAAACACGAGCTGTCGCGCGCGGCACCGCCAGCGCATAGTTCTTGGGGACAAGCTCACCAAAAATCATGGAGATAAACGTCGCCAACAGAATGCCGAGCACACCACCGACCGGCCGTACAAAATCCTCCGGCACCCCCAAGTCGGTGAGCGGGTCCGAAACCATGGAGGAGATTGCTGGCTCCATCGTGTAGCCGGTCAAAATGGTCGTAAGAGTGATGCCCAATTGCGCACTCGACAGATGGGTCGAGGTTTTCTTGAGCGCCTTGATGGTGATGCCGTGGCCCTTTTCACCTTTGGAGCGGCGTGCCTCCAGATCAGACCGATCGAGGTTGAGCAGAGCAAATTCGCTGCCCACAAAAACCCCGGTGCCGAGCGCAAGCAGCACTCCGGCGAGGAAAAGTAGAAGATCTGTGCTCAACGGACACCCACCCTGTGGATGCCCCAGGGTTTATGGCCGGGCGTGGTGGAGCCAGATGGCGAGTCACTCATGACCGCATAAGACTAACACCGGGGCACGCAAACAGCTCGGCCATCACTCACATCCAGGCCCAAAGCCAGTAGGCTTGAAGGTACAGAGTGGGCGATGCGAGAGTGAGAGTCAACAGAGTGTCAGAGAACGACACGATCAAAGAATCCGTCGAATTTGGGGCAAATGAGTGGCTCGTTGATGAGCTGTGGGCTCTGTTCCAGAAAGACCCCGAACTGGTCGACAAAGCATGGTGGCCACTGTTCGAAACTCGCGCAGCAGAGGGCGGGGCGCCCTCCGAGACACCTGCCACCGCCGTAGCGCCGATTCCTCCCGCAGACGACCCTTCGCCCATGACGGCACCGATTGCAAAAACAACGTCGGTAAAGCCGCGCCAACAACCGATTCCGGCAGAAGCGCCGACTTCTCCCACTGCGGTCGTTTCTGATTCTGACACTGCCGAAGAGGCTGAGCCGAGCGACGAAGTCGCCCCGCTCAAAGGCATGGCCAAGGCCCTCGCCGCAAACATGGATCAGAGTCTGAGCGTCCCCACAGCCACCAGCGTGCGCACTGTTCCCGCAAAGCTGATGATTGACAACAGGATTGTTATCAACAACCACCTGCGCCGAACTCGGGGTGGAAAGGTCTCATTCACCCACTTGATCGCCTGGGCGATGATCAAGGCCCTCAAGGAGCTCCCTAGCCAGAACGTCTACTACGACGAGGTCGACGGGAAACCCGTCGTGGTTCAACCAGCAAACATCAACCTGGGTATCGCCATCGATATGCCCAAACCTGATGGGACTCGCGGTCTCGTTGTTCCCGGCATCAAGCGGACCCAAAACATGGGCTTCGCGGACTTCCTGCTGGCGTATGAAGACGTTGTCTCTCGCGCCCGAGAAGGAAAGCTTGTGGCCGACGACTACGCCGGCAACACCATTTCGTTGACCAACCCGGGCGGAATTGGCACGGTCCACTCGGTCCCGCGCCTGATGAGAGGCCAGGCCTGCATCATCGGCGCCGGAGCCCTCGAGTATCCGGCTGAGTTTCAAGGATCCTCAAAGCGGACCCTGGCGGACTTGGGTATCGGCAAAACCATCACCCTGACCTCAACGTACGACCACCGAGTTATTCAGGGAGCGGGCTCAGGGGAATACCTCAGCAAAGTTCACGGGTACCTCATTGGGGATGGCGGCTTCTACGAAGAAATCTTTGCCTCCCTGCGTATCCCGTACATGCCCATCCACTGGGCAGAGGACATCGCAGTCAATCAGGCCGACATGGTCAACAAGACTTCCCGCGTACAGGAACTGATCAACGCGTTCCGCGTCCGAGGTCACTTGATGGCGGACATCGATCCGCTGGAGTACCGGCAGCGCTCACACCCGGACCTAGAGATTGAAAGCCACGGTCTCACGTTTTGGGATCTCGACCGCGAGTTCGTTACCGGTGGCTTTGGCAACAAACGCACCATGTTGCTGCGAGAGATTCTTGGGGTGCTGCGCGACACCTACTGCCGCACCATCGGTATCGAATACATGCACATTCAGGACCCGGCGCAACGCGCATGGTTCCAGGAGCAACTAGAAAAGCCCTACGAGAAGCCAGACCACGACGCCCAGCTACGCATCCTGTCGAAGCTCAACCAAGCAGAAGCTTTCGAAACCTTCCTTCAGACCAAGTACGTGGGGCAAAAACGATTCAGCATGGAGGGCGCCGAATCGACGGTTAGCCTCGTGGACGAAATTCTCCAGGCAGCAACCGAATCGGGACTCGATGAAGTTGCCATTGCGATGGCACACCGCGGCCGCCTCAACGTGCTGGCAAATATCGCGGGTAAAACGTACGGACAAATCTTCCGCGAGTTTGAGGGAACGCAGGATCCCGGCAGCGTCCAGGGATCCGGTGACGTGAAGTATCACCTGGGCACCGAGGGAACCTACACCTCACCGAGCGGTGGCAGCATCCCCGTGTATTTGGCAGCGAACCCCTCGCACCTCGAAGCTGTCAACGGTGTCCTCGAAGGCATTGTCCGCGCCAAGCAAGACCGAAAAGAAATTGGTCGATTCGGTGTGTTGCCCGTGTTGATTCACGGTGATGCCGCGATGGCTGGTCAGGGCGTTGTCCTAGAGACGTTGCAGATGTCCCAACTGCGCGCATACCGCACCGGGGGAACCGTACACGTGGTCGTCAACAACCAGGTTGGATTCACCACCCTTCCGCCAGACGCTCGCACCTCGGTCTATTCCACCGATGTCGCCAAAGCTATCCAGGCACCAATTTTCCACGTGAACGGCGATGACCCCGAGGCTGTACTTCGGGTCGCAGAAATGGCCTTCGCCTACCGTCAAGCTTTCAAAGCAGATGTTGTCATCGACATCGTCTGCTACCGCCGCCGCGGGCACAACGAGGGAGATGACCCCTCGATGACCCAGCCGCTCATGTACAACCTCATCGAGGCTAAGCGGAGTGTTCGAACCCTCTACACCGAGGCACTGATGGGACGTGGAGACCTCACCACGGAAGAACTCGATGCCGCGCAGCAGGACTTCCAAAACCGGCTCGAGGAAGCGTTCCAAGAGACCCACGCCGCCCAAACAGGCGCCATCACCGTCATCACGGAAGACAATGGTGCCGTTTCGGGTGTCGACCGGCCTCTCTCGCAACAGGCTGACTCTGTGGCCGGGGAACCCGAGACCACCGGAGTCGACACGTCTGTTGTCTCCCTGATTGGCGATGCCCACGCCAACCAGCCCCCTGGTTTCACCACCCACCCCAAACTCCAACCCCTGTTGGACAAGCGCCGTGACATGTCGCGCAATGGCTCTATTGACTGGGGCTTTGGTGAGCTCATCGCGTTGGGGTCCCTCCTGCTCGAGGGAACGCCGGTGCGCCTCGTCGGCCAAGACTCGCGACGCGGAACGTTTGTGCAACGGCACGCGGTTTTGCACGATCGGGTCAATGGCCAAGAGTGGCTACCGCTGATGAACATGGCGGAAAACCAGGCCCGTTTGTGGATTTATGACTCGCTGCTGAGTGAGTACGCAGCGCTTGGTTTCGAGTACGGCTACTCGGTCGAGCGCCCCGATGCGCTGGTGATGTGGGAAGCACAGTTTGGTGACTTCGTGAACGGCGCTCAAACCGTCATCGACGAATTCATCTCGTCGGCCGAACAGAAATGGGGCCAACGCTCCAGCGTCGTGTTGTTACTCCCCCACGGCTTCGAAGGCCAAGGCCCCGACCACTCATCGGCGCGAATCGAGCGTTTCCTGCAGCTCGCCGCAGAGGACAACATGCTGATTTCCCGGCCGTCAACACCGGCGTCCTACTTCCATTTACTGCGCCGGCAAGCATATGCGCGGCCCCGCAAGCCTCTCGTGGTCTTCACCCCGAAAGCTATGTTGCGCCTGCGCGGAGCAACCAGCGAAGTGGAGGACTTCACGACCGGTCGCTTCGAGCCGGTCCTGGATGACCCGTCCGTCAAGGACGCTTCTGCCATCAGCACAGTTCTTTTGGTGGCCGGAAAGATCTACTACGACCTTCAGTCCGAAATCACCAAGCGAGGCCTCAGCCACATCGCGGTAGTCCGCCTGGAGCAGTACTACCCCTTCCCAGCGGTTGACCTGCAAAAGATTGCCAGCACCTACGGGTCCGCGAAGTTTGTCTGGGTGCAAGACGAACCTGAGAACCAGGGTGCGTGGCCGTTCGTGATGACGGAGGCTGCCGCGGCCGGTCTGCCGGCGCTGAGCGTGGTATCCCGACCTCGGTCGGCGTCCCCCGCGACAGGTTCGTCCAAGAGAAGTCAGGGCGAGGCGCAGGTAATTCTTGACCGTGCCTTGGGACTCTAGATACCGCGTGGCGGCGATCTTCAGCCACGCGCTAGTGGATGCAGTGGCACGCCCATGACCTCACCGCGTCAATCCGCGTGGCCTGCAGCAACCCGGACCACACCTCTCCAGCATGAGGTGGCACTACCGGGGTCGAAATCGTTGACCAACCGAGAACTTGTTCTCGCTGCCCTCGCAGAGGGTCCATCAACGCTCCGCGCGCCCCTCATCGCTCGCGACACCACCCTCATGGTTTCAGCACTACGGGAGCTTGGCGCGCATATTGACGAGGTCGACTCCAACGTCGCAAGCCCCGATTTCCTCGTCACACCCATCCCCCAGGGACACGGAGTGGATGCCACCATTTATTGCGGCCTGGCGGGCACCGTTATGCGGTTTGTTCCGCCCCTAATGGCGCTACTTCACGGTCAAGCCCGGTTCGATGGGGACGAAGCGGCCCGTGCTCGACCCATGTCGGCAACTCTCGATGCTTTAGGGCAACTAGGGCTTGGGGTTGAGTCCTCGGAGGGCAAGCTCCCCTTCACCCTGACGAACACGGGAGCGCTGAGCCACGGGACCCTGCGTATCGATGCCTCAGCGTCGAGTCAATTTGTGTCGGGGCTTCTCCTGGTGGCACCTCGGTTGCCCGAAGGGCTGAGGATCGAACACACCGGATCCGAGCTTCCCTCGATTCCGCACATTGACATGACTCTTGAGTGCCTTCGGGCCCGAGGGGTGAAAGCAGACATGGTGGAACCCGGTGTGTGGGTGGTGGAGCCTGGTCCGATTTCCGCTCACTCGGTGACGATTGAACCGGATCTCTCAAACGCAGCACCTTTTCTTGCGGCGCCCCTCATCACCGGTGGGCAGCTCAGCGTGACCGGCTGGCCTGAGTCCACCACACAGGTCGGGGCGTTAGTTCCACGGCTTCTGGAGCACTTTGGCGCAACTGTCTCCCTTCGCGGCGGGGTCATGACCATCGATGGTGGCACCGGTCTTACCGGAGGCGCCACGTTGCCGGGAGTTGATCTGGACCTTGGTCACGCTGGAGAACTAGCACCAACTCTCGTTACTCTTGCAGCTCTTAGTTCACAGCCGAGCACGTTCCGTGGGATCGGCCATCTCCGCGGCCACGAAACCGACCGGCTTGCCGCTCTGGCGAGCAACATCACGCGGCTAGGTGGGGTGGCAACCGAGACCGAGGACGGGATAACGGTTTCACCAGCGCCACTCCGCCCGGGAGAGTGGCTCTCATACGACGACCACCGGATGGCCACCTCGGGGGCCCTGTTGGGTCTAGCGGTGGAGGGAATCACCGTGGATGACATTGGCTGTACGTCAAAGACCCTGCCCGAATTTCCCGCCCTCTGGGAAGCACTTCTGAAATCGCCCTCGGCGTGAGAGAAACGCAGGAGGACGACTACGAGGACTACGTTCCTCGCGTCAGAGCTGATCGGCGCGGGAGTAGACCCCGCACGAAGGATCGCCCCGCCCACAGCGATGCGGCTGTGGGGTTTGTGGTGGGGGTGGATCGGGGACGCTATCGGGTCGTCATCGAACCACTATCGCCCGAGAGCGCACCGGTAACGTGCACCCGGGCGCGGGAGCTGCGGCGCGAATCCATCGTGGTGGGTGACCGGGTTGACTGCGTGGGCGATACTTCGGGAGACGAGGGAACCCTCGCACGAATTGTCAGAATTCACCCGCGGACAACAGTGTTGCGCCGCAGTGGCGATGACACTGACACCCTCGAGCGCATCATTGTCGCCAACGCCGACCAACTATTGATGGTGGTAGCAACCATCTCTCCTGAGCCTCGCCTCAGGTTGATCGATCGATATGTCGTGGCGGCACTCGAGGCGGGGCTCACCCCGGTGATGTGTGTGACCAAGACCGACCTGCACCCCGCCACCGAACTGCGCGAATACGCCGAAGCACTTGATGTCCATATCGTGGAGCGCTCGGTCGACAAACCAGCTCTCAGCGAACTGCACGCTTTGCTCACAGGCCACACCACCGTGTTGGTGGGGCATTCGGGGGTCGGTAAGTCAACACTGGTCAACGACCTTGCCCCGGGTAGCAATCGCGCGGTGGGCCATGTCAATGAAGTAACGGGGCGAGGTCGCCACACGTCTTCCTCGAGTGTCGCGCTGGCACTGGAAGATGGTGGGTGGATTATTGACACACCGGGGGTTCGGTCCTTTGGCCTCGGCCATATTTCGGCTGATTCACTCCTCGCCGGTTTTCCTGACCTATCCGAGCTCACTGCCTCCTGCCCCAAAGCGTGTTCCCATGAGGCAGGCTCCGGTGAGTGCGCTCTGGAACAAGCACTAGCCAGCGGATCATTCGATACCCACCTCACCGCGCGCGCCCAGTCGCTGCAGCGTCTGATGGCGGCACTCCATCACAGCACCGCACACGACTAGTTACCGGGGTTCGCTCGCGCCTCGAGTAGCGTGGTGGCGTGATCGATTTTTCGCTGGCCGACGACCTCGCTCTGGCTCAGAGTGCCGCAGCGGGCGCCGATCTAATCTCACTCGATCGATTTCGGTCCCAGGATCTGGTCATCACGACGAAACCGGACCGCACACCGGTCACCGACGCCGACACCGCGGTCGAGGACTTCATCAGGTCAACCCTGTCCGCCTCGAGGCCCGACGACGCAATCTTGGGTGAAGAACGGGGGTCATCGAGTCAGGAGCAGGGGTCGCAACCGGGAAGACAGTGGATTATCGACCCGATTGACGGAACAGCGAACTTCTTGCGGGGCGTACCTATCTGGGCGACGCTTATTGCGTTGACTGTTGCGGGGAAACCTGTCTTGGGCATGGTGAGCGCCCCTGCCTTGGGGCAACAGTGGTGGGGGGCCGAGGGGCTTGGCGCATGGACCAGGACCACCGGAGATCGTGAACCACGAAAGCTTGCTGTCAGCCAGGTGGCACACATGGGGGACGCCATCGTCAACTACAACTCGTTTCCCGGGTGGGTTGATGATGGGCGCGAAAAACAGGTCCGCTCATTAGCGATGGCGGGTTGGCGGGCCAGGGCCATCGGAGATTTCTGGCCCTACATGCTCGTGGCCGAGGGGTCCGTTGATGTGTGCGGAGAAACCGACCTTCAGCCCTATGACATTGCCGCCCTCGTGCCGATTGTTCGCGAAGCGGGCGGTGAATACTCCAGCCTGGATGGCGACAACTCGGTGTGGGAGGGAAGCGCCCTCGCCACAAACGGCATTCTTCACGAAGAGGCCCTGTCCTACACACGAACGCAGGCATGAGAATTTCTTCGGGGGCGCGGTCTGCGCGCATGGTCGCGCTTCTGGCGGGCGTGACACTACTGTCGGGCTGCGCACTGGCATCCCCCATCACCCCCTCCACTACGGAGGTAAGCCCACCGGACA
>CAKZKU010000252.1 GCA_937124545.1 uncultured Microbacteriaceae bacterium | reverse complement strand
CGCTTGCTTGGGTCGAGGGAGAGGGGCCATTCGGACCTACGGCGGATTGGGAAATTCTAAGTGGTAGCACCGGTGTGCCCTGCGAAACGAGCTTAGTGGAGTTTGCGCAGCAGAATCTACCTCGCTTGTTCCCTATGCCGGTCACCAACCGGGTTGAGCTTTCCAAGCCAACCGGGATTGCCCATTTGGCGGTCTACGATTTAACGGGCCGCCCAGTGGATATCCTTGAGGTAAATTCCTCAAGGTATGAATGGGATATGAGTCACCTTGGTCATGGGGGGTACCTCGTCCAAATGGTGGATTTCCAGGGTGACGTAATCCACACTCAACGGTTGTTGAAATTAGGAGGAGAGTGATGAACGGATGAGGTTGTGAGGAGCTTTGCCTTTCAGCCAGGAGCCCAGGGCTGTCTTTCTGATGGGCTTCTGTGATTGATTCACGGCACCAAGATCCCCTGGGGAAGGTGCTCAGATGGTTACCTTCAGCAACAATGTGAAGCGGGGCTGCGGTGTTGACAAGGTGCAGGTTCTAAATGAGGTTCTAACTATTCCCGAATCTCTGCATCTCCCGTCAATGCTGCTGAATCCAGGGGGTGTCATAAAGCCGCCGCCTCCACGAAGTGACCAGTAACGCGAGAACTGCAAGGCAGTTCGGCACCACAAGCGTGACGAGTCACAAGCTTTTGATGCGATACTCGGTGTTGGTCTTGTCTCCGGTTTTGGAAAAGAGGCCTGAATCAACACCTTTTTTCAGGTCTCTGCTGGCGGTTGCGGTGGAGATGGATTGAAAAACAGACATGTAGGCCTTTCGATTGAATGCCAATGTGGGGTCCCACGTCTGGGTGAAGTAGGCGAGTCGCTCTTCCGAGCCCATGGTTTTGCCCTTGAAATAGAGCATGCCTCGAAGCGTTTCGTGGATGACATGCAGCATGTACTCAATGAAGGCGGTGGAATGGCCGGCCTTGTCGCTCTGTGCGAGCGCGCGGTAGTACTCGGACTGCGTGCGGTGAATCATGTTCTCGAAAGGGATGAACTCAAACAGCGGCTGCTCCTTCATCAGGATGAGGGTCTGCCACAATCGTCCCATCCTTCCATTGCCATCTGAGAAGGGGTGGATGAACTCGAACTCGTAGTGAAACACGCAACTCTTGATGAGCCCGATTTCCTCGGACGATCGGAGGTAGGCAAACAAGTCGTTCATCAGGTGGGGCACGTTCTTGGCTGGCGGTGCCATGTGGGCCATCCGGTCGCCAGCCATGATGCCGACCCCTTGCTTTCGGAAGCTCCCGCTGTCTGTGACCAGCCCATCCATCAGTGCTTTGTGCGCTTTCAGAAGCGACTTCACGGAGGTGG
>CAKZKU010000251.1 GCA_937124545.1 uncultured Microbacteriaceae bacterium | reverse complement strand
GCCGGAACAATCTTCGGCTCAGGCCTTGGGTTCGCACTGGCCTTCCTCCTCGTCAAACTTGACAACAAATTCCACACCGTGAGCCAGGTCGAGTTGATGTCGGGTCTGCCCATCCTCGCAACCATCCAAAAAATCGATCTCAAGGTCCTGGCTGGGCTCAAGGCCGAAAAAGAAGAACAACTGAAAGTTTCCGACCCTCCTGGGATGGAGCTCTGGGACTCCCGGCTCGTTTTCCGTCCTGCTCTTCTACAAACTCTCTACACTGAGGCCTACCGAATTTTGAGGGCCTCGGTGACTCTTCTTGGCAAGGAAAACGAGCGGAAAGTCACCTTGTTTAGTAGTGCCATTCCGGGTGAAGGGAAGACAACAACCGCTACAAACTTTGCCATTGCTGCCGCCCAACAAGGGAAGAAAACAATCCTTGTCGACTTTGATCTGCGCAAACCTGCCGTGCAAAAGGCTTTTGGATTGAAACGCAAGGAAGTTGCCACCGGTCTCACCGAGGTCCTCACCGGGAAAGCCACTTTGGCAGATGCGATCAAAGCACAAGCGGGCCAGGAAAACCTTTCTCTTCTCTTCACCGGGCAAAAAGCTCCCAACCCCGGCGAGCTTCTCACGACCGAAGGAATCACCGCTGTCTTGGATCAACTCAAACAAGAGTTCGATGTCGTCGTCATTGATTCTGCGCCACTCCTTGCGGTGCCTGACACCCGACTTCTTGTTCCGGAGGTTGATAATTTCTGCCTCGTCGTCCGTGCCGAACACACTCCAAAAGGCGCGGTGGCCAAATGCCTCGATATGCTGCGGGATAATGACGATGAGCCCGCTGGAATTGTCGTCAATGACTACCACGAGAAAACAGGCTTCGCCCGCAAATACATCTACAAATATACGGGTTACGGAAGCTACGGTGGCTACGGTGGCTACGGTGGCTACGGTGGCTACGGTGGCTACGGCCAGTATGGTAGCGGTTACGGCTCGGGCTCATACGGATCCTATGGCAGCTACGGCGCTGATGAGGACGAGGAAGAGAAAGACGACTAGGGTCGTAGTTCAGGTCAGAAAAAAAAGGTTTAAAAGGTTTAAAAGGTTTAAAAATACTTGAACTTCGATTAGAGAATTGTTAATGATAATTAAATGAAGGGAAATTTAGCGGAAACGGATACAGCCAGACAGGAACTGTCGGCCTACTTCTGCCAGCTCGCTGATTCCTTTGGTTTGCCTCGTTCAGTTGCCTTGATTTATGGGACTCTTTTCTTAGCGGAAAACCCACTCCCGGTTTCAGAGATCATCAAACAGTCAGGATTGAGCAAAGGCAGTGTCTCTGGTGGCGTCCGTCTCCTTGAGCGGATGGGGTTCATTCATCTCGTCGTTGACCCTTCTGATCGCCGAACCTTTTACCGTCCCGAGCTTTCTCTGCGTCGCCTTGTCGCTGGTCTCATTGAGGAAAATTTCACCCCGGCCCTAAAGCGGGGTGGAAGACTTCTCGATGAAGTCGCTGAAAAAGCAGATCTCTCAGATCACCTGAAGACCCGCCTCGCGAGTCTTCAAAGCTGGAACGAAACCGCTCTCGGTCTCCTTCCAGCTCTCAGTCTTCTTGACTGAACTCAACAAGCTGCCGTCCATGGATCGCAGGCCCCGAAAATCAACCCAAATCAGCCAATTGGAATCTCTGAAAAAGGGGAACAACCAAGGGCGGTAGCGTCGTAGCCGTTTAGTAGCTTTTTTTGAGAAAGACAATTAGCAAGGGTGGTAGCATAGTTTTTCAATTACGGCTTTTTTGAAGACTGCTTAGGTTAATATTCTAATCGGCTCGAAATCTGGGACTGGTTACTTTTTTTCTCCACTCGATCAGTCGTGATTACTAAAAAATGAACAACGTTAAAAAACATCTAAAAACTGGAAAGCCAGTTATTGGGACGTGGTTAAACTCCGGAAGCCAAATTGTCGCTGAACTTATGGCAGCGTCAGGCTTTGATTTTGTCTGTGTAGACGCTGAGCACTCGGCAGTAGCGCTGCCGCAGACTCAACAAATTTTTCAGGCGATCAGGTCAGGTAATCAAGATTGCACAGCAATGGTCCGGTTGCACGGAGTCGATTACTCATTCGTCAAGCAATATCTTGACGCTGGAGCTCGAGGAATAATTGCGCCGCTTATTAGAACGCGAGCCGAAGCAGAGCTTCTTGTGCAAGCTTCAAAATATCCACCATTAGGTCTTCGGGGAGTCGGTTTTTGTAGAGCAAATGATTACGGAATGCGACTGGCAGAAGAGTTTGAAACTGCCAATGATGAAATACTTATTGGTGTTCAGATTGAGCATATTGAAGCTGTAAACAATATTGAAGATATTCTAGGAGTTGAAGGGATCGACGCTGTTTTTATTGGCCCTTACGATCTCAGTGCTTCCATGGGTATTACAGGTAAATTTGAAAACAGTGACTATAAGTTGGCAGAAGAAAAAATTATCAGAGCGTGCCAAAAACATCAAATTATACCGGGAATCCACATAGTTTCACCTGATCCTAATGAAGTAGTAAAAAGGTATCAGGAAGGTTATCGATTACTCGCCTATAGTTTAGATATAACTATGTTGACAACCGCCTGTCAGAATGGGCTTTCGGAAATCAAAAAATCTATAACGAACCAACCTTAAATAATGAATAAAAATCATAAGAAAATAACCTTAGGCGTCGTACCTGCTCGGATGGGGTCTTCTCGTTTTCCGGGGAAACCTATGAAGCCACTTCATGGGATTCCGATGATTGGCCACTGTATTTACCGAGCTTCCCGTTGCGATAAATTAGACGATGTTGTAGTGGCAACTTGTGATCAAGAGATTTTTGATTACGTTCAATCAATCGGTTTTAAAGCGATTATGACAAGTGATAGTCATGAGCGAGCAAGTGATCGGGTTGCAGAAGCTATGCTTAAATACGAAGAAGACCATCAAGAATGCGTGGAGATTTGTGTGCTTCTTCAAGGTGATGAACCAATGAGTGACCCATCAACAATAGGTATGGCCGTAGATGCGATTCAAAGTGATGATTCGATAAAGGTTGTTAACGTCTATTCTGAAATAGAAGACGACGAGGAGTTTTTAGACCATAATGTCGTGAAAGTAGTCCCAACTGCTAACCAAACCGCATGCTACTTTTCTAGGGAACCGATACCGTCGGCAGCTTTGGCGAAGTCATCTTACAAAAAGTATAAACAAATTTGTATCATACCATTTCGTAGGAATTATTTGTTAGAATATACGAATCTAAAGCCAACGGCAAATGAAATTGTCGAAAGTATAGATATGAACCGGGTTCTTGATTATGAAGAAAAGGTATATCTAGTATATTCTGATTCTCCGAATTATGCTGTTGATACTCCTGAAGATCTTACGAAAGTCGAAAGTTTAATGGTAGGTGACCGACTTTTGGAGAAATATTCGCAACGCTAATAAATCCAACTTAGCTTTCGAGACCATAAACAGTTAAGTTCAAAAACGAGCTTTATTTGATAGTATTTAAATTTTTTAATGATGAGCTTAATTGACATCTCAGGGATGGGTCACAGCGGCAAGAGCACTGTCAATTGTTATCTCTCTGAATTTGAGGGCTTAGATGTTCATCCTCCTGGCTATGAGTTCAATCTTTTTAGGTTGTCTGGCGGGCTATATTCTCTGAATCAAGCAATCCGGAATTTAGCCGACGTACAATCGTTTGATTATGCCTTAAATATCTCTTCCACGTTAATTAACAATATTCTTCCCTCTATACCTGGTGGAACGATTACACCTGCTGAAGCGAAATCTGTTTTGAGGTTGCTTACAGTTGGAAGAGTTGAGGCTATGCCGTGGCATGACGCTTATTATGCTTTAGGGAGCAAAAATTTCTATCTATCTAAATTCAAAAAAACGAAGTTAGGGTCGGCCTTGCTATCGATCAAGCGGTCAATTCCTTTTTTGAATAAGATGAAATTTAGAGAAGTTAGTTTTCCTAACCTTGATCATGATAGTTACTGGGTCGAGGATTTCCTGAGCTATCTATTCACAAATGAGAGAACCGTTGTTAACAATTTGTTTGGGCCGAACATTTCAGCCGAACAGTTAGCTCTAATTCCGACGCTTAAATCTATATTCGTTCTCCGAGATCCAAGAGATATTCTCTCCAGTATCGGACACGATAAAAGATATGTTCCTGCTTTTGAGTCAGCTACAGACAATGAGCAACAACTGCTTAAACAGGCTTTCGTTGGTAAGAATGATGTCGATTTTTTTATTGCGCAGCAAAAAGTTATCCGTGAACGAGTTAGCCGTCTTTGCCCGAGACAGAGTCTGGTAATCTCTTTCGAAGATTTTTGTTTAAAATACAATGAAACTAGTGAGAAAATCCACGAGTTTTTAACGTTAAGTAACTACAATCACATTCGAAAAAAGCAAGTCTTCGATCCGGCTAAAAGTGCATCAAATATAGGCCTGTATAAATCATATTCTGACCAAGACATGATTCGTAAGGTAGAATCAGAGTTAAAAGATCATTTATATGGATAGGAACTTAGCCGGTATAGCAGTCTTTCGTTGCGATTCGGCCTGGCAATACGTTGTACTGTTCATTACCCGACTTAGACAAACAGCCTCCTAGATCGCCGTAATTTACACCCCGAGAACCAAAATTTAAAATGAAAGTACTCATAACTGGCGGAGCTGGCTTTATCGGATCCAACCTTGTCCGCTTGGCCCTACAGCAGGGGCATAAAGTTCTTAATATTGACAAACTTACCTACGCTGGAAACCAAGATTCTCTGGGAAATATCAAGGGTGATCCTGGCTATCAATTTATCCAAGGCGATATCTGTGATCCGGACGCTATTAAATTGGCTTTCGACCGTTTCCGCCCAAATGCCGTTATCCATTTGGCAGCCGAATCCCACGTAGATCGCTCCATCGACGGGCCGATGGACTTTGTCCAGACTAATGTGGTTGGAACAGTAAATCTATTGCAGGTTGCCACTGATTATTGGAGAAGCCAACCTTCTACTAGACTAGGTGACTTTCGCTTCTTGCATGTCTCTACTGACGAAGTCTATGGCAGCTTGGGCGAAACCGGAGCCTTCACCGAAGCTACCAATTACGATCCCCACAGCCCTTACTCCGCAAGCAAGGCATCCTCTGACCATTTTGTCCGAGCTTGGCACGACACATATGGGCTACCCGTCTTGGTGACCAATTGTTCCAATAACTATGGTCCCTATCAATTTCCTGAAAAACTAATCCCCGTGGTGATTCTAAAAGCTCTGCGTGGCGAGGCCATCCCAATCTATGGCAAAGGCGAGAATGTCCGCGATTGGCTCTACGTCGAAGACCATGCTGACGCCCTGCTTACGGTTGTCACAAAAGGGTCTATTGGAGAAACCTATAATATTGGAGGAAACAATGAGATGCGGAACATCGATTTGGTCCGCCTCATCTGCCGGATCCTTGACGATATTTGTCCCAAAGAGTCTGAAAAAACCTATGCTGATCAAATTACCTTTGTCCAAGACCGCCCTGGACACGACCTCCGTTACGCGATCGACGCCTCAAAAATCCATCAAGAACTCGGGTGGAAACCTGATCAAGATCACGAATCAGGCTTTCGCGACACGGTCCAGTGGTATCTCGACAACCAAGGCTGGTGGAAGGATATCTTGGATGGTGCCTACCGGTTTGATCGCCTTGGGTCCTCTTAAAGCGTGAACATCGAATTCTCGAACCAAAGCAACTAAAATTTTATGAAAGGAATTATCCTTGCTGGCGGCTCAGGCACCCGTCTCCACCCCATTACACTTGCCGTATCGAAGCAGCTCATGCCGATCTACGATAAGCCGATGATTTATTACCCGCTGTCGGTGCTGATGATTGCTGGGATCAATGAGATTTTGATCATTACCACGCCCGAAGATCAGGCTGCGTTTAAGCGCTTGCTGGGTGATGGCTCCGAGCTTGGTTGTCGCTTTGAATATGCGGTGCAAGAGGAGCCGAATGGCCTTGCTCAAGCATTTGTCTTGGGCAAAGACTTTATTGGCGATGACAAGGTTGCGCTAGTGCTCGGTGATAATATTTTCTACGGCTCTGGCTTTGGCGAGCTTGTGCGGAATCACACGGATCCAGATGGTGCTGTGGTTTTTGCCGCTCCAGTTCATGACCCTGAACGTTATGGGGTGGTCGAGTTTGATGAGAAGAAGCAGGCGATTTCGATTGAGGAAAAACCTTCCGAGCCGAAGTCCAATTTCGCAGTTCCAGGGCTTTATTTTTACGATAATGATGTGGTAAAAATCGCCGAAACTATTGAACCGTCTGCGCGTGGCGAATATGAAATTACCGCCGTCAATCAGGTCTATTTAGAGCGTGACAAACTAAAGGTGGGGGTCTTAAATCGAGGCATAGCATGGCTTGATACCGGCACCTTTTCTTCGCTCAATGAAGCTTCCACTTTTGTCCGTGTGATTGAAGAGCGCCAAGATACAAAAATTGGCTGTATTGAAGAAGTGGCGTTCTACTCTAAATTTATCACCTGTGAACAGCTCATGGACTTAGCCGTGAAGTATGATA
>CAKZKU010000250.1 GCA_937124545.1 uncultured Microbacteriaceae bacterium | reverse complement strand
GGTTGAGGGTGATTGGCATGGCACGACTCCGTTCTCGAGAATGTCCAGGATCCGCTCCGTGATTCGCTCGTAGGCATCAGACGGTTCCTTCGTGCGGATTGAAGGAAGCTTCCCCCCAGCCCCTGCCCTCTTATTCTTGCGACCTCCCGGTCGATTCTCCAGTCCCGCCATAACTCCAGCCTCTCGATAAACCTCCTTGATAGCACGGAGCGAAGAACGAGTAAAACTGGGCAGATTGAAGGTTCCTTCGGAACCTAAATTCCCGCGGATGGAAGGCACCCCCTCGAGGGCGTTTAGCCCTCAAACAGTCAAGAAGGATCAAGCCCGTGATGAAGACCTCTTCAGGGACCTGACATTCTTTTTTTTCCTCACACGGCTCTGGTTATTGCCAGCCAGTTCTGACGAGCGAATCGGACATTCCTTTTTTGCATCAAACCCAACATGGATGACCTTATCGACCAAGCCCTCCAGCTCTTTGCTGAAACCATACGCAGTGGTCCCTACACGCCAGCCGGACGCTTGCAACAGGCCATGAGTCATCTCGTTGCGAGGGAGTTCTCGCGCAAAGATTACCTGGCATTATTTCCACGCATCTCTCCTTCGACCGCCAGCCGGGATCTAAGGCGCGGCGTTGAATCAGGCATGCTCCAGAAAATTGGGCAACGAACGCTCACCCGCTATCGCTATATTCTTGATGATTGAACCGCTGCACCATACTTTCACCGGAGAAGACAAAACTGTTTTTTCCAAAAGGAAAAACAACGCCCTCCTCCATGGCCGACACGAGGCGGGGTCAAGTGGAATAGAGGTCGGGAGGCGAAAAGGTTCCACTTGATGCCGCCTCGTGGAGGGCCCAGCGGCGGAATAGTTGGCAGCAACCTTTATAGAACCGCCATGCACCTCTGAAAGATCTCGAACCGGGAGCCCGGTCTTTTCGGAGCGAAGCGATGGGAAGACGAGATCAGCTCACGGTTTGCAGACTGCCGGTCGGCGCCGGGGGCGACAGTTTGTGAGACAAGGCGAGGAAGGGAGGAGAAACGACAGGAAGACAAGCGCGTCACAATCTGGCTGCGGTTGGCGGTGCGGAGCGCAGGGCGTTGAAAGGTGTCCCCGGTCGAAGAGATCTTGGCTGATACAATAGGACCGTCCGTTCATTGTACAGTTGAGCTAAGGTGTGGTAGAACAGCATTTGAATCAACTTACGAGGGCAAACAAATGTGGGAATTTTGGTCACTGGAAAAGAACATTGGATTGAGAAAGGTCTGCGAGGCCAAAAGAATCGTCTACTGCAAACTCGACCGCGAATCCGTTCGCAAGCTCAAGACAAGCGCCACCTCCAAGGACCGGTCAACCAGCGAACACCTCCGCCAAATTGTTTATGAAAAGCTTGGAGAATTGGATTCTAAAGAGAGAAAACTCGACACACTTACAACCGAAATCGCCGCCCTCAGGCGTGAATTCATCAATGCCATTAGTTCATTGCGACGAGAACTTTCTTCGGGCGCTCTGGGCTGGAGTTTTCCCCCGAGAACATTGCCACGCACGACGGCTCGGGATTCCACAAAACCCAAGCAGCTCGAGAGCGATGCCCCGCCCGCCGATTTAATTGATGATGGTTGGCAGCGGCGAGAACGCCGTCGACGGAAATGGGGCCGTTGGTAAAGGAATCACCGCCAATAAAACGGCAGGCGTCCGCGAAGATCCAGACTGCTCGAATGCCCGCAAAAAC
The DNA here is from genome assembly GCA_937124545.1 of uncultured Microbacteriaceae bacterium. Taxonomy (GTDB): domain Bacteria; phylum Actinomycetota; class Actinomycetes; order Actinomycetales; family Microbacteriaceae; genus Pontimonas. Next base: position 1,741 of record CAKZKU010000250.1, on the reverse strand, counting down.
TTGGCGATGCCCGGACGACTCCCCCTTACCTTCGCCCTTACAATCGTGCGACAATCAGGGAGGATGATTGGACCTTTTCGAGAAATACATGGACCCTTTTGACCCTAATAGAAAAGCGAAGTTCAAAGCACAATTCGACTGCGGTGAATTGGAGGTGGATCCGGCGGCTAGAACCAGCGTCCCGGAACGTGAAATTTTAGATGCCCTTAAGAGACATCTCCAGATGGACTTTGGAGAACGATCAGCGGAGGAAGATTTTGAGAATTTTTGCGCCATTACATTTTGGCGAGGCAATGCTCGCTCCAAATACATATCGAAAAATGGTATTGGGTTCTCTATTGAAACCGACTTCGATCAGAATCAAACACGAGTCGCTCTTTTGGATGAGCGCCTCCTATGAGCCCAGCTTGGTTTCTTTAAGCACCTGGTGTTTGTCGATGCGGTATCGCCCGCCGATGAGGAAGGCGGGGATGCGGCGGGTCGCGATGAGGTTGTCGAGAGTTCTCCGTCCGCATCCGAGCCATTTGGCGGCTTCAGCGACGGTGAGGAGGCGATCGTTCTCGGAGACCTTCTCAGCCAACGCCGTCAGGCGGGAGGCGGGCTCTTCCAGCCCGGCCTCCTCCAGCCTTCCTGCGATTTTGAGAAGCTCTGTCGACACCTCGTTCACCGGCACAATGGGTTCTGCTAAGGTAGTCGGTTCTTGCGGCCGTTTTAAACGGTCGAAAACTGGGCGAGCCGATTTTTCCATCAGTAATCCTCCGGAAGCAGCACGGTCGTGACCGAGCGGTCCGCCTCCGTGATGATCCAGAAACGGGTTCCATCTCCGGCCTGGTAGGCCGACAAAAGACGCCCTCCGTCAGCAAGGGCTTCGTCGTTCGCCTTCTTGTCCTCCGGGTCGAGTTCCCCCCAATCACCGTGATGATGTCGGGTCGTGGCCCGACTCAGCTCTGCCGTGGTGATGGCCCGCAGGGCATTGGGCGTCGCCACCAGCTTCCCGAGCGGAAACTTAGGCCCTTCAGGTTTCGGGGACCGCATCCAAGGCCCCTCGATCACCATTAAAGCCCCCCTGTGGCGGAATCCTTGCCGTCTTCTTTGAGCTTCTGGATCTCGGTGTGGGCGTCAAGAGCGAGCTTCGACAAGGTCGGAAGGTCTGCCTCCCGGAAGGAATCGGTCTGCTTCCAGTCCTCTCCCTGTTTGTAGCTTCGCGAGAAGGTGGTGTTGAGGTAGTCCCCGGATTCTCCCTGATTTCGCCAGATCGAAGCCTCCAGGGCTCCGTAGCGAAGACTCTCGGCGGGACGACGGTCGGTGTTTTGATTGGCCATAATACTACTCCTTTCAATGGTTCATCGCCCGGCAGGATAACAGCGTTTGTCGTTTTAAGGAAATCTATCTCCCCTGCCCTATTTGTGGCGTGATTCCAGCGCCTTGGCGGGGTCAAGCTCAAGGGCGGTGCAGAGCAAGAGGAAGTTTCGAAGGGAAGGAAAGCGGCGACCAGACTCGATGAGGCGGATGGATTCACGGCTGAGCCCAGTGAGCTGAGCGACCCGATACTGCGAGAGCCCGAGTTCTTTGCGGGCTTCCACCAGTCGGGCAATGGCCTCCTGAACGTTCTTCGTCACTTCATCTGGATTCACCTCGCTCATCTCAATCTTGGTCAAAAAACTGACCGATGTAGCCACCTTTTGTTGACTTGTTCTTTTGATCACTCATCATCGGGGTAACCCTCACTCAATTATCATGA
>CAKZKU010000249.1 GCA_937124545.1 uncultured Microbacteriaceae bacterium | reverse complement strand
AAGATGTCACGCAGGCGAATTTGCCGTGAGCGCACCCGCACATTGCGATTGAGGAACTGCATCGCGGCCCAGTCGGTTCGCTTGACTTTCTGGCGGGCCAGCAAGTGCGCAAGGATCGGCAGGGCTACCCCGAGTGCTGCGAACAAGAGCAATGGATTGAAAAAACTCATGGCCGGGCGGTCGGAGAGCCTCCTCCCATGGTGGTTTCACGTTCGTTGAAAAATTCGCTCAGAAGGAGATCGAGCGGGCGGGAGGTGTCGACGACGGTGTAGTCGATTTGCGCGGCCACACATCCGGACTTCAGCGATTCCATGTATTTCCCGAAGCTGGCAAGATACTCAGCTCGAATTCGCTGCGGCTGGGTCGTCAATGGTTCCTCGCCTTCCAGTCCTTCGAAGCGCCAGGTGCCATCGAAGGGAAATTCAATTTCATAAGGATCGAGGGTGTGCATGACGATGACGTTGTGGCCATCGAAGCGAAGGTGTTCAAGAGCGCCAAGGATGTCGTCGACCTCGGAGAGCAGGTCCGAAATCACCACCACGACCGAGCGGCGTTTCATCATGAGGGCGATGTCATGAAGTTGTTTCGCGAGGCTCGTCTTTGGAGTGGGCTTGATGTCTTTGAGCAAGCGGTCGATCTCAAGAATGATCCCCATCGCCGAGCGCGGTGGAAGATAGGCGCGGACTTCGGAATCAAAGACCGAAAGCCCGACCGAGTCGCGTTGTTTAAGTACGAGATACGCCAGAGAAGCGGATAGGAATTTGGCGTATTCCAGTTTGCTGACTTTGCCGGAGCCGTAGTTCATCGATGAGCTGGCGTCGACGAGGAGGTGGCAATCGAAGTTGGTTTCGGCTTCGAAAAGCTTGGTGTAGTAGCGATCGGTCCGGCCAAAGACCCTCCAGTCGAGGGTTCGGAGGGGATCGCCGGGCGAATACTGCCGATGGTGGGCGAACTCGGTGCTGAATCCTTGCAGCGGGCTGCGGTGACCTCCCACGCGGAGGCCTTCGACCACTTCACGGGCAATCAGCTCGAGATCTCCGAGGCGTTGCAGCAGCCCGGGGTCGAGGTAATTGGTCTCAGGCAGGTGTTCCGACATCCGTTGGGGAAGATGCAGTTAGCTGGCCTTCTGCTTGAGCAGCTTTTCGTCCGAAGGGATCTCCTTGAGAAGCTTTGCGATGAGGGTGTCGGAAGTTTCGCCTTCCGAGCGGGCCGCGAAGCTGGGGATGACCCGGTGCCGGAGAATGGGAAGGGCGAGGGCCTGGATGTCTTCGATGGCGACGTGGCAACGTCCGCGCAAGGCAGCGCGCGCCTTGCCGGCCACAATGAGGTTCAGGGAAGCACGGGGACCGGCCCCCCAGGCCATGAGCTTTTTGACAAAGTCCGGCGCATCCGGCTCGTCGGGACGAGTGGCCCGGACGAGAGATGCGGCGTATTCGAAAATGTGATCCGCGACGGGAATGCGGCGAACGACGTGCTGGAATTCGACGATGGCGGCGCCGTCGACGACCTTCTTGACCTCGGGCACATCGTCCGTGGTGACGCTCTTCATGATGTCGAGTTCCTCGGAGCGGTCTGGATACTTGACCATGATGTTGAAGAGGAAGCGGTCGAGCTGGGCCTCGGGAAGCGGATAGGTGCCCTCTTGTTCGATGGGATTTTGGGTCGCAAGAACGAAGAAAGGCTCGTCGAGTTTGTAATCTTCACCGCCGGAAGAGACGCGCTTTTCCTGCATCGCCTCCAGAAGAGCGGCCTGGGTTTTGGGCGGGGTCCGGTTGATCTCGTCGGCCAGAAGGAGATTGGTGAAAACCGGGCCTTTTTGGAATTTAAACCGTCGTTGATGGGTCTCCGGATCTTCCTGCAAAAGCTCGGTTCCGGTGATGTCGGAAGGCATCAGGTCGGGCGTGAATTGAATGCGTTTAAATCCAAGTGACATTGTCTCGGCCAGCGAACTCACCAGAAGGGTCTTGGCCAAGCCGGGAACTCCGACGAGGAGACAGTGTCCCCGGGCAAAAATAGAGATCATCATTTCGTCGATGACCTCGTCCATGCCCACGATGGTCTTGCGAAGTTCGGTGACGATGGCATCCCGGGCTTCGCCGAGCTTTTTCACGGCCTGAATGTCGTC
>CAKZKU010000248.1 GCA_937124545.1 uncultured Microbacteriaceae bacterium | reverse complement strand
CCTATGCAGGATTTACCCCGAAGTTTTTGAAGACTGGGTCGTGGTTTGACCTCTTTGCCTCCATCCGCTGGCACAACCTCATTCCCCTTTTGGCAGTGGCGGCGGGGAACTTCTCCCTCGTGCGATACCTGGTGGGTGAGGTTTTCGCCTCACGGGCTAAGAAGCTCCAGGCCCTGTGGGACTTTTACCCGTCCGCCGACCCGGATGATTGGTACGAACAGACCGCCGGACAGCGCGTCCAGGTGATCAAGCCTGATGCCAAAAAAGGTGGCGTGCTCCAGTTTGGTACCGAGGTGATCGCGAGCGCGGATGGCTCGATGTCCGGCCTTCTTGGCGCTTCCCCGGGGGCCTCAACTGCCGCACCCATCATGATCAGCGTGCTTGAGCGCTGCTTCCCTCATAAATCAGAGCAGTGGGGCAACAAGCTCACAGAGATCGTGCCGAGCTATGGAATGAAGCTTTCTGACAGGCCTCGTGAGGCGAAGGCATCACAGAAGCGCACAGCCAAGGTGTTGGGGCTCAACGCAAAGCGTTAGTGGCGCAATGCTCCCCGCGACGGGCCAACAACGTAGGTGGCAGGCGCTTGATAGCCGTGTTCGGTGAAGGCACCATCCAGAGCTACCTGCAGTAGTGAGAGGTTGCTCTCGTCGACCAGGGCATAAAGCGCGCCCGACTCTCCGAGCCCGGTCATCCGAGCCCCATAAGCCCCCTGCGCAAGGCATGTCTCGACCGCAAGGTCAATTTCTTTGCCGGAGGCGTCATAGTCATCCCGGAGGGAGGCTTGCGAGGCGCTCAGTATTTCCCCGAGTGACTCTGGGCCTTCAGTTCTGAGGGCCTTTGCTGCGTCGAGAACACGTTGGTTCTCATTTACGATGTGTTGCGCTCGCCGATAGGTCACGGCGGACAGCGAATCACGGTGCTCGGGCAGGCTTTTTGGCGACAGCTCTCGCAGCGAAGAAATCTTCACCGCGTCGCTTGCTTCCTCACGTTCAGAAAAACGTTCGGCGGCAAGGTCGGTGGCTCGCTCGATTCCGGTGTCAATCACCAAGAGCGCTAGTCCACGCTCGGAGAGGGGGAAGCTGACCTGGTCGCTATCCAGCGAGCGGCTGTCAAAGAGGACTGCACGGTGGTCTTCACCCAACAGCGACGGGATGTGATCGCTGAGTCCGGTTTCTTTCCCGACGACGGAATTCTCGGCTCGCTGACTGACTTTAGCCAGTGACATCGAATCGAGAGACAGTTGCCAGGCGTCGTTCAGCGCAACGGCGACCGCGGTTTCCAGCGCAGCCGAGGATCCCAAGCCCACACCAACGGGAACATCCGAGTCGATGAACAGGTCCAAACCCGGCACCGCTGACAAGTCTGCTCCTGATTGACCCAGCGCCCAGGCGACCCCCAACGGGTAGGCGGCCCAGCCGTGGACTTGATCGGGCCCCACATCGTCAAGAGAGATTTCCGCGATCTCGTCGGCTTCGGTACTGGCTACCCGAATCTTTCGATCTTTTCGAACACCTGCAGCCACGACCGTGCGTCGATCAATCGCGATCGCGAGAACGTAGCCGTTGGCGTAGTCCGAGTCGTCTCCGAGCAACCTCAACTCACCGGGTGCGGACCACAGTCCATGGGCCTCGTATCCAAAGATTGATTCGAAGCCCGCCCGGGTGTCATCTCTGATGTCGCTCATGTACAACGGTCCTTTGGGAAGGGAAACCCTCAGTCTGGCCTACTTTTCTGGGGACGTTATCCCCTCAGCACAACTTCCTCAGACTCTCTTGCGACACTTGTGGTGTGGTTCGTACTGTCAACAAACTTCCGCCCTATACGGCGCCGGTCCCTGTTTCGCCGTGGCGGTGGATTGTGGGGACCATTGTGGTCCTGGTTTCCTGGCTCGTGGGTGGCACAATCCTCGGTCTCCTCCTCCTTCCCTACACCGGTGTCAACCCCCAAGCCCTGCTCACCGGTGGCGATGTGTTGTCTCAGATGCCGGCATGGGGGTACCTGTTTTTTGCGCTCATTACTTTTCTCCCCTTTTTCGTGGGAACCCTTGTCGCCTACCGGTTTATCCTGGGCGTGAAGCTCCGCTATCTGTTCTCGTCCCTGGATCGGTTTCGTTGGTGGCGGGTCGGCTTGGGATTCTGGGTCTGGCTACTGCTGATCGGTGCTCCGGTTGTCGTGGGAATCGTGGCTAACCCAGGCGCCTACCGCTTTGACCTGGACTGGCCAACATTTCTTCCTTTTGTGCTCGTTGGCCTTTTGCTTTTTCCGTTGCAAACGACAGCGGAGGAGCTGTTCTTTAGGGGTTGGATTATCCAGTGGGCAGCACGGGGGTGGTCCAACATCTGGTGGTTGTCGACCCTTAGTGGCGCCTTGTTCGCATTCCCGCACCTGCTCAATCCGGAGGCGGCGGGCGATATTGCCGGAGCATTCTTTGGTTACTTCACGGTGGGGTTTGCGCTTGCCTGGGTGACGGTCCGAGATCGGTCCCTCGAAATCGCGATAGGTGCGCACATGTCGAACAACCTGTTTGCCGCCCTGGTCGTCGGGTATGAGGGCGGCGCCTTACCCGCTGAAGCACTCTTCGTCACAGAGCCCATTGAGTGGGGCGCGAGCAACCTCCTGGGAGCACTTGTGGTGCCGGTTTTCATCGTGCTCACCAGGTTCGGTCGCCCGAAGCCGTCGCGCGCGACGGCCACTGACCATACTGCCTAGCGAGCGAGCCGCTAACGGCCCGCTCGGGCAGGCGTATTCAGGTGGGGACACTATTCTGGGGTCACCACCCCATCAGAGAAGGAAAACCCATGACTGACTCCAGGTTGAATGAAGGTGACGTTGCTCCAGCGTTTGAGCTTTTGGACAAAGACGGCGCCACGGTGACGCTCGAGGACTTCCGCGGCAAGAAAGTCATTCTGTATTTTTACCCCGCGGCTAGCACTCCCGGTTGCACCACTCAAGCCTGCGATTTCCGAGACAACATGGCGTCGTTGACTTCGGAGGGGTATGTGGTGCTGGGAGTTTCGAAAGATGAACGTCCTGCGCTTGAAAAGTTTGCTGCGGAAGAGTCGTTGGGATTCCCTCTACTCAGTGACCCCGACCTGTCGACCCACCACGCGTACGGTGCGTTTGGTGAAAAAACGATGTACGGCAAGACCGTTCAGGGCGTCATCCGCTCGACTTTCGTGATCGATGAAGCCGGGACGCTTACCCACGCTCTTTACAACGTCAAGGCAACCGGACATGTCGAGAGCCTCAAGAAAAAGCTGGCTCTGGCGTAGAGACG
>CAKZKU010000247.1 GCA_937124545.1 uncultured Microbacteriaceae bacterium | reverse complement strand
ATGTGGGCCTACTTCCGCCCCGGCATCCGGTGGGACATGGGAACCCAGATCTTGCTCTTCATCTTTGCTGCGGGTGTGCTCGGTGGGTTGGGCACCGCATTCGGTGCCCTGGTCGGAGCCATCATCGTGGGTGTGTTGATCGAAACATCAGCCCTCTTTATTCCCTCCGACTTGAAATACGTTGGCGCGCTCGTCGTCATGATTGTCATTCTGATGTTCCGTCCCCAAGGAATCTTGGGCCGGAAAGAGCGAATAGGTTAAGGGGCTAGAACCATGGACTGGGGATCAATCTTCACCAACACGGCGGCTTCAATGCTGAGCCCCGCAACGATGGCTTTTGCGCTGGCTGCCCTCGGGCTTGCCATGCACTTTGGCTTCGTCGGACTGCTGAACTTCGGTATCGCTGGCTTCATGGCCGTCGGTGCCTATGGGTTCGCGATTTCTACCCTGACGTTTGGCTTCCCCTGGTGGGCAGCGATGATCGTGGGCATTGTTGCGTCCATCATTTTCGCCGTGCTGTTGGGTATCCCAACTCTGCGTCTTCGCGGCGACTACCTCGCTATTGTCACGATTGGGGCAGCAGAAATTGTCCGGCTGCTCTTCACCTCGCAGGCGTGGCAGCCGGTGACCGGTTCAGCTGACGGCCTCTCGGGCTTCCAAGACAGCTTCCGCTCGGTCAACCCGTTCCCCGAGGGTGACTATGGCTTTGGTCCGTGGCAGTACACAGAAAACCAGCTGTGGGTCCTGGTCTTTGGGGCCATCATTCTTGCCCTGTGCGCATGGCTTTTGTGGAGGCTTATCAATAGCCCTTGGGGTCGCGTCATCAAAGGAATTCGTGAAGACGAGGATGCGGTTCGCGCTCTTGGCAAGAACGTCTTCGCCTACAAGATGCAGGCACTCATCGTGGGTGGTGTCTTCGGTGGTCTCGCCGGAATCATTTACGTACTGCCCTCGTCGACTAACCCGGGTGTCTTCATCACGTCGCTGACATTCTTCGTATGGACCGCTTTGCTGCTCGGCGGCGCAGCTACCGTCTTTGGGCCACTCCTCGGGGCGCTAATCTTCTGGGTCCTGCAGGCATTCCTTGGGTCTTTCCTGCCGGCCCTGGTCGCCATCGGTGCTCTAGGGGACTTCACCTCCGCGCAGGCAGGCGCTCTGCGCTTCGTGCTCGTGGGAGTGGGCTTGATGCTTATTGTGATCTTCCGCCCGCAGGGAATCCTCGGCGACAAGAAGGAGCTGACCTTTGTCAAGTAACCCCTCATCACTGCCCACGCCTGAGAAGACGACCGGGTTGCATGTTGGTGAAGCCGCTCCCGGTGTCGCCAAGGTCGACCCGATCATGGTGGTGGACAACGTCTCCCGCACTTTTGGTGGCCTTACCGCCGTCAATGTTGAGCACCTCGAAGTCCCCCGAGGAGCGATCACAGCACTCATTGGGCCAAACGGTGCCGGCAAGACCACCCTGTTCAACCTAATGACCGGGTTTGATACCCCCGACACTGGAACCTGGTCATTTGACGGTTCCAGCCTCGCCGGGGTGCCCGCGTTCAAAGTGGCTCAGCGGGGCCAGGTCCGCACCTTCCAGCTCACCAAAGCTCTCGGGCTGTTGACGGTGATGGAGAACATGAAGCTCGGGGCCAAAGACCAGCAGGGTGAAGGCATCTTCCGCTCGCTGTTCCCGTTCATTTGGAAAAAGCAGGATGCTGAGATTGAAGCTCGTGCCCTCGAGCTTCTCGAGCGATTCAAACTTGCCAAGTTGAAGGATGAGTTTGCTGCCAGCCTGTCCGGTGGTCAGCGAAAGCTGCTCGAGATGGCGCGGGCCCTGATGTCCGTTCCCACCCTGGTGATGCTCGATGAGCCCATGGCCGGTGTGAACCCGGCATTGACCGAATCTCTCTTGGGTCACATCCTTGACCTGAAAAAGCAGGGCATGACCGTCTTGTTCGTCGAGCACGACATGCACATGGTTCGTCACATCGCCGACTGGGTAGTGGTCATGGCCGAAGGTGCCGTGATTGCCGAAGGACCGCCGGACGAGGTTATGAAGAACCCCGCTGTCGTTGACGCCTATCTCGGAAGCCACCAGGAGGTCGACCTGGGTGTCGTAACGGGGCGCATCGAAGGCGACAGTGCCGCGGCCGCTGCGGCACTGTTTGAAGAGTTGCACGGTGATGAATCTGGAAAGGGCGGCAAGTAATGGCCGATAACACCCCCGTCGTCGAGGTCAAAGACGTTCACGCCGGTTATTTGCCCGGGGTGAACATTCTCAATGGCTGCAACCTTGTTGCCAACGAAGGTGAACTGATCGGCATCATCGGCCCCAACGGTGCCGGTAAATCGACTCTGCTCAAGGCCATCTTCGGACAGGTGAACGTGCGCGAGGGCGGCATTTTCCTTAAGGGTGATGAAATCACTGGTCTCAAAGCCAACAAGCTTGTTGCTAAAGGGGTGGGGTTTGTCCCCCAGAACAACAACGTGTTCCCAAGCCTCACCATTGAAGAAAACCTCCAAATGGGTGTCTTCCAGAAGCCCGAGATGTTTGAAGAAGGCCTGGAGCTCGTGACTGGCTTGTTTGCGGAGCTAGGGAAACGTTTGAAGCAGCGTGCAGGCTCTCTCTCCGGTGGAGAACGCCAGATGGTTGCTATGGGTCGCGCCCTCATGATGAACCCCTCGGTTCTTCTGCTGGACGAGCCCTCCGCTGGTCTCTCCCCCGTGCGACAGGACGAGGCGTTCATCCGAGTGTCAGAAATCAACCAAGCGGGTGTGACCACGATCATGGTGGAACAAAACGCCCGTCGTTGCCTTCAGATCTGTGACCGAGGATACGTTCTTGACCAGGGAACCGATGCCTACACAGGCTCGGGTCGCGAACTGTTGAATGACGAGAAGGTCATCAGCCTCTACTTGGGCAACTTAGGCGCCGACTAAACACCACAACACGTCCTAACGCCCTCAGCGCCTGCTGGGGGCGTTAGTTTTGTGCGGCTCTGGGCATGGCCGCCGGAGAGGAAGCCAGTACCGTGGCTCGGCCGCCCTGCGACAGAGAGCGGCCCACCGGGGTCTCAGCGCACCTTCGCCACCTTGCATGAGAATGCTGCGTTAAACGACTGTGGGGCCCGAGCTAATGCTCGAGCCCCACAGTGCTGTAACAAGAGTTACATGCTGTCCGTTCTTAGCCCTGGTAGGTCTGAGGACGGTTGTCAGCGTCGAACTCGTAGATACCGATAGCGGTCTCCGTGGGGTCACCGGCCTCGTTGAGGGCGATACCACCGGACAGACCGTCATAGTCAGCAACTCCGCCGCCGTTGATGATCTCTGCACACTCAGCGAAGGTGCCACACTTGGTGCCACCGCCGGAGAAGCCAGAAACCTCAGACATCTTGGCAGCCATGTCAGCAGGCTCAGTAGAACCAGCAGCCAGGGCAGCAAGTGCGAGGAGGACGACCGCGTCATACGACTCGGTGCTGTATGCCCATGAGGTCAGCTCGTCTCCACCGTTCTCGGTCCACAAGGCCTGTGCGCGCTCCTTGTAGTCATCCGAGATGGTGTCGGCGGGGGGACCGGGGAGAGTTCCCTTGGAACCTTCGATGAGACCGGCTTCAAAGTCAGCCGAGTAGTCAGCGAGGTTACCGTCGGTGAAGTACAGGCCAGAGTTGCTGAAGCCTGCGTCAATCAGCGCGGGAACGATGGTCTTGGTCTCGTCGAAGGCCAGGACGACAATGGCGTCAGGGTCTTCTGCGAGCATCTCGTTGATCTGCGAGGTGAAGTTGGTGTCACCCACGTTGTAAGACGGGGTAGCAACAACAGATCCACCTGCTGCTTCGAACGCCAAGGTGGCGTTGTCGCGCAGACCGGTGCCGTAAGCGTCGTTGATGACGATCATGGCGACAGTCTCGTGACCATCAGCAGCGAGCAGGTTACCGAGAACTTCACCCTGCAGAACGTCCGAAGGAGCGGTACGGAAGTACAGTCCATCGTCGTCGTAGTCAGTGAAGTTAGGCGAGGTGTTGGCGGGCGAAATCTGGATCACGCCTGCTTCCTTGGTCACCTGGTCGATGAACTGGAACGACACACCAGAAGAAGCTGCACCAACAATGGCAGAGACGTCTTCGTTCAGCAGACGAGGAATTTCAGTCTCGTAGGCCTTGTTGTCGGTGTCACCGGAGTCTCCGAGGACAACTTCCAGGTCGATTCCAGCGTCAGCAGCGTTGATGTCTGCCTGTGCCAAAAGCACACCAGCTTCTTCGGGGGGTCCGAGGAATGCGAGGTTACCGGTGACGGGCAGAGCCGTACCGATCTTGAGAGCCAACGACTCAACAGCTGCCGACGTAGTGTCGTCTTCTGTCGTGGTTGCGGCCTCATCGTCAGCGGCTGCACAGCCGCTGAGCACTAGCGCTGAAGCAGCAAGAATGGCAAAACCACTCCCTGCCTTCGAAAGTACGCTCATGATGCTCCTTATTTGTTTACATTGGGAAAAGCGGACACGCCAACGCGTGCCCAACCTCTCTAACTTAAGCGCAAAATGTTCCGGTTACAAGCCAGTTTCATCACATCCCGGTAACGGACGCAGGCCAGGGTTCCCGCTCAATGAGGGCGGACTACGGAGTTTGGGTCGGTCGGAGCAATCGGTTGCGGCGTGAGGTGAGCGCATCAGCGCTCAAAAGGACCAACGCAACCCACACAAGAGCGAACCCAATCCACCGCTCCAGAGGCATCGGTTCGCCCATGATGAAGACCCCAAAGGCAAATTGCATGATCGGTGCGATGTATTGCATCAGGCCCATAATCGACAGCGGAAGTCGCCTGGCGGCAGCGCCGAAGAACAACAGCGGGACACTCGTCACCGCGCCTGCGGACAACAGCAGGAGCGTGTGGCCCACGCCGAGCGTACCCAGGCTCAAACCACCGGTCACGGCCACCCACACCAGGAGTCCCGCGGCAACAGGGCTTAGCCACAGAGTCTCGAGCGTCAAACTGTCGACAGCCTTAACCCGCGGACCCATGCGATTTTTGACAAACCCGTAGAAACCAAAGGACAGGGCCAGCGTCAGCGAAATAATGGGCACGGATCCATAACCCACCGCGAGCACGACTACAGCAACCACCGCTAAGGACAGGGACGCCCACTGGAGTGGGCGAAGCTTCTCCCGCAGAACGACAACCCCTAGCGCGACGGTGACCAGCGGGTTAATGAAGTACCCCAGCGCCGCTTCCACGATGAATTCATTCAGAGAGGCGAAGACGTACACCCCCCAGTTCACAAAGATCAACAGGGCAGCCAGCGCAGATAACCCCCGAATCATCCGGTTCTTCATCAAACCCAGAGTCAGCTTCACCCGTTTGAGGAAAAAAAGAATTCCGAGGCAAAAAACGAGGGAGAGCGCAATACGCCAGCCCAGGATTTCCACCGGACCGCTGGGATCCAGCGCCACGAAGAACGCCGGCAAAAGGCCCCACAAACCATAGGCAGCCGCCGCGGCGAGGAACCCTTCTCTCAGGGTTTTCGAGTCATCCACCGGGCAAGGCTATACCCGCACGGGCGCCGTTAACCACGAGAAGGCCCGCACGAGTGCGGGCCTTCTGCGTAAGTGATGTGCGCTGTTAGCGCTCCACGATAGCGAGAACGTCGCGAGCGGAGAGAACGAGGTACTCGTCTGCCCCAAACTTCACTTCGGTTCCGCCGTACTTGGAGTACAACACCACATTGCCCACGGCAACATCCATGGGAACGCGGTTGCCGTTGTCGTCGAAACGACCCGGTCCAACAGCAACAACTTCGCCTTCCTGAGGCTTTTCTTTAGCGGTATCAGGAATGACAAGGCCGGAAGCAGTGGTCTGCTCTGCTTCGACCTGCTTGATCACGATGCGATCTTCGAGCGGTTTAATGGAGACCGACACGGTTGACCTCTTTCTGAGACTTGGGTTAGCACACTCACTTCTCGAGTGCTAACCCAACTGTATCGAAACCATTAGCACTCACGCAATACGAGTGCCAGAATTCTCTCAGCTGGCAGACTAGGCGCATGGAGCGCAGCGAACTCGAAGCACTCCTGCACCCTGAGTCCCTGAGGTTGCTCGCAAGCCTCCGGGAAGAGGATTCTCCCCGAGATCCCGCACAACTCGTGCCACAGTTACGTAAAGCAGGGCACGCCGCGGATCGCGTTGCCGCTGTGTTGGACCAGTGGGCCTTGCGCCCGAAAGCAATCGAGAAGTTTGGTGCCTTTGCGGACCGGATGCTGTTCACCAAACCGGGTCTCGAACAGGCCACCAGGCTGGCTATCGCCAGCCACCACGCCACTCGGTTTGACCAGGCCCACCTTCACCACATTGCAGACCTCGGCTGTGGCATCGGTGGTGACTCCCTCGCTTTCGCGGGCTTGTCGATGACGGTCACCGCTATCGACGCAGACCCGGTGACCGTCGCTATCGCCGGCTACAACCTGCAGCCCTTCGAGACCGTCACTGTGTCTCCTGGGCTTGCAGAGGAAACGCCACTCGATTCGGTTGATGCGCTCTGGCTAGACCCTGCGCGACGCAGTGGCTCTCAGCGGCTCAGTAACCCCGGAGACTGGTCCCCGCACCTTGAGTGGGTCATCGCACAAGCGCAGAAGCACCCAGCGGGAATCAAACTTGCTCCGGGGATGGACCGAGGCCTGATTCCCTCGGGCATGGAAGCCCAATGGATTTCCCACCATGGTTCGGTGGCAGAAATGGTGCTGTGGTCGCGTGAGCTCGCGCGGCCAGGAATCTCTCGAAGCGCGCTCGTGCTCTCCACTCGGGGCACAGCAGAACTCACCGGCGCCGCCGATGCGGCGGATGCGCAGGTGGGCGAGCTTGGCCCCTACCTCGTCGAGCCAGACGGCGCCGTGATTCGTGCGCGGCTTATTGGCGATCTAGCCCGGCAGCATGATGGCGCCATGCTCGATGATTCGATTGCCTATTTCAGCACCCACCAGCCCGTCATCTCTCCACTCGCGCAATGCTTTGCCATCGAAGCGGTTGTCCCCTACAACCTCAAACGCGTGAAGGAACTCGTGGCTGGCGCCTCAGTGGGATCGCTCGAAATTAAGAAGCGGGGAATTGATGTGGACCCAGCTGAGCTTCGAAAAGGGCTGCCTCTGGAGGGTTCCGGAGAAAAAACCCTCATCCTTACCCGCCACCGCGGGGACCGTATCGCGATTCTTGCTCGCCGAATGGCCTAGTTGTCGAGAATGTAGCCAGCGCTCACCAAAAAGGCGAGCGACAGCGGAAGCGTCAGGAACACCAACACTGCGGTGGAAATCACAAGACCCACAGCACTAATGGCGACCGCCACGGTGGAGCGGACTCGACCAGAGGGCGCTGAGCGACGCCCAATTTGCCCAAGAATCATCCCCAGAATTCCCGGGATAACCCCCAGCCCGAAAACCGGGGCGAGAACAAGAGCGCCGACGGCGGCACCCAGCGCAATTTTTGATAGTCGGGTGCCCTGTCCAGGAGCTGGCGCCTCTTTCATAAGACCGGTGGTCTCGACAGATACCTCCGTCACCGACACCTGGGTGATAGGTCCGGTATCCCGCGGGGTCAGGGGGCCGATCTGATTCATCAATTCAGCCTACCGACCTACTCCATGAGCTGGATGGTGGCGGGGCTCAAGCTGGAAAAAACCCCGGTTCCCGTGCTCGAGGGTCCATAGCCTCGGGACATCCGGAGTGAACCCAATGCCGCGATCATTGCCCCGTTGTCGGTGCACAACGCCAGCGGAGGCACGCGAAGCTCCACCCCTGCCTTCTCACACCGCTCTCCCGCAAGCCCCCGCACCCGAGAGTTTGCAGCAACTCCGCCGCCGAGCAGAAGGGACGGCACCCCGTGCTGCTCACACGCGGCAAGCGCCTTCGAAATCAACACATCAGCCACTGCCTCTTGGAATGACGCCGCGATATCTGCTGTGGCAATCTCTTCTCCCGCAGCCCTTCTCGCTTCGACATAGCGGGCCACCGCCGTCTTCAGCCCGGAAAATGAGAAGTTGTAGCGATGTTTTTCCTGGTCTTTCGGGCTAGTGAGACCCCGCGGAAACGCTATGGCCTCAGGGTTTCCCTCTTTGGCAACCCGGTCGATGTGAGGGCCTCCAGGGTAGGGAAGCCCGAGCACGCGGGCCACCTTGTCAAAAGCTTCCCCCGCGGCATCGTCGATGGTCTCGCCCAACAGTTCCACGTCTCCGGCAAGGTCCCGGACCAACAGTAGGGAGGTGTGACCCCCGGATACCAGCAACGCCACAGTGGGCATCGTGAGCTCTCGCTCGCTATTGAGATACTCGACCGCGACGTGGCCGACCAGGTGGTTCAGCGCATAAAGCGGGATACCCAAGCTAACCGCCAAGGCTTTAGCGGCCCCCACTCCCACCATGAGGGCACCCGCAAGCCCCGGTCCGGTCGTCACTGCGATCGCATCGAGGTCCCCGAAACCAACACCAGCTTCGGCCAGTGCCTGCGCCATCACTGCCGGGAGAGCCTCCACGTGAGCTCGGGCCGCCACCTCCGGAACGACGCCCCCATAGACCGCGTGCTCCTCCATGGAGGACGCCACAGCATGAGCCAAAAGTGTTGTGCCACGGACAATCCCGACCCCAGTTTCATCGCAACTGGTTTCGATTCCCAGTACTAGCGGTTCGTTCACTCGGCACTCCCCACGGGTTTTCCGCGCGGAGCGGTTTTCATCACGAGGGCGTCAACGCCATCGGGTTGGTAGTAACCCACCCGGCGATCCAGGGTGACAAAACCCTCAGATTCGTAAAGAGCAATGGCCACCTCGTTGTCAGCCCGAACCTCAAGGAAGACATCTCGCGCACCGCGCACAAGTGCTTCATCGAGAAGAGCGCGCAACAGTGTCCTCCCGAGGCCACGACCCCGATGGCCCTCCGCGACAGCGATGGTCTGAATGTCTCCCGAGTCTGCTGTGTGCGGGGCTGCCCGCAGGCCGGCGTACCCGGCGAACGCCTGGTCCTCGTTAGCTCGCGCCACCAGGTAGTAGTTCAGCGGATGAGAGACCTCTTCCACCATGAGCTCGGGGGACCAAGCATCAGAACCAAAGATCGTGGCTTCGTTCTCGATCATGTCGGGCAGATCTTCCAGGACCGCTAAAGAGAGTGTGTACGTCATTTCGGCATCGTCACATCCGGTGAGCGCAAATACTGAGGTGCGGGTGTGGGAAACTCGCGGCCGCTGGCCAGAAAATCTCTCGCAACCTTCGCCAGCATCGCCGCCGGGATCTCCTCAGTGACGACGCGCGTTGCAGAAGCGTGCGCACCCAGGTCGTCATCAAGTGTTTCGGGGCGTGCCAACAGTGGCCCTGCTATTCGCTCGAGTGAGTCCGAGGCACGGTACACCGAATAGGCCACCTCACCGCGTCTCGCATCGGTAATCACGACCGTGTCCTCGCTCACGCCCCACCCGCAGGCGTCATGAGAGATCACGGGGAGCAGGGGAAGCGATCGGGATTGCGCGAACGCAGAGGCTGCCGCCATTCCCACGCGAAGTCCCGTGAAAGGACCAGGACCAATCCCCATGACAACGTGGGTGAGCTCCGAAGGCGTCAGCCCGGCCTCAGCAAATACCCGCTCGAGCAAAACTCCCACCACCTCGGCGTGCCCACGGGGGTTGTCGCTCGAAGCTTCGGCTCGGGTGACACCCTGGGGGTCCACCAGTGCCACCTGCGTTCCCGCAGAAGAATCAATCGCCAGAAACATCTTCACCCACTTCGCGCTCGGCAATTCGATGCATCAGGTCCCCGCACTCACCGTGGCCGGTGACCCGGACGGTTCGAGGCTGGTCACTCACGAAGTCTTCGCCCTCGCCGGTGGGCCGCTCAAAAACGAGCTCTACCCAACCCAGACCCCACACGTCGGCGTAGGGCGCTGCCCATTCGGCGACCACAACCGATCGGCTGGCATCAATATCCAGCTCGTCAAATTCAGCGGCTGAGCCCACCCGATAAGCGTCAATGTGGACCAAGGGGGGCCTTGTTGGGTCGAGAGAAACATGTTCTCGTGCCACGACAAACGTCGGGCTTGATACCGGAGTGTCGACGCGAAGTGCTTCGCCCACTCCCCGGGTGAAAGTCGTTTTACCGGCCCCTAACTCGCCGGTCAGGACAAAAATGTCGCCAGCACGGGCGAGAGCGCCGAAGCGCTGACCCAGAGCCTCCATATCCTCGGAGGTCGCAATATGCAGTTTCACCCAGCAATCACGCGCGGAACTCGCGCACCCAAACGCGTGACAATTTCATACGCGATGGTTCCACTAGCTTCTGCCCACTCGTTTGCGCTGGGATCACCCTCTGCAGGGTCGCCCCAGAGGACCGCCCACTGTCCTTCCCTAATGGCAGCGTCCCCAACATCGATACTGAGTTGGTCCATCGAGATTCGACCAGACACCACAAACCTCTCACCGGCGATCACCGCGGGGCCCGCCGATGAGCCGTGCCGGGGTATCCCATCGGCATACCCGAGGGGAACCAACGCCAAGGTGGTCTCCCTGTCAGTTCGGTAGGTGTGGCCATAGCCGACACCCCATCCGGCGTCGACCCGTTTTGTCAGAATCACCTGGGCGCTCACCCGCATGGCGGGAATCAGTCCGACCCCGTGGTAGCGCTCGGTCACCGGAACGCCATAGGCAGCCGCTCCCACGCGCACCATGTCATGGGCGAGTGCTGGCGAATCACTCGTGCCGATGCTGGAGGTCACATGCCGTATTTCGGGGGTAATTCCATGGCTCTCCGCAAGCGCAACACCCTGGTCAAACACTTTCCCTTGCCCAGCATCGGCCTCGGCGGAAGTTCCCGAAAGGTGGGTGAACATCCCGATCACCTGAACCTGGGAGGCCTGTTCGGCTCGCGCAATCTCGCGGAAAAACTCTTCCCAATCTCTGGGGCCCACACCGTTTCGGCCCAAACCCGTATCAAGCTTGAGGTGGATGCGGGCGGGCGTGCCGGAGCCTCGCGCGGCCACGACCTGCTCCAGCTGGGCGAGCGAGGACACCCCGAGATCAATGCCGTTTTCGAGCGCTGGCTGAACATTCTCATCGGGTCCGAACAACCACGCCAGGATGGGGGCCGAAATCCCCACACGGCGAAGCTCTAGAGCCTCGTCGATGTCTGCGGTGCCTAACCAGTCCGCGCCCCCCTCCAGAGCGGCGCGTGCTGCCGTTTCGGCGCCATGGCCGTAACCGTTTGCCTTCACCACAATCAACATGTGCGGGGTTTGGGCCATTGAGCGCAGAACCTCGACGTTGTGGGAGATGGCGGCGGGGCGAATACGTGCTTCCCGCATAGCGGTCATGACGCGGACTCCATCACGACAAACGCAATGGCCATCCCGCCATCGTGCGAAAGCGAGAGATGTTGACTGCTGATGTCCTTTTCCGCAGCGCGAGCGTGCGTGCTGCCGGTGAGGGCTAGCTGCGGTGTCTGCCCTTTGTCTCCGACTACCTGAATGTCTGTCCAGCGAAAACCACCGATGTGTCCACCCAAAGCCTTCAGCGTTGCTTCCTTTGCAGCAAAGCGAGCCGCCAGCGATGCGCCCGTCATCGCCGGGTCAAATGCCTTCCCAAAAAGCCGGTCAGCCAACCGCGGCGTTCTCTCCAGGGCGCGCTCAAAGCGTGCAACGTCGACGATGTCGACTCCGATCCCCACCACCATGACGCGTCTGACTATTCGACCGTGACGGACTTGGCTAAGTTTCGGGGTTGGTCGATGTCGAGCCCTTTGGCGCCCGCGAGCTCCATGCCAAAAATGTGGAGCGGAACAACGGCCAGCAGGGGTTCCATGAAAGGCGATGCCGGGGGAATGGTGATGACCTCATCGGCGTAGGGAAGGACCGCGGCGTCCCCCTTCTCGGCAATCGCGATGACGCGAGCGCCCCTTGCACGAATCTCTTGGATATTGGAGACCACTTTGCTGTGTAGTGAGGAAGGGTCCCGGGGGCTTGGCACAATCACGAACACAATTTGTCCCGGCTCAATCAACGCGATGGGGCCGTGCTTCAGCTCCCCGGCAGCGAAACCTTCCGCGTGAATGTAGGCAAGCTCTTTGAGTTTGAGCGCACCCTCGAGAGCGACCGGGTATCCCACGTGGCGCCCGAGATACAGCACCGAGCGGGTGTCTGCCATCCAGCCGGCAAGCTCTTTGATGCGTGGCCCGGTTTCGACCATCTCTTGGATCTGCTCGGGCAGGGCGTGCAAATCTTTCGCTATCGAAGCGGCAACCTCGGCGGACACCACCTTGCGGTGCTGGCCGAGATAGAGGCCCAGAAGGTAGACGGCTACGGCTTGTGAGAGGAAAGCCTTCGTGGAGGCGACCGCCACCTCGGGGCCGGCGTGCGTGTACACAGTGGCGGTCGATTCGCGAGGAATCGTAGCGCCCTGGGTGTTACAGATAGCCAGCGTTTGAGCACCGGCGTCATTGGCAAACCGCACCGCCATCAAGGTGTCCATTGTCTCGCCCGACTGGCTCACCGACACCACCAACGTTCCCGGCCCCACTACGGGCTCCCGGTAACGGAATTCGTGCGAGAGCTCGACTGTGACGGGGATCCCCGACCACTTCTCCATTGCATAGGCACCCAACATCGCAGCGTAAGCCGCGGTGCCACAGGCAATGAAGATCACCCGATCGATTCGACCGACATCGAGTGCCTCTAACTCCGGAATAACGACCTGGCCCTCCGAGCTGAGACGACCACGAATTGTGTTGGCCACCGCCTCGGGTTCCTCAGAGATTTCCTTGGCCATGAAGCTTGACCACCCACCTTTATCGGCGGCGGAAGCATCCCAATCCACCGTGAATTCAGGTGGGTGCACCTCTTCACCGTCAAAGGTGATGACATCAATGGCGCTCTCGGTCAGGGTGACAATCTGATCCTGACCCAGGGAGAGCGCCTTGTGGGTGAACGCGACGAACGCAGCCACATCAGAGCCCAAGAAGTTCTCGCCCTCTCCCACACCAATAACCAGTGGGGAATTGCGTCTGGCCCCGACGACCACGCCGGGTTTGTCCGCGTGAACCACCAACAGCGTGAAAGCACCCTCGAGGCGTTTTACGACCTGCTGCATCGCAGTGGTGAGGTCTCCTGTTTCCCGGAAAGCGTGGGCAAGAAGTATTGCTGCGACCTCGGAATCTGTTTCGCTGAGGAACTGTTCGCCCGAAGCAATCAGTTCTTCCCGAAGCTCGTGGAAGTTCTCGATAATGCCGTTGTGAATCAGCGCCAATTTGCCGCCATCAGCCAGGTGGGGGTGGGCGTTGGCATCGGTCGGAGCACCGTGTGTTGCCCAGCGGGTGTGGGCAATTCCGGTTCCTCCGGAAGCTAGCGGATGAGCGTCAACATCGTCTCGCAGCACCGCGAGTTTGCCCGCCCTTTTTTGGGAAACCAACCCGTCGTTCTCTGAGACCACAGCGACTCCGGCCGAGTCATAACCGCGGTATTCCAGGCGTGCGAGACCGGCAACCAGCACATCCATACTGGAGCGGGGACCCACATAACCGACGATTCCACACATGCCTTGAAGTCTAGGCGATGAGCCTCAGCGGGCTTCGCGCACTAGCCTTGTCGCTATGGGTTCTTCGAGCTTCGAGCGAGACCACGCGAGCCCTTTTGTTGAATATGACCGCGCAACGTGGGCCGACCTGGCCCCGAGCGCCCCATTACCGCTCTCCGAGGACGACCTCGCCCGGGTTCGATCCGTGGGAGACATGTTGGATGCCAAGGAGGTGCTGGAGGTCTACCAACCTCTGGCACGGCTGATCTCTCTTTATGCTGAGGGAGCTCGCCACACCCACTCCATCACGCGCCGTTTCCTGGGTGAGAGCACCGCCCACACCCCCTTCATCATCGGTATTGCCGGCAGTGTGGCGGTAGGAAAATCGACGACGTCCCGGGTGCTTGCAGAACTCCTCTCACGAAACCCCGACACCCCCAACGTTGCGCTGATCGCCACCGATGGCTTCTTGCAGCCGCTGTCGCGGCTCAGCCGGGAGGGCCTGCTGCATCGCAAAGGGTTCCCCGAAAGCTATGACCGTCGGGCGCTGCTGCGTTTTGTGTCCCAACTAAAAAGCGGAGTGTCCCCTGTCCACGCTCCGGTCTATTCCCACCTCGTCTATGACCGAGTGGAAGGCGAGACCATCGAAATTACGGCGCCCGACATCGTGATTATCGAAGGGCTCAACGTTCTCGCTCCCCCTGCGACCAATTCGGCCTTGGCGGTGAGTGACCTTTTTGACTTTGGTATTTACGTGGATGCCCGCACCAGCGATATCGCTCAGTGGTACGAGGAGCGTTTTGTTCAGCTCCAGCAGGGTGCCTTCAGCGACCCACGGAGCTACTTCCATCGTTACGCCGACCTCGCCGAAGCCGACGCGAGGGTCGAGGCACAACGTCTTTGGCGAGAAATCAATGAACCGAACCTCGTGGAGAACATCCTCCCCACCAGGCCTCGCGCCTCCCTGATTCTGCGCAAAGAAAAAGACCACCGCATCAACACGGTGTTACTGCGAAAAACCTAAGGCAGGACCAATTCGACGCTGATCACGTCGGCGACCTGATCAGCGATCCGCTCCGCTGTGGCCTGATCACTGGCTTCGACCATGACGCGAATGAGGGCTTCTGTTCCGGAGGCCCGCACCATCACGCGCCCCGAGTCCCCCAACTCACGCGACGCATCACCGATGGCGGATTGGACGACGTGGTTGTCCGCCAGCGCACTGCGATCAACACCGGGGACATTGCGCAATACCTGGGGGAAAATCTCTATCTGATCGGCAAGATCGGCGAGGGTGCGCCCCGTGCGCAAAACCTCTTTGGCTAACTGGAGCCCGGTGAGAATTCCATCGCCGGTGGTGGAGTGATCGGTCAGGATCACGTGACCCGATTGCTCGCCGCCAAGCCTGGCACCCGTGCGCTCAAGCTCCTCGAGGACGTAGCGATCGCCGACAGCTGTTTCAAGCACCGTGATGTTGTGCTCTTCCATGGCTTTGCGCAAACCCATGTTCGACATCACCGTCGTGACCAACGTGTCACCCACCAGGGTTCCCTGTTCTTTCATCGACAGCGCAAGAATCGCCATGATGCGGTCGCCATCAATAATTCTCCCGGCGTGATCCACGGCCAGCGCCCGGTCGGCGTCACCATCGTGAGCAATGCCAAAGTCAGCCCCGACCTCCATCACCTTGGCCTGCAATTTCTCCAAGTGAGTGGAACCGAAACCATCGTTGATGTTGAGACCATCGGGCTCATCACCGATCACCGTAACCGTAGCGCCGGCGTCCGCAAAAGCCCGTGGAGCAATAGCGGAGGCCGCGCCATGCGCGCAGTCCAACACGACATGGAGCCCCGCCAGGTCTCCCTCAAGGGTCTGCAGAAGGTGAAGGAGGTAACGATCCTC
Organism: uncultured Microbacteriaceae bacterium; assembly: GCA_937124545.1. GTDB lineage: Bacteria > Actinomycetota > Actinomycetes > Actinomycetales > Microbacteriaceae > Pontimonas. The sequence continues at coordinate 32,363 of CAKZKU010000247.1, read as the reverse complement.
GGCATCGGCAAAGCGTCGAATACGGCCAACGTCACCGCCGGTGGGCGCGAGCGCAGGCTCGTGCATCATGGCCTCAATGCGGTCCTCAACCTCATCCGGCAGTTTTGTTCCGCCATACGAAAAGAACTTGATTCCGTTATCGGGGGCCGGATTGTGAGAGGCGGAGACCATCACACCAAAATCAAAGCCACCCTCACGCACCAGGTACGCGGCCGCGGGCGTGGGAATAACCCCAGCGTCATAAACATCGATGCCGGAGCTTGCCAAGCCTGCTGCAACCGCAGCACCCAGGAATTCCCCGGAAATCCGGGGGTCGCGCGCCATAACCGCCATCGGTCGGCGACCTTCGGCTTTGAGCTCTTCAGCGTGACGCCCCTTCGTGAGCACCAAAGCGGCACTCTGGCTAAGGCGCACGACGATGTCTGCCGTGAGTTCGCGATTAGCGAGCCCTCGGACCCCGTCGGTGCCGAAGAGACGACCCATGTGCTGGGAGCGCGACTAGCGCTTCGAGTACTGAGGAGCCTTACGAGCCTTCTTGAGACCGGCTTTCTTACGCTCTTTCACGCGGGCATCCCTCGAAAGGAAGCCTGCTTTTTTGAGCGTTGCGCGGTTGTGCTCTTCGTCAATCTGGTTGAGCGCACGGGCAATACCCAAACGGAGGGCACCGGCCTGACCGGAGGGCCCACCACCGGTGATGCGCGCAATCACGTCATAGCTGCCACCGAGCTCCAAGACCGTGAACGGGTCGTTGATCAGTTGCTGGTGAAGCTTGTTCGGGAAATATGCCTCCAGGGTGCGACCGTTAACCGTGTAGGAACCCTTGCCGGGGACCAAACGAACGCGGGCGATAGCCTGCTTACGTCGTCCGACAGCGTGGCCACCCACGGTGAGGGGCTTGCGGGGCTTCTTTTCGGCAACGGGTGACGAAGCGGGAGTCTCGGTACTGAACGAGGTGGGAGCATCTGCTTCCACGGTGGAGCTGGGGGTTTCTTCTGAAATAGCCACGTTAGGTGTCCTTAGCTTCTGCGCTACTGCGCGATCTGGTCGAGAGAGTAGGGCTTGGGCATCTGCGCCTGGTGAGGGTGCTCGCCACCGGTGTAGACCTTCAGCTTGGCCATCTGGTCACGACCGAGGGTGTTCTTGGGGAGCATGCCGCGGACAGCTTTCTCCACCGCGCGAACCGGGTTGTCTTCCATCAACTTGTCGTAGGTGACGCCGGTCAGACCACCGGGGTAACCGGAGTGACGGTAAGCCACTTTCTGGGTCAACTTGGACCCGGTGAGAACAACCTTGTCCGCGTTCACAATGATGACGTGGTCACCCATGTCCATGTGCGGTGCGAAGGTCGGCTTGTGCTTGCCGCGCAGGAGAGCGGCGGCGTGAGAGGCCAAACGGCCGAGAACAACGTCAGCGGCATCGATAACGAGCCACTCGCGCTGAACATCAGCGGGCTTGGGTGAAAAGGTGCGCGTCATGCGACATTCCTTTGCGGTTCGAGGTGTTCGTGAATCCCGCTCCGTGGGTGTTCTGAATCAGAACGGCCCGGTGGAGGGCTCAACCTGGTGAACAATCGGCGATTGCCACCAGCGCCCAAGCTTAGGGGACATTGCGGGGGCGGTCAATCCCGCGGTTTCTCGCGGGAAGCGCGGGTTTGCTCCGCCCGAGCCGCCAGGGTCTCCTCGGGTGGATACGTCACCGAACACAGCGTGAGCCCTTTGGCCGGCATCGTCACCCACAAACTGGTGCGCTCGCCGCGGTCCCGGGCAGCGATGAGGTCGGGGATACTCAATACTCCTCGCCCAACAGCAACACATGCTCCGACCAACGAGCGCACCATCGAGTGGCAAAACGCATCAGCGCTCAACTGAGCGACCAACACTCCATCGGCTTCTCGCCTCCAGGAAAAGCTCTGAAGCGTCCTGATCGTGGTGGCGCCTGCCCGCGGGCGACAGAATGCGCGAAAATCGTGAAGGCCCAGAAGCGCGTCGGCGGCGTCATTCATGGCCTGGGGCTCCAGGGCATACGGCGAGACCGCCGTAATGTCCTTTTTCAGCGGGTTTTTGTGGGCGGGTCGATCGGCCAGGCGATATTCGTAATGCCGGGAGAGCGCAGAAAATCGGGCGTCGAAACCTTCCGGAGCCAAAGCGATCGAGTACACGGTGATTTCATCGGTGCCAAGTGCTCCATTCACCCTCTTCGCCAGCGACGATAACGCAGCGGGGCTGAGAGTGATCGAATCGGCAAGATCTGCATGAGCAACCTGCCCGATAGCGTGCACCCCTGCATCGGTGCGTCCGGCAACCACAGTGGTGACCTCGGCAAGCGAGGCATGCAACACCGTTGCTAGGGCGCGCTCAATTTCGCCCTGGATCGTGATTCGATGAGATTGCTTGGCCCATCCCGAATATCTGGTGCCCAAATAGGCACACTCAATTTTTAGTCGGACGGACACGTCGTCAGTGTAATTCGAATAGTGCCCGCCGCCCAAAGAAAAAGCCCCCAACAGCGCGGTTGGGGGCTTTTTCGACAGTGCTACTTCTTGTCGGCGGCGTCCTCGTCAGCAGGCGCTTCGGCAGGGGCTTCCTCGGGCGCTTCATCAGCAACCGCTTCTGTCTCCTCGGCCGGCGACTCCGCAGGTGATTCCTCAACTGCGGTCTCTGCCTCTGCGGGCACGTCCACCGGAACGTCTACGGTCTCCGTGGCGTCGGCAGACTCTGCAGCGGTGACGTCTTCAACAACTTCTTCCACAACCTCGGGAGCTGGGGCAGCCTTGGGCTCTTCGACCTTGGCTTTCTTGGTCTTCGGCTTGGGGTTGACCGGGTCAAGAACAAGCTCAATCACAGCCATCGACGCGTTGTCTCCCTTACGGAAGCCCGTCTTGATGATCCGGGTGTAACCACCTTCGCGCTTGTCGACCTGGGGCGCAATCTCCATGAACAACTTGTGCACGACGGACTTGTCGCGGATCACGGTCATCACGCGTCGGCGAGCGTGAAGGTCTCCACGCTTGGCGAAGGTCACCAGACGCTCAGCGTAGGGACGCAGGCGCTTGGCGCGAGTCTCCGTGGTCTGGATGCGACCGTGCTCAAACAGGCTTGTGGCCAGGTTTGCCAGCATCAGGCGCTCGTGGGCAGGTCCGCCTCCCAGGCGGGGTCCTTTGGTGGGCTTAGGCATTGTCGTGTTCTCTTCCGTGTTTCACAGGGCGTAGTGGGGGTGACCCCGGTGTTATTGGTAGGTTTCGCCTTCTTCAAGCCCGCTGTAGAAAGCAGAGCCGTCAAAGCCTGGGATCGGGTCCTTCAAAGACAGACCCATTTCGATGAGCTTGTCGCGAACCTCATCGACCGACTTCTGGCCGAAGTTGCGAATGTTCATCAGCTGGTGCTCGGACAAAGCCACCAGTTCGCTCACGTTGTTGATACCTTCGCGCTTCAGGCAGTTGTAGCTGCGCACGGTGAGGTCCATGCTCTCAATGGGCATAGCCATTTCGCTGGAAAGCACGGCTTCTACCGGTGCGGGGCCAATTTCGATGCCCTCTGCTTCCTGGTTCAGGTCGCGTGCGAGTCCGAAGAGCTCAACCAGTGTGCGGCCAGAAGAGGCAACAGCGTCGCGCGGGCTCATCGAAGGCTTGGTCTCAACATCCACCACAAGGCGGTCAAAGTCGGTGCGCTCACCGGCACGGGTGGCTTCCACCCGGTAGGTGACCTTCAGCACGGGCGAGTAGATCGAGTCGATCGGAATCTGTCCGGCCTCGGCATACTCGTTGCGGTTCTGAACAGCGGACACGTAACCGCGGCCACGCTCGATGGTGAGCTCCAGCTCGAAGCTGGCCTTGTCGTTCAGGGTTGCGATGTGGAGTTCAGGGTTGTGAACCTCAACACCGGCAGGAGCCTGGATGTCAGCAGCGGTGACCGCACCGGCACCCTGCTTACGCAGGTAGGCGGTGATGGGCTCGTCGTGCTCGCTGGAAACGACGAGGTTCTTGACGTTGAGGATGATCTCGGTGACGTCCTCTTTGACACCCTCCACGGTGGCGAACTCGTGGAGCACGCCGTCGATGCGGATGCTGGTAACAGCAGCACCGGGGATGGAGGACAACAGGGTGCGACGCATGGAGTTACCCAGCGTGTAGCCAAAGCCTGGCTCGAGGGGCTCAATCACGAAGGCTGAGCGGAAATCGGAGAGTGATTCTTCTGTCAGTGTGGGGCGCTGTGCAATGAGCACTGGTGATTCCTTTCGGCTAAGTGTCCGCTATATGACACTTGTGTGGGGTTTGGCCGGGGCCGGGACTAACTATGCGGTTGTAGGGGCTGGAGTGCGACGCGATAGGGCGCCGACTCCGGGAAATTAAACGCGGCGACGCTTGGGGGGTCGGCACCCGTTGTGAGCCTGCGGGGTCACATCGGTGATGGAGCCAACCTCAAGGCCTGCGGCCTGGAGTGAACGGATGGCGGTCTCGCGGCCAGAGCCGGGACCCTTCACGAAGACGTCAACCTTCTTCATCCCGTGCTCCTGAGCCTGGCGGGCGGCAGATTCTGCCGCCAACTGTGCGGCGTAGGGGGTGGACTTACGCGAGCCTTTGAAGCCCACACCACCCGAGGATGCCCAGGACACCACGGCGCCCGAGGGGTCCGTGATCGAAACAATCGTGTTATTGAAGGTCGACTTGATGTGAGCTTGGCCCACAGCAATGTTCTTTTTTGACTTACGCCGCGGCTTGCGGGCTGTCGCTTTCGGTGCTGCCATTATTTTTTCTCCGTAATCCTGTTATCGAGGGGGCGCGTACTACGCGGCCTTCTTCTTACCGGCGACTGTGCGCTTGGGGCCCTTGCGGGTGCGGGCGTTGGTCTTGGTGCGCTGCCCTCTCACGGGCAGGCCACGGCGGTGGCGGATACCCTCATAGCTGCCGATCTCTACCTTCCGGCGGATGTCGGCGGTCACCTCGCGGCGGAGGTCACCCTCCACTTTGAACGTTCCCTCGATGTGTTCACGCAGCTTCAACAGCTGGTCATCGGTCAGATCTTTGACGCGGATGCTGGGGTCAATACCCGTGACTTCGAGCGTTTGCTTCGAACGGGTACGGCCAACACCGTAGATGTAGGTTAGGGCGATTTCGACCCGCTTTTCGCGGGGAATATCGACTCCGGCAAGACGTGCCATGTCATTTCTCCTGGTGCACTGAGAGGTCTGAAGCAGAATCTGTGCCCGGGCCTCTCCCCGGGGAGTCCCCCACCAGAGGTGGGATCTTGATGCTGCTTATGGTTATTGAGTTATTAGCCTTGACGCTGTTTGTGGCGGGGATTTTCGCAAATCACCATCACGTTGCCGTGGCGACGAATGACTTTGCACTTGTCGCACATGGGCTTAACACTGGCGCTGACCTTCATGGTGTTTCCTTTTCTTCGCTGGCCTCGTGCCCGAGCGGTTCCCCGGGCCGTTCCTTACCCAGTGCTTACTTGTAGCGGTAGACGATGCGACCACGAGTGAGGTCGTACGGGCTTAGCTCCACGATTACCTTGTCTTCCGGCAAAATTCGGATGTAATGCTGGCGCATTTTCCCCGAAATGTGGGCAAGCACTTTGTGGCCGTTGGTCAACTCCACACGGAACATTGCATTGGGAAGGGCCTCGACTACCGAGCCTTCGATTTCAATGACGCCGTCTTTGTTGGCCATAGCCTCATGTCTTGTTGTAACGAGTGTGCACTGGTCATGCGTTGTGGGCAAAAACGCCATAACGGCCTTTTTTACACCAATGTCCTATCTTAGACCGGCAATTGCTGGGGCACAAGTCCCCGCGGAGGTCCTAGGCCGCGGTAATCCCACGTTCCGCCAAGGCGGCCATGATGCGCCCGGTCACCTCAGTGATCTCACCGATTCCATCAATCGCCACCACGGCGCCGCGGGCGGTAAAAATATCAATCAGCGGAGCGGTCTGCTCCTGATAGACGTCTAGTCGGTGACGAACCACCGACTCATCGTCATCACTGCGCCCCTGGTCAATAGCACGCAGACGCAACCGTTCCACAACGACATCCGGGTCAGCAACCAGCTGCACCACAACATCGAGCGCCGCGTTATGGTTCGCAAGAAAATCATCGAGGTGGCGAACCTGGTCAGGGGTTCGCGGGTAACCATCGAGAAGGAAACCTCCCGCGCAGTCGGGATTTTCCAGACGGTCGGTAATCAGATCATTGGTCAGAGAGTCGGGAACGTTATCGCCGGCATCCATGAACGCCTTCGCTTTGAGGCCCAATTCCGTCTCGTTTTTGACGTTGTGTCGGAAAATGTCTCCGGTCGAGATCGCTGGGACACCAAAAGCGGACGACAACTCAACAGCCTGTGTGCCTTTTCCAGCGCCCGGGGGGCCAATCAAGAGAAGTCGTGTACCCGAACTCACTTCAGTAGGCCCTCGTAGTGGCGCTGTTGCAGCTGCGCGTCAATCTGCTTCACCGTGTCCAAACCGACACCCACGATGATCAGAATGCTGGCGCCGCCAAACGGGAAGTTTTGATTGGCGTTTACGGTCGCCAGCGCTATCAGCGGAATCAGTGCAACAAGGCCAAGATACAGAGAGCCTGGCAGCGTGATACGGGTCAAAACGTAGTCGAGGTACTCGGCGGTCGGGCGTCCTGCACGGATACCGGGGATGAAGCCTCCGTAGCGCTTCATGTTGTCGGCGACCTCTTCGGGGTTGAAGATGATGGCGACATAGAAGTACGTGAAGCCCACAATCAACAGGAAGTACACCGCCATGTAGAGCGCGTTGTCTCCGGAGGTGAGGTTGTTCTGAATCCAGACGACCCACGAAGGCGTGCTTCCATCGGCTCCCGTCGCATTGAACTGCGCGAAGAGTGCCGGCAGATACAGCAGTGAGGAAGCAAAAATCACCGGGATAACACCGGCCATATTCACCTTGATCGGGATGTAGGTATTTGTTCCACCGAAGGTGCGGCGGCCCACCATCCGCTTGGCGTACTGGACAGGAACCCGACGTTGAGACTGCTCAACGAAGACGACCAAGCCCATGATGACAATTCCTACGGCCACCACGATGACGAAGATTGTGGAACCGTTTGACTGGGCGATGGACCACAGCGACGACGGGAAAACTGCAGCAATCGAAACGAAAATCAGCAGGGACATTCCGTTACCCACGCCACGCTCGGTGATCATCTCACCGAGCCACATGATTAATCCGGTCCCGGCCGTCATGGTGATGACCATCAGCATGATCGCGTACCAAGCGTCATTCGAGAGCAGCTGGTTACACGCAGGAGCTCCCGAGGATCCGAAGAGCGCGCCGCTACGGGCCACCGTGATCAGGGTGGTCGACTGCAGAAGCGCCAAGCCAATGGTGAGGTACCGGGTGTACTGGGTCAGCTTGGCCTGGCCAGCTTGTCCCTCTTTATGCAGCGCCTCAAAGTGAGGAATGACGACGCGCAAGAGCTGCGTAATAATCGATGCCGTGATGTAGGGCATGATTCCGAGCGCAAAAATTGACAACTGAAGAAGGGCCCCGCCACTGAAGAGGTTGATCAGCTCGTAGAGACCCGCGGTGTCATTTGTTCCCGCAAGACACTGTTGGACGTTGCGGTAATCGACGAACGGTGCGGGGATGAAAGAGCCCAACCGGAAGATTCCGATGATGGCCAGCGTAAAGAGAACTTTCCTCCTCAGATCAGGAGTCTTAAAGATTCTCCCTAGAGCACTGAACACATCATCCTCCTGCACCGTGCCTGGCGACACGTGGGTTCGAGCCTACCGGCTCAGCGCCCCCGGTGAAAAGGTCGGGTGACCATCACACCGGGGTCAACGCCTACTCCTTGACGGAACCGCCAGCTTTCGCGATTTTCTCCGCCGCTTGCTTCGACACCTTGTCAACGCTCACCGTGAGAGCAACACTCAGGTCACCATCGGCCAGGACCTTGACCTTCTCGTTCTTACGAACGGCACCCTTAGCAACGAGGTCAGCACTGGTGACTTCGCCGCCCTTGGGGTAGAGCTCAGCCAAGCGACCGACGTTCACTACCTGGTACTCCACGCGGAACGGGTTGGTGAACCCGCGCAACTTGGGAGCACGCATCACCGAGGTGAGCTGGCCACCTTCGAACCCAGGACGAACCTGGTAGCGAGCCTTCGTTCCCTTAGTACCGCGACCCGCAGTCTTACCCTTCGATGCCTCACCACGACCAACGCGGGTCTTGGCTTTCTTGGCTCCAGGAGCAGGGCGCAGGTGGTGAAGCTTCACCACACCGGGACGAGACTCTTCTTTGGCAGCAGGCTTCTTCGCAGCGGGCTTCTTCGCAGGAGCATCGCTGGTGGTCGCCTTCTTCGCAGCAGGTGCTGCGGCTTTGGCCGCGGGCGCCTTGGCTGCAGCGGGCTTCTTCTCCGCAGACTTAGCCGCTGCAGGGGCTTTCGCCGCTGCGGCTGGCTTCTTAGCTGCTGGGGCTTTAGCTGCAGGCTTTGCCGTGGTCGACTTAGCTGCAGGCTTTTTCGCCGCCGGTGCTTTTGCGGTGCTGGCAGCAGGCTTTGCCGCTGGCTTATTTGCTGCAGGCTTCTTCGCTGCAGGCGCCTTGGCAGCGCTAGCAGCTGGTTTCTTCGCTGCCGGCTTTGCCGCAGGCTTTGCTGCAGGCTTCTTCGCAGCGGGCTTCTTTTCCTCGGCCATTAGTTAATCTCCTCGACCTTCACCAGGTGTGCGACGGTGCGCACGTACCCGCGGTTGGCGGATGTATCTTCACGGACGACCGAGTCGCCAATCTTCCTCAGGCCCAGGCTACGAAGAGTGTCTCGCATGTTCTGCTTTTCACTAATCTTCGACTTCACCTGGGTGATCTTGAGCTGCTTAGCCATTACGCACCTGCCTTCACTGCTGCGGCCGCATCGGCTTCGCTGCGGATAATGTGATCGGGCGCAACATCTTCAAACTCCACACCACGGCGGGCTGCAACGGCGCGAGGCTCTTCGAGCATCTGCAGAGCAGCAACAGTGGCGTGAACGATGTTGAGCGTGTTCGAGGAACCCAGCGACTTGCTCAGCACGTCGTGGATACCGGCGCACTCAAGTACGGCACGAACCGGACCACCGGCGATAACACCGGTACCGGGAGTGGCGGGACGCAAGAGTACAACTCCAGCAGCTGCCTCGCCCTGAACCGTGTGGGGGATGGTCTGCGCAACGCGAGGAACTTTGAAGAAGTTCTTCTTTGCGTCTTCGACACCCTTGGAGATTGCGGTGGGAACCTCGCGGGCTTTGCCGTAACCGACACCCACCATTCCGTTACCGTCTCCCACAACAACCAGAGCGGTAAAGCTGAACCGACGTCCACCCTTGACCACCTTGGAAACACGGTTGATGGTGACAACGCGCTCCAGGAACTGGCTCTTCTCCGCGTCGCGACCGCCACGATCGTTACGGCCACCACCGCGCTCGCTGCGTCCACCGCCACGGGAATCACGACGTTCCGTGTTGGTGTCCGTCACCGGGGCCGAGGTCGCTGCAGTTTCGCTCACAGCGGCTTCCTTAACTTCTTCGCTCACAGTTCCAATCCACTCTCTCTGGCGCTCTCCGCGACAGCTGCTACTCGGCCGGCATAACGGTTTCCACCGCGGTCAAAGACCACAGAAGCAACGCCTGCCTTCTTTGCGCGCTCGGCGATGAGGCCACCAATCTTCTTGGCTTTTGCGGTCTTGTCGTCTTTTGATGAACGGAAGTCAGGCTCCATGGTGGAGGCTGAGGCAACCGTGTGTCCGATGGCGTCATCGACAACCTGGACAAACAGGTGACGAGAAGATCGCGTCACGACCAAGCGAGGCTTGGTCGCGGTGCCCACAATCTTCTTGCGAAGCCTGGTGTGGCGACGGTTTCGTGCCGCTGAGCGGCTCTTTCCTCTAACGAAAGCCATGTCTACTTACCAGCCTTTCCAGCCTTGCGACGAACGTGCTCACCCTCGTAGCGCACACCCTTGCCTTTGTAAGGCTCTGGCTTACGCAACTTACGGATGTTGGCAGCAACCTCGCCGACGGCTTGCTTGCTGATACCGCTGACGGTCAACTTGTCGTTGCCTTCGACCGTGAACGTGATGCCAGCAGGCGGCTCCACCGTGATCGAGTGAGAGAAGCCGAGCTGAAGCTCGACACCCTGGCCCTTGGAGGCCAAACGGTAACCAGTGCCGACGACCTGGAGGGATTTCTGGAAGCCCTGGGTGACGCCGATGATCTGGTTGTTGATGAGTGTGCGGGTCAGACCGTGCAACGAACGCGAATCGCGCTCATCGTCCGGGCGGGTAACCACGATCTGGTTTTCCACCATCTCGGCAACGATCGGCTCTTTGATGCGCAGTGAAAGATCCCCCTTGGGGCCCTTCACAGCAACATCCTGGCCGTCGATGGTGACGGTGACACCAGCGGGAATATCAATGGGCATGCGACCAATACGTGACATCAGTGATCACCACACGTAGGCGAGGACTTCCCCACCCACGCCTTTCTTGGTTGCCTGACGATCCGTCAACAGGCCGGACGAGGTCGACAAAATGGCGACTCCGAGCCCACCGTGGACCTTGGGGATTTCCGAAGACTTTGCGTACACACGCAGACCTGGCTTTGATACGCGCTTGATGCCCACGATGGAGCGTTCGCGGTTAGGACCGTATTTCAGGTCCATGGTCAGGGTCTTGCCTACGCGAGCGTCATCCAACTTCCAGCCCGAAATGTAACCCTGCTCTTTGAGGATCTCAGCCAGGTGGGCTTTCAGCTTGGAATTAGGCATAGACACGGTGTCGTGCTGCGCCTGATTCGCGTTACGCAGTCTGGTCAGCATGTCTGCGACCGGATCTGTCATTGTCATGGTGTTTCTCTTTTCTCTGGCTGGTTTCGACTCGGGTTCACCCGGGACCGACCTGGCTAGTTAGGGGCTTAGGAGCCCTCGGTTGTGTTCTTTCCCGCGAACGGGAAACCTAGTGAGCGCAACAGCGCGCGGCCTTCATCATCGGTCTTAGCGGTGGTGACAATGGTGATGTCAAAACCACGGACGCGGTCGATGTTGTCCTGGTTGATTTCGTGGAACACCGACTGCTCGGTGACACCGAAGGTGTAGTTACCGTTGCCATCAAACTGACGGTCGCTCATACCGCGGAAGTCGCGGATGCGGGGAAGCGCCAAGTTGATCAAACGGTCCAGGAACTCCCATGCGCGGTTGCCCCGCAAGGTTACGTGGGCACCAATGGGCATTCCCTCACGCAGTTTGAACTGCGCGATGGACACCTTGGCGTTGGTGACGATGGGCTTCTGACCGGTGATGGCCGTCAAGTCCTTGATCGCGCCCTCGATGACCTTGGAGTCTCTGGCTGCTTCGCCCACACCGGTGTTGACGACAACTTTGACGACGCCGGGAACCTGGTGAGGGTTGGTGAAACCAAACTCTTCTTTCAGAGCAGGAACCACGTCGTTGCGGTAAATCGCCTTCAGGCGGGGAACACTCGCGGTAGCGGTTGCCATTAGAGCTCTTCTCCTGACTTCTTCGCGATGCGCACGCGCACCTGCTTCTTTGCGGAGCCCTTCTCAGCGGCCTTCGTCGCCACACCCACACGCGTGGGCTTCTTCGACTTGGGGTCCACTAGGGCAACGTTGGAAATGTGGATGGGGGCTTCGAAGGTCTCCAGGCCACCGGTCTTGCCACCGCGCTGGCTCTGGCCAACACGGTTGTGCTTGGTGACGTAGTTCACGCCTTCCACCAATACGCGGTTGCGCTCAGCAAAGACCTCAATGACGTGGCCCTGCTTACCTTTGTCGCCGCCACGAGCTTCGCTCGCACCGGTGATGACCTGAACCAGGTCACCCTTCTTAATCTTTGCCATTTAGATAACCTCCGGTGCTAGCGAGATGATCTTCATGAAGCGCTTGTCGCGCAGTTCACGACCCACGGGTCCGAAAATACGGGTTCCGCGAGGCTCACCCTCTTTGCTCTTGATCAGCACCGCCGCGTTCTCGTCGAACTTGATGTAAGAACCATCGGGACGACGGGTTTCTTTTACGGTGCGCACGATGACGGCCTTGACGACCTCACCCTTCTTGACGTTTCCGCCAGGAATAGCGTCCTTGACAGTGGCGACAATGATGTCCCCCAGGCCCGCATAGCGGCGCCCAGAGCCACCCAACACGCGGATAGCCAAAATTTCTTTGGCTCCGGTGTTGTCAGCCACCTTAACTCGGGATTCTTGCTGAATCATTGTTTACTTCGCCTTCTCAACGACGTTGACTAGACGCCACCGCTTGGTGGCGGACAGCGGACGGGTCTCTGCAATGACCACGAGGTCACCGATACCGGCGGTGTTGGCCTCATCGTGTGCCTTGACCTTGGAGGATTGGCGCACAACCTTGCCATAAAGCGGGTGCTTCACGCGGTCTTCAACCTCGACAACGATGGTTTTGTCCATCTTGTCGCTGGTGACATAGCCACGACGGACCTTGCGGTAACCGCGGGCACCAGCATCGCGCACATCGTGCTCTGCTGATTCGTGGCCCTTCTTCACATCGGCGGCCATTATGCACTCTCCTCAGTAGCTTCGGGCTCTGCGGCCTTTTCGCTCTTCTTCGTGGTTTTCTTGGTTGCCTTCTCCACCGGAGCAGGCGTGGCGCGGATTCCGAGCTCGCGCTCACGAATCACGGTGTAAATCCGAGCGATGTCACGCTTGATGGCACGGAGACGACCGTGGTTATCCAGCTGACCGGTAGCCGACTGGAACCGCAGGTTGAAGAGCTCTTCCTTCGAGCGACGCAGCTCGTCTAACAGACGGGCGTCCTCAAACGTGTCCAGTTCACTGGGCGCAAGTTCTTTCGATCCAACAGCCATTACATGCCCTCCTCACGCTTGATGATGCGCGCTTTCAGGGGAAGCTTGTGAATCGCACGAGTCAGCGCTTCCTTTGCCAACTCTTCGGAAACTCCAGCAACCTCGAAGAGGACGCGGCCGGGCTTCACGTTGGCGACCCACCACTCGGGCGAACCTTTACCACTACCCATGCGGGTTTCCGCAGGCTTTTTGGTCAAGGGACGGTCGGGGTAGATGTTGATCCACACCTTCCCACCACGCTTGATGTGACGGGTCATAGCGATACGCGCCGACTCAATCTGACGGTTCGTGACGTACGCACTGGAAATAGCCTGGATACCGTACTCGCCAAACGACACCGTGGTGCCACCGGTAGCGTGCCCACCGCGCTTGGGGTGGTGCTGCTTGCGGTACTTAACCTTGCGAGGAATCAACATTCTTACTCAGCTCCTCCTGCAGCAACGGGTGCTGCCTCAGCGGCTGGCGCACCAGCCGGTCCACGACGTGCTCCACCGCGGTCTGGGCGCTGCGAGCGCTGTGAAGCCTGCTCGCGGGCCAGTTCCTTGTTGGTGATGTCGCCCTTATAGATCCAGACCTTCACGCCGATGCGGCCGAAAGTCGTGCGGGCTTCATAAAAGCCGTAGTCGATGTTTGCGCGCAGCGTGTGCAGGGGCACCCGACCTTCGCGGTAAAACTCGGAGCGGCTCATTTCTGCTCCACCCAAACGACCGGAGACCTGAATCCGAACACCCTTGGCACCAGCACGCTGTGCACCCTGGAGGCCCTTGCGCATCGCGCGCCGGAAGGCAACACGACCAGCAAGCTGCTCGGCAATTCCCTGGGCAACCAGCTGAGCTTCGCTCTCGGGGTTCTTCACCTCGAGGATGTTGAGCTGAATCTGCTTGCCGGTCATCTTCTCAAGGTCAGCGCGAATACGCTCGGCCTCTGCACCACGACGCCCAATCACAATCCCGGGGCGGGCAGAGTGGATGTCCACGCGAACGCGGTCACGGGTGCGCTCGATTTCGATGCGAGCGATCCCGGCGCGGTCGAGTTCTTTCTTCAAGAACTCGCGGATGCGGATGTCCTCGGTCACGTAGTCGGCGTAGCGCTGACCCTTCGTGGTCGAGTCGGCAAACCACCGCGACACGTGGTCGGTGGTGATGCCCAGACGGAAACCGTAGGGATGTACTTTCTGACCCATTACTTGCCAGCCTTCTGTGTCTTACGGCTCGGGTTCACCGAAGCCTCGTCGGGCGTAGCCAGAACCACCGTGATGTGGCTGGTGCGCTTGTTGATGCGGAAGGCGCGTCCTTGAGCACGCGGGCGGAAACGCTTGAGCGTAATTCCCTCGTCCACGAAAGCGCGAGCAATGAAGAGATCCTGGTCGTCCAGGAAAACGCCATCCTTATCCGCGGTCACTCGGGCGTTAGCCATTGCAGAGGCCACAAGCTTGGCAACAGGCTCGCTCGCGGCCTGCGGAGCAAACTTCAGCACTGCCAGGGCTTCAGCAGCCTGCTTGCCGCGAATGACATCGACAATGCGACGAGCCTTCTGGGGGGTGACGCGAATGTTGCGCACCTTGGCGATGGATTCAACCATGTCTGTTCCTCCTCGTCCCCGCGCTTAGCGGCGACGGCCTTTCCGGTCGTCCTTCTCGTGGCCACGGAAGGTGCGGGTGGGGGCAAACTCTCCGAGCTTGTGACCCACCATCGTTTCCGTGACAAAAACGGGGATGTGCTTGCGACCGTCGTGAACGGCAATGGTGTGACCGAGCATGGCGGGCACAATCATCGAGCGACGCGACCAGGTCTTGATCACGTTCTTGGTGTTCGCGGAATTCTGACGCACGACCTTCTGCAGGAGGTGCTCATCCACGAAGGGTCCCTTTTTCAGACTACGAGGCATGTCTTACTCTCCTACTAGCGCTTCTTGCCGACAGTGCGACGACGGACAATTTGTTTGTTGCTGGCTTTCTTAGCCGAGCGGGTACGACCCTCTGCCTGGCCCCAGGGACTGACAGGGTGACGTCCACCGGAGGTCTTACCTTCACCACCACCGTGGGGGTGATCCACCGGGTTCATGGCCACACCGCGAACGGTGGGGCGAACGCCCTTCCAACGCATGCGGCCCGCTTTACCCCAGTTGATGTTGGCCTGTTCGGCGTTGCCGACCTCACCAATGGTGGCGCGGCAGCGAGCATCCACGTTGCGAATTTCACCCGAAGGCAACCGCAGCTGCGCGTTGGGGCCATCCTTGGCGACCAAACGGACAGCGGCACCTGCGGAACGGGCCATCTTTGCGCCACCGCCGGGGCGAAGCTCGATGGCGTGAACCACCGTTCCCACGGGGATGTTACGCAGAGGCAAGTTGTTGCCGGGCTTGATGTCAGCGCTGGCACCCGATTCGATGATGTCGCCCTGACGGAGCTTGTTGGGAGCCAAGATGTAGCGCTTCGTGCCATCAACAAAGTGCAACAGCGCAATGCGCGCGGTGCGGTTGGGGTCGTACTCAATGTGGGCGACCTTGGCGTTGACGCCATCTTTGTCGTTACGACGGAAGTCGATTACGCGGTACTGACGCTTGTGGCCACCACCGATGTGACGGGTGGTGATGCGACCCTGGTTGTTGCGGCCACCAGTTTTGGGCAGCGGACGCAGCAGGGACTTCTCGGGCGTGCTCCGGGTGATTTCTTGGAAATCAGCAACCGAAGAGCCACGACGACCGGGGGTCGTCGGCTTGTATTTGCGAATAGCCATGTTCTACTTCCTACCTAGCCGACAGCCGTGAAGATGTCGATGGAACCGGAGGACAGGGTGACAATGGCACGCTTGGTGTCTTTGCGCTTTCCTGTTCCAAACTTGGTGCGACGGGTCTTGCCCATCTTGTTCAGGGTGTTCACACCGGAAACCTTCACCTTGAAGATCTTTTCGATCGCCAGTTTGATTTCGGTTTTCGTTGCGCGGGGGTCAACCTCAAAGGTGTACTTGCCCTGGTCAATCAGGGTGTAGCTCTTCTCGCTCACGATGGGGCGGAAGACAACATCTCTGGGGTCTTTGTTCCAGGCAGCTTGGTGGATGGTCATTATTTGCCTTCCTTCGCGTCAGACTTGTCCGCGACGAACGCCTCGAAGGCTTCGGCGGTGAACACAATGTCATCGGAGTTCAACACGTCATACGCGTTGAGCTGGTCGGGGTGAACGGCGTGGACACCCTGGAGGTTACGCACGCTCTTCTGGCCGTTGACATCGTCGCGACCGACAACCACCAACACGTTGAAACCGGGAGCTGTCTGGGCAATCAGCGCCGCCGCGATTTTCGTCGAAGGCGCGCTGTCGGTGCCAAGACCCTTCACTACGTGAATGCGGCCCGCACGGGCACGATCTGAGAGTGCCGACAACAGTGCTTTGGCGACCATCTTCTTCGGGGTGCGCTGCGCGTAGTCGCGAGGAATCGGACCGTGCACCACTCCACCACCACGGTGCTGGGGGGCGCGAATCGAACCCTGACGGGCGCGACCGGTTCCCTTCTGCTTGAAAGGCTTGCGTCCGGAACCGGACACTTCACCGCGGTGCTTCACCTTGTGAGTTCCCTGGCGGGCAGCGGCAAGCTGTGCGACGACAACCTGGTGCATCAGGGGAACGTTGGTGACCACATCGAACATCTCTGCGGGCAGATCAACCGAACCGGACTTCTTTCCAGTCTGGTCGAGAACGTCAATGGAGGTAGCCATGGTTAGGACCCTTTCCGTGCGTTACGAACAAACACGAGGCGACCCTTGGAACCGGGAACGGCTCCCTTGATCAGCAGCAAGCCACGGTCAGCATCAACGGCGTGGACGTGGAGGTTCATGACCGTCACGCGGTCACCACCCATACGACCCGCCATCCGCATTCCCTTGAAAACACGGGAAGGCGTAGCAGAAGCTCCAATAGAACCGGGCTTGCGGTGGTTGCGGTGCGCACCGTGCGATGCGGAGACACCCTTGAAGTTGTGACGCTTCATGACACCCGCGAAACCTTTACCTTTGCTGGTACCAACAACATCAACCAGCTGGCCGGCTTCGAAAACCTCAGCGGTGAGCTCTTGTCCCACCGTGTAGTTGGCCGAGTCGTTGGTGCGAATCTCGGTGACGTGGCGGCGGGGGGTCACACCGGCCTTCTCGTAGTGTCCTTTGAGAGGGGCGGTCACTTTCCTGGGGTCAATACCACCGGAAGCAATCTGGATGGCCTCATAGCCATCGTTGTCCTGGGTGCGGATCTGGGTCACCACGTTGGGGGCAACCTGGATAACGGTGACAGGAACCAAGATGTTGTTCTCGTCCCACACCTGGGTCATACCGAGCTTGGTGCCCAGTACTCCCCGCGTTGCAGTAACAGTAGACATATCGTTATTCCTTAAAGCTTGATTTCGATGTTGACGTCGGCGGGCAAGTCAAGACGCATCAAGGAATCCACAGCCTTTGGCGTGGGGTCAATGATGTCGATCAGACGCTTGTGGGTGCGCTTCTCGAAGTGCTCGCGAGAGTCTTTGTACTTGTGGGGCGAGCGAATCACAGCGATAACGTTTTTCTCCGTCGGGAGAGGAACGGGACCAACAACGGACGCACCAGCTCGGGTGACCGTGTCAACAATCTTCTTGGCTGAAACGTCAAGACCTGCGTGGTCATACGACTTCAGTCGGATGCGGATTTTTTGTCCCGCCATGGTTATCTCTTTCTCTCACTCGCGCGCAGCTTCCGCTGGGCACTTCATAGGCGACCTGGCTTTCACCGGGCCACACACACCACTGTTCTTCTGTCAACACACCTCGGCACACCCCGGCGCCGGCACCGGAGCGCCGCACCATCGGAATGTCGATGACGTTGTGTTCTGCTACCTGCGGCCTAGGGGAATTCGCGAGAGCGAACCTATGCACTACCTGGCAGTGAGCCGAACACGAGTGTTTGGCGTTTTGAACCTTGAAAACTATCCCACAGGCTGGCATTTCGCGCAACCCGGGCGTGTCGCGCCAAAAATCCCGAATCTGCGGGGAAGTGAGGCGCCAAACGAAAGAAGGCCCGGGGCGAACCCCGGGCCTTCTCGCGTAGGAAACTACTTGATGATCTTGGTCACCGTTCCGGCGCCAACAGTACGACCACCCTCGCGGATGGCGAAGCTGAGGCCCTCTTCCATGGCGATGGGCTGAATCAGCTCAACGGTCATGTCAGTGGTGTCACCGGGCATCACCATTTCGGTGCCATCAGGCAACGAAATAACACCGGTCACGTCAGTTGTACGGAAGTAGAACTGGGGACGGTAGTTGGTGTAGAACGGGTTGTGACGCCCACCCTCATCCTTACCGAGGATGTAGGCGGTGCCTTCGAAGTTGGTGTGAGGAGTCACGGAACCGGGGGCAACAACCACCTGTCCACGCTCAACATCTTCACGCTTGGTACCGCGGAGCAAGAGACCACAGTTCTCGCCGGCCCATGCTTCGTCCAGCTGCTTGTGGAACATCTCGATACCAGTAACGGTGGTCTTCTGGGTGGGACGGATACCGACGATCTCGACATCCGAGTTGATTCCCAGGGTTCCACGCTCGGCGCGGCCGGTAACAACCGTTCCACGACCGGTAATGGTGAAGACGTCCTCAACGGGCATCAAGAACGGCTTGTCCTTGTCGCGCACGGGGTCGGGGACGCTGTCGTCCACGGCAGCCATGAGCTCCATGATCTTGTCGCTCCACTCGGCGTCGCCCTCAAGAGCCTTGAGACCAGACACGCGAACAACAGGAGCGTTGTCGCCGTCGAAGCCCTGGCTGGAGAGCAGTTCGCGAACCTCGACCTCGACGAGCTCGAGGATTTCCTCGTCGTCGACCATGTCGGACTTGTTCAGCGCGACCAAGAGGTAAGGAACACCCACCTGCTTGGCGAGCAGAACGTGCTCACGGGTCTGCGCCATCGGGCCGTCAGTAGCGGCAACCACGAGGATTGCGCCGTCCATCTGTGCGGCACCGGTGATCATGTTCTTGATGTAGTCGGCGTGACCGGGGGCGTCAACGTGTGCGTAGTGACGCTTCTCGGTCTCATACTCCACGTGGGAGATGTTGATGGTGATACCGCGCTGACGCTCTTCAGGAGCTGAGTCAATGGATGCGAAGTCGCGCAACACGTTGACGTCTGAAGGGTGGCGTTCTGCGAGCACCTTGGAAATAGCAGCGGTAAGAGTGGTCTTGCCGTGGTCGACGTGACCGATCGTACCGATATTGACGTGCGGTTTGGTCCGCTCGAACTTGGCCTTAGCCACTATGGTCCTCCTCGGGACTGTTGGTCTAATCCTTGCGGGATTAGACACATGGTTACTTGTCTTGTTGTAGGCCTTGCGAGCCTATTCTTTCGGGCTTAGTCGCCCTTGCCCTTCTGAATAATCTCGTCGGCCACAGCCTTCGGGACTTCAGCATACGTCTCGAACGTCATCGAATACACCGCGCGGCCCGAAGTCTTCGACCTCAGGTCACCCACGTATCCGAACATTTCCGAGAGTGGCACGAGGGCGCTCACGACTTTTACGCCGGTTGCGTCCTCCATGCTCTGAACCTGCCCACGCCGTGAGTTGAGGTCACCGATGACGTCTCCCATGTATTCCTCTGGGGTACGCACCTCGACAGCCATCAACGGCTCGAGCAGGACAGGTTGTGCTTTTCTCGCGGCCTCTTTAAAGACCATCGATCCAGCGATTTTGAACGCCATCTCCGAGGAGTCAACGTCGTGGTACTGCCCATCCAGGAGTGTCGCTTTGACACCCACGGTTGGGTAGCCCGCCAGAACGCCCACCTGCATGGCGTCCTGAATTCCTGCGTCCACCGAAGGAATGTATTCCCTGGGAATACGTCCACCGGTGACTTTGTTGTCGAACTCGTACATTGTCTCGCCCGTAACCTCAAGAGGCTCGAGCATGACCTGGACCTTCGCGAACTGACCGCTACCACCGGTTTGCTTCTTGTGGGTGTAATCGATCTTCTCGATGGTCTTGCGAATGGTCTCGCGGTAGGCGACCTGGGGCTTACCCACGTTGGCCTCGACGTTGAATTCGCGCTTCATCCGGTCCACCAGGATGTCGAGGTGCAACTCGCCCATTCCCTTGATGACGGTCTGACCCGTTTCCACGTTCTGTTCGGTGCGGAAGGTGGGGTCTTCTTCAGCGAGCTTCTGGATGGCCAGGGAGAGCTTCTCCTGGTCAGCCTTGGTCTTGGGCTCGATGGCCACCTCGATCACGGGCTCAGGGAAGGTCATGGATTCCAGGACCACCGGGCTGCCCGGGTCACACAGGGTGTCACCGGTCGTGGTGTCTTTGAGGCCAATAACGGCGTAAATGTGTCCTGCGGACACCTTTTCCACCGGGTTCTCCTTGTTGGCGTGCATCTGGAAGATCTTCCCGATGCGCTCCTTTTTGTCTTTCGTGGAGTTGACGATCTGTGCGCCGGAGTCAATCCCCCCGGAGTACACGCGAATGTAGGTCAGGCGACCAAAGAAGGGGTGCACCGCAACCTTGAACGCGAGAGCCGAGAAAGGCTCTCCCGACTCAGGCTTGCGAAGGACAACCTTCTCGGCGTCACGCACGTCGTGACCTTCCACTGCGGGAACATCCAGTGGCGAAGGCAGGAAGTCAACAACCGCGTCCAGCATCGGCTGAACGCCACGGTTCTTGAAGGACGAGCCACACAGCACGGGGTATGCGTCACCAGCGATCGTGAGCGAACGGATACCGGCTTTGAGCTCGGGAATCGAAATTTCTTCACCAGCGAGGTACTTCTCAAGGAGTTCGTCGCTTGCTTCAGCAACAGCTTCCACCAGTTCCGCGCGGTATTCCTCAGCCTTGGCCTGAAGATCCTCGGGAATCGCCTTGGTTTCGTACTCGGCACCGAGGGACACGTCACCCTTAGCGTCACCGGTCCACACCTTGGCGTTCATTTCGATGAGGTCAACAATTCCGACGAAGGAACTCTCAAACCCGATCGGCAACTGAAGCACGAGGGGCTTTGCGCCCAGGCGCTTCACAATGGTGTCGACCGTGTAGTAGAAGTCAGCGCCCAGCTTGTCCATCTTGTTGACGAAGCAAATGCGGGGAACGTTGTACTTGTCGGCCTGGCGCCACACGGTTTCAGACTGGGGCTCTACGCCCTCTTTGCCGTCGAATACCGCAACCGCGCCATCAAGAACACGAAGGCTGCGCTCCACCTCAACGGTGAAGTCCACGTGCCCGGGGGTGTCGATGATGTTGATCTGGTGGTTGTCCCAGAAACAGGTCGTCGCAGCAGAGGTGATGGTGATGCCGCGCTCTTGCTCCTGCGCCATCCAGTCCATCGTGGCTGCGCCATCGTGGACCTCACCAATCTTGTGGGAAATACCCGTGTAAAACAGAATGCGCTCTGTTGTGGTGGTCTTTCCCGCATCGATGTGCGCCATGATGCCGATGTTGCGGACCTTGTTCAGGTCAGTTAGCACGTCCTGTGCCACAGTATTCCTCCGAGTTTTGGGGGGTTAGGGGTTGGGGTTTACCAGCGGTAGTGAGCGAAGGCCTTGTTGGCTTCGGCCATTTTGTGGGTGTCTTCGCGACGCTTCACTGCGGCACCGAGGCCGTTGGAGGCATCCAAGATTTCGTTCGTCAAACGCTCGGTCATCGTCTTTTCGCGACGGTCCTTGGCGTAACTGGAAAGCCACCGCAGAGCCAGGGTGTTGGCACGGTGAGGCTTTACCTCGACGGGCACCTGGTAGGTGGAACCACCCACGCGGCGCGAACGAACTTCAAGAGTCGGGCGGACGTTGTCCAAGGCCTTCTTCAGGGTGACAACCGGGTCCTGGCCACTCTTGGTGTTAACACCTTCGAGTGCGCCGTAGACGATGCGCTCTGCGAGACCTTTTTTTCCGCCCACGAGGATCTTGTTGACCAGCTGGGATACGACAGGTGAGCCATATACCGGGTCAGCAACGACGGGGCGCTTGGGAGCGGGACCTTTACGTGGCATTACTTCTTCTCCATCTTTGCGCCGTAGAGGCTACGAGCCTGCTTGCGGTTCTTGACGGCCTGAGTGTCGAGAGCACCGCGGACAATTTTGTATCGCACACCGGGAAGGTCCTTCACACGACCACCGCGAACGAGCACCATCGAGTGCTCCTGCAGGTTGTGGCCTTCACCGGGGATGTAGGCGGTAACTTCCGTACCGTTGGAAAGCTTCACACGAGCGACCTTCCGCAGAGCCGAGTTCGGCTTCTTGGGGGTCGTGGTGTAGACACGCGTGCACACGCCGCGCTGCTGGGGGTTGGCCTTCAGGGCAGGCGCCTTGGTCTTCGAAACCTTGGGCTTGCGTCCCTTACGGACCAACTGTTGAATCGTTGGCACAGTTCACTCCTTTTGGTGCTGCACGGTGACAGCTCATTGATGGTGGTTACTGGGTAGTGGTTGTTGCCCACCACCCAGCGACATCTTCACCAAGATGCGACAGGCGACTAACACTTGGTATGCCGTGGGGGTTGGTGTTGCC
The DNA here is from genome assembly GCA_937124545.1 of uncultured Microbacteriaceae bacterium. GTDB lineage: Bacteria > Actinomycetota > Actinomycetes > Actinomycetales > Microbacteriaceae > Pontimonas. The sequence continues at coordinate 10,016 of CAKZKU010000247.1, read as the reverse complement.
GTGTTGCCACTGCAGCCACCTCTGGACCCAATGTTGTGGAGTTGATGACCCGTGTCAGTGATTCCCGAAACCGGGCGCCAAAGACGGGCGTGCCATCGCGCACACAAGCTTCTAGAGTAATGGCGATTTCACGCCGGGTCAAATGATTTTTCCACTTCCTGCCACCCCTGCCACCACGAACGCCGCCGCCACCATGGGGGGCCCCAACGGGATGCCCTCCTGCGGTGTTACCGCACGTGCAATCAGCAACACACCAGCGGTGATTCCCCCAAGGATGAAGGACAGCACCACCTGGATAAACGCGCCTCCGGGCACGAGCGCAGCCGTGTAAAAACCCAAGCCCACTTGAAGCTTCACATCTCCCCATCCGAGCGGGCGCCCCGGCATGAGAGCACACAGAGCGAACACGGCCACCGTGAGGGCTGCTTCCCCCAGAGCCTCGCTGAAACGCGCCGTCGGCAGGAACACAATCCCCCAGCCCAACACCAGCGCAGCAAGCGGTCCTGTGAGCCGATCCGGTAACCGATGAAACTGCTGATCGATCACGGCCAAACGCAGTCCAAATCCCGCCACCGCCACATGCAAGAAGGCGCTGACAAGACTCTCCATCCCTCCACGCTAGAAAGAGCGGAGAAAGCCCACCGGGATTATCCCCAGAACGACAAAAGGGCCAGCAACTGCTGGCCCTTTTGCACGGTGATTCTTATTCGGATTCAGCGCCCTGTGTCGCCTCGTCTGGGGTTTGGAACGAGTCAAAGTCCACGAAGGACAAGTCGTCGTCGCCGGCAAAGTCAGCGTCGCTCGCGAAGAGACGGGCCGGATAGTGCTCGGCACGAGCTTCTTCGGTTGGTTCCACAGTGACGTTGCGGTAGTTGGAGAGACCCGTACCAGCAGGAATGAGCTTTCCGATGATGACGTTCTCTTTGAGTCCGACCAGCGGGTCGCGCTTTCCTTGCATGGCAGCTTCCGTGAGCACACGGGTGGTCTCCTGGAAGGAGGCGGCGGACAACCATGATTCGGTAGCCAGCGAAGCCTTGGTGATACCCATGACCTCCTGACGGGCCGAAGCGGTCTTACGTCCTTCACCCAGCGCCTCGCGGTTGAGCGAGTTGTACCGGGTGCGGTCCACCAGTTCACCGGGCAGCAAGGTGGTTTCCGCGTGGTCTACAACGGTGACCTTACGCATCATCTGACGCACGATGACCTCGATGTGCTTGTCGTGAATCGGCACACCCTGTGAGCCATACACTCCCTGCACACCGTCAACGAGGTGCTCCTGAACCGCGCGGACACCCTTGACGCGAAGAACTTCCTTCGGGTCGAGCGGGCCCTCGTGGTACTGCTGGCCAAGCTCAATGCTCTGACCATCTTCGATGAGCATGTTCATGCGCTTGGAGACAGTGTGCAGCACGGGCTCGTCGCCGTTGTCCGGAGTGAGAGTCACCTTGTACTGGGTCTCTGTTTCTTCAATCGAAATGCGACCATTAGCTTCGGCGATGGGGCTCGAGCCCTTCGGGTTACGGGCTTCGAACAACTCGGTCACCCGGGGAAGACCCTGTGTGATGTCATCAGCCGAGGCGGAACCACCGGTGTGGAAGGTACGCATGGTGAGCTGTGTTCCCGGCTCACCAATCGACTGGGCCGCGATAATTCCGACGGCCTCACCCAAGTCAACGGCAATACCCGAGGCCAGTGAGCGTCCGTAACACGCAGCGCAGACACCAACCAGGGACTCACACACGAGAACGGAGCGCACGCTGATTTCGCGAACGCCGCCAGCCACGAGCTTGTTGATCAGGACGTCGCCCACATCGGAGCCCGCTTCTGCAACGACGGTGCCCTTTTCGGAGATGGCATCAGCGGAGAGGTTCCGCGCGTAGACCTCGTTTTCCACGTTGTCCGCGCGGACCCATTCGCCCTCAGCGTTCTTTGCGGCAATCGGGAAAGTGATTCCCTTGGTGGTGCCACAGTCGTCTTCGCGAATGATGACATCCTGTGCCACGTCGACGAGTCGACGGGTCAGGTAGCCAGAGTCTGCGGTACGCAGTGCCGTGTCGGCCAAGCCTTTACGCGCACCGTGTGTGGCGATGAAGTACTCGGCAACGGAGAGACCCTCGCGGTAGCTGGAGATGATCGGACGAGCAATAACCTCACCGCGCGGGTTGGAGACCAAACCACGCATTCCGGCGATGTTTCCGACCTGGAGCCAGTTTCCTCGAGCACCAGAGGTCACCATGCGGTTGATGGTGTTGTCCTCGGGGAAGGCAGCGCGCATTTCGTCGTTGACTTCCTTAGTCGCAGCACTCCAGATTTCGACCAGTTCGCGACGACGCTCAACATCAGAGATGAGGCCCTTCTCGAACTGACCCTGAACCTTTGCGGCCTGCTTCTCGTACTTGGCGATGATTTCTTTCTTGCCCTTAGGCGTCAGAACATCACTCAGCGCCACGGTCACACCCGATCGAGTAGCCCAGTAGAAACCGGCGTCCTTCACACGGTCAAGAGTCTCCGCGACGGCGACCTTCGGGTAACGCTCTGCCAGATCGTTGACCAGCGAGGAAATCAGACCCTTGTCGGCGACAGCGGCAACCCATGGGTAGTCCTCGGGCAGCAACTGGTTGAACAGCGCGCGGCCCAGCGTGGTTTCGTGGATTGCGGTGCTGCCCTGGACGAAGTCCTTGTCCGCATCGGCGAGATACAAGTGCTCGATGCGGATTTTCACCATCGCGTTCAGGCTCAGCGTGTGCTGATCCATCGCCATGATGGCTTCGGAAATCGAACTGAAGGCACGACCCTCTCCGACGGCACCTTCGGTGACCGTGGTGAGGTGGTGCAGACCGATGATCATGTCCTGAGTCGGAACGGTCACGGGGCGACCATCCGAAGGCTTCAGGATGTTGTTCGAGGCGAGCATAAGAACGCGAGCCTCGGCCTGGGCCTCCACCGACAGGGGAAGGTGGACAGCCATCTGGTCACCATCGAAGTCAGCGTTGAACGCGGCACAGACGAGGGGGTGAAGCTGGATCGCTTTACCCTCGACGAGCTGTGGCTCGAAGGCCTGGATACCCAAACGGTGCAGCGTTGGCGCACGGTTGAGCAAAACGGGCCGTTCACGAATGATCTCTTCGAGCACATCCCAAACCTCGGGGCGCGAACGCTCGACCATGCGCTTGGCGTTCTTGATGTTGCTGGAGTGACCCAGGTCCATCAGGCGCTTGATAACAAAAGGCTTGAACAGCTCGAGGGCCATAATCTTGGGCAGACCACACTGGTGCAGCTTCAACTGCGGTCCGACCACAATGACGGAACGACCGGAGTAGTCCACGCGCTTACCCAGAAGGTTCTGGCGGAATCGACCCTGCTTACCCTTCAGCATGTCCGAAAGGCTCTTCAAGGGACGGTTACCAGTACCGGTCACGGGGCGACCACGACGACCGTTGTCAAAGAGAGCGTCCACTGCTTCTTGCAGCATGCGCTTCTCGTTGTTGACGATGATTTCTGGCGCACCCAAGTCGAGCAGGCGACGCAGACGGTTGTTGCGGTTGATCACCCGTCGATACAGGTCATTCAGGTCGGACGTAGCGAAGCGGCCACCATCCAGCTGAACCATGGGGCGAAGCTCCGGCGGAATCACCGGGACAGCCTCGAGCACCATCGAGGCCGGTGAGGCGCCCGTCTGCAAGAAAGCGTTGACGACCTTCAGGCGCTTGATAGCGCGAATCTTGCGCTGGCCTTTTCCGTTTGCGATTTCATCGTGAAGGCTCTCAGCCTCGCCGCGCAGGTCGAAACTCTCGAGGCGCTGACGGATGGCTTCTGCACCCATGTGGGCGGTGAAGAACATTCCGTAGCGGTCCTGGACGTCCTGGAAAACGGCGTCCTCGGCACGCAGGTTGCCCACGGTGAGCGAGCGGAAATCATCCCACACGCGCTCCAGGTGAGCGATGTCGTCGTCGAAGTTCTTGCGAATCGCGGCGAGCTCTTTCTTCCCGGCGTCGTCGGTCTTGCGCTTCTGATCAGCTTTAGCGTTGGACGCTTCCAGCTCGGCCAGGGCAGTCTCGAGTTCCTTCATGCGGTCAGCAAGAAGAGCGTCGCGCTCCTTCTCCAACTGCTTGATCTCCTGCTGGAGTTCTTTTTCAAGCTCCGGCATTTCGCGGTGGCGAGCTTCCTCATCCACCGTGATGATCATGTACGCAGCAAAGTAGATGACCTTTTCGAGGTCTTTGGGTGCCATGTCCAGGAGGTAGCCCAAGCGCGAAGGAACGCCCTTGAAGTACCAAATGTGGGTGACGGGTGCAGCGAGCTCGATGTGGCCCATGCGCTCACGGCGGACCGAGGACTTGGTGACCTCAACGCCACAGCGCTCACAGACGATGCCTTTGAAGCGAACGCGCTTGTACTTTCCACACGCACACTCCCAGTCACGACTGGGTCCAAAGATCTGCTCACCAAAAAGGCCGTCTTTTTCGGGCTTCAGGGTGCGGTAGTTGATGGTTTCTGGCTTCTTGACTTCGCCGTACGACCAGCCGCGGATGTTGTCCGACGTGGCGAGGCCAATGCGGAGGGCGTCAAATGTTGTTGCTTCCAGCACGATGTGTCTCTCTCGTTAGTTTCTGTCGTCGAATTCTTAGATCTCGTCCACGGACGAAGACTCGAAGCGGGAGGAAATGTTGATTCCCAGCTCTTCCGCTGCGCGGTAGAGCTCGTCATCAGAATCCTTCAGCGAGACCACTTGGCCATCCGCTGACAGGACTTCGACGTTGAGACACAGAGACTGCATCTCCTTCATGAGCACCTTGAAGCTCTCGGGGATGCCGGGCTCCTGGATGTTTTCACCCTTGACGATCGATTCGTATACCTTCACGCGACCGAGAATGTCATCCGACTTGATGGTCAGCAGCTCCTGCAGGGCGTACGAGGCGCCGTACGCTTCCAGAGCCCACACTTCCATCTCACCAAAGCGCTGCCCACCGAACTGTGCTTTACCACCGAGGGGCTGCTGCGTGATCATCGAGTACGGGCCCGTGGAGCGAGCGTGAATCTTGTCATCGATGAGGTGGTGGAGCTTCAGGATGTACATGTAGCCCACGGAAATCGGTGCCGGGTAGGGCTCGCCGGAACGACCATCAAAGAGCTGGGCCTTTCCAGAGGAGCCGACCATACGGTTTCCATCACGGTTCACCAGGGTGGAGTCCAACAGCCCAGCGATTTCTTCCTCGCTCGCGCCATCGAATACCGGGGTGGCAACCTTGGTGCCGGGCAGTGCTTCGCGGGCTTGTGCCGCAAGACGCTTCGCCCATGCCGGGTCCCCGCTGACTTTCCAGCCCTGCTTGGCAGCCCACCCGAGGTGAATTTCCAAGACCTGACCGAAGTTCATGCGTCCAGGGACACCCAGGGGGTTCAAGATGATGTCTACCGGGGTGCCATCTTCCAGGAAAGGCATGTCCTCGACAGGAAGAATCCTGGCGATAACACCCTTGTTCCCGTGACGACCCGCGAGCTTGTCACCCTCAGAGATCTTGCGCTTCTGAGCGATGTAGACAACTACGCGCTGGTTGACACCCGAGCCCAGCTCGTCGTCACCGTCAACAGCATCAAAGACCTTGACGCCGATGATGGTTCCCTGCTCGCCGTGGGGGACCTTCAGCGAAGTGTCGCGAACCTCGCGACTCTTCTCGTTGAAGATGGCGCGCAACAGGCGCTCTTCCGCGCTGAGCTCGGTTTCACCCTTAGGTGTGACCTTGCCCACGAGGATGTCACCGGGGCGAACCTCAGCACCAATGCGGATAATTCCGCGCTCATCCAGGTTGGCGAGCATTTCGGGACCGACGTTGGGAAGGTCACGAGTGATCTCTTCCTTACCGAGCTTGGTGTCCCGGGCGTCCACTTCATACTCTTCAATGTGGATCGAGGAAAGGGTGTCATCTTTCACGAGGTTCTGCGACAAGATGATCGCGTCCTCGAAGTTGTAGCCCTCCCACGACATGAAGGCCACAAGAAGGTTCTTACCCAGAGCCAACTCGCCATCTTCCGTGGCGGGGCCATCAGCGATGACCGAGCCTTCAACAACCTTGTCTCCCACGTTCACGCGAACCTGGTGGTTGTAGTTGGTGCCCTGGTTCGAGCGGTCAAACTTCCGCAGGGTGTAGGTCTTGGTTCCGCCCTTGTCCTGCTTCACCACGGCAAAGTCCGCCGACACCTCAGTGACGACACCGGGAGCCATAGCGGTAATGACGTCACCGGCATCCACTGCAGCGAAGGATTCCATTCCGGTACCGACCAGCGGTGACTCAGAACGCAACAGCGGCACAGCTTGACGCTGCATGTTCGCACCCATGAGGGCGCGGTTTGCGTCATCGTGCTCGAGGAACGGAATCAGCGACGTCGCAACCGACACCATCTGGCGCGGGGACACATCGACGTAGTCAACCGTCTCAGGAGCGACGAGCTCGACCTCGCCGCCCTTCTTACGGACCAAAACGCGGTCAACGGCGAACGTGCCGTCGGCGTTCAGCGGGGTTCCCGCCTGCGCAACGATGAACTCGTCTTCGTCATTAGCAGTGAGGTAGTCAACAGCTTTGCCGACCTTGCCCTTGGTGACACGACGGTAAGGGGTTTCGATGAAACCGAAGGCATTGATTCGCGCAAACGACGCCAGCGAACCAATCAAACCAATGTTGGGGCCTTCCGGAGTTTCGATGGGGCACATGCGGCCGTAGTGCGAGGGGTGCACGTCGCGCACCTCAACACCGGCACGCTCACGGCTGAGACCACCCGGTCCGAGCGCCGAGAGGCGACGCTTGTGGGTGAGGCCCGACAGCGGGTTGTTTTGGTCCATGAACTGCGAGAGCTGGCTGGTACCAAAGAACTCTTTGATTGCTGCCACGACGGGTCGGACGTTAATCAAGGTCTGCGGCGTAATCGCTTCGATGTCCTGAGTGGTCATCCGCTCGCGCACCACGCGCTCCATACGGGAAAGTCCGGTGCGAACCTGGTTTTGAATCAGCTCGCCAACGGCGCGAATACGACGGTTGCCAAAGTGGTCAATGTCGTCCACGTCAATGCGGATATCGACCTTCTTGCCCGCACGGGAGCCCTCAATGTGAGTGCGTCCATCGTGAAGGGCAACCAGGTACTTAATCGTGGCGACAATGTCGTCCACGGTGAGAACCGAGTTCTTCAGTGGCTGCTCCAGGCCCAGCTTGCGGTTGATCTTGTAGCGACCCACCTTGGCCAAGTCATAGCGCTTGGGGTTGAAGTAGAAGTTGTCCAGCAGAGTGCGCGCTGCCTCGGCGGCAACCTGCTCGCCCGGACGCAGCTTGCGGTAGATGTCTTTGAGGGCTTCTTCCTTGGTAAGGATCGTGTCCTTCTCCAGGGCCTCAAGAATGCTGTTGTAGCCCGCAAAGTGCTTCGCAATGTCCTCGGAGGTCAGACCGAGGGCTTTCAGGAAGACCGTGACGGACTGCTTGCGCTTGCGATCGATGCGGACACCAACCTGGTCACGCTTATCGACCTCGAACTCAAGCCAGGCACCACGGCTAGGGATAACGCGAACTGAGTGGATTTCTTTGTCGCTGACTTTGTCGAGCGACGTGTCGAAATAAACACCGGGGCTTCGCACCAACTGGGACACGACGACACGCTCGGTGCCGTTGATGATGAAGGTTCCCTTTTCGGTCATCAACGGGAAATCTCCCATGAAGACGGTCTGGGTCTTGATCTCACCGGTGAGGTGGTTCATGAACTCAGCCTCGACATACAACGGTGCTGCGTAAGTCTTACCGCGTTCCTTGCACTCATCGAGGGAGTACTTTTCCTCTTCGAGGTAGGGGTTCTGGAACGAGAGCTGCATGGTCTCGCCCGAGTCTTCGATCGGAGAAATCTCCTCGAAGATCTCGGTGAGACCGCTGCGCTCGGTTACCGGGGTCTCACCGGCAGCCTTTGTCGCTTTGACCCGCGCCTTCCAGGCGGGAGCACCGACAAGCCATTCGAAGCTCTCGGTCTGCAGTGCGAGCAGATCCGGAACATCGACGGTGTCAGAAATTTTGGCAAACGTGAGTCGCTGTGCAACTCGGCCGTTCGTGGGACTTGTGGATGCGGGACGCGCAGCAGCCAAGAGCTATTACCTCCAGGGCTCACAGAAGAGCCTCGTTGTGGGTGACCAAACCGGATAGAAGCAACGCCTGAAACCCATCTCTGTGGGATCACCCCGCCGCTATTCTCGGGGGCCGCTTGTCCACCGCAATATGAAGACAAGAGAAGTCAGGGAAGCAATCTCTAACTATAGACAAGGATCCACCGCCTTGTCTACCCCTGTTCCTGGGGAAAACTTCCCCCCACGCGCGCCTGCCTCGCTACCCTGGTCGCATGGCCGATCTCCGTGATCACGAAGCACTGGCGAACTCGCTGCTGGTAACCCACGGTCTGGCCGCTCAGTGGCGGTTTGCGTGGGATCGGGCCACCACTCGTTTCGGACAATGCGACCACCGAACACAGCGCATCACGGTCTCCAAACACCTCGCTGCTGCGGCCAGCGACCACGACTTTGAGCAAGTCGTGCTTCATGAAATTGCTCACGCTCTTGCTGGTTCGAAAGAGGGCCACGGCACGAGGTGGTTATCTATTGCCCGCAGAATTGGATATACCGGAGGTCGCACTCACCACCAGGAGCCGGCAACAGACCGAGCAAAGTGGCAGGGTCTTTGCCCGAACGGCCATGAAGTTATTCGATTCCGCAAGCCCGGCAAGCCGACTTCATGTTCGAGGTGTAACCCGCGTTTTGACCGACGCCACCTGATCGAGTGGCGGGTAAGAGATACCTACTCGACGACAACGTCTTTCCAGAAACAGACATAACCCGCGAAGTCTGTCCCAATCCTCTCCACGGCCCCTGGCCGCAGATCGCGATAGGAAAAAGCGCGATCCTGGTAGGGCTGCCCGTCGACGGTCACCGTGAAGTAGGTCGCCTCACCTTTCCACGGACAGAGATACTGCGTGGGGCTTTCTGCGAGGAACTCGAAGTCCACCGCACTCTCGGGGAAATACCAATTGCCTTCGATTTTGACGAGGTCGGACTCCGGTGCCTCGGCAATGACTGTTCCGTTCAAGTGTGCTTTCATGCCCTCACTCTAAAACCGCAACCTGAGCAGAGGCCTGTTAGGGCATGCTGGTGCTGATGAAGATTTCCCTGACGACCCAGCTGAACGCCTCGCTTGAAGAAGTATGGGCGGCCCTCCACGACCCCGGTGTTTTTCAGTCGGTGTCAGCGCCTTTTCTGCGTTTTCGCGCCGAGGCACAAGACGGTTTTCCCGAACGCTGGGAAAGCGGTAAAACCTATGTCGTCCGCGCGTCCGCGCTAGGGCTCCTCCCCTTGGGCACCCAAGAAATCAACCCTGTAACCAGCAGCGAGGGGATGCGCCGCCAGTTCCGCGACAACGGTCGAGGGCTCACGGGTGCGCTCGCTGCCGTGTCGTCTTTTCAACACACGATGACCTTGGAGCCAAGCGGTGTCGGACCGACCACGCTGCACGACACCCTGGAGTTCTCCGCAGGTGCGTTGACACCGCTGATGTGGCTCGGCTTCCGGGTGTTCTGGTCGTTGCGCCACGCCGCCATGCGCTCGCTCGCGTCGCAGTGGCGCTCGGCGGAAGCCGCACGGTGGGATTCTCGCTATACCGGCTCGGCGATGTGGAGTGGCAAACCTAATGCCGCCCTCGAGAGAGCGGTCGAGGGCCTTACCCCCTCCCACGCCCTCGAGGTGGGCGCTGGCGAAGGGGCTGACGCGCTGTGGTTAGCGGAGCAGGGCTGGAATGTTACGGCGACGGACCTCTCTCTCGCAGCCCTTACCCGAGGTGAAGCGGAGCGCCAAAGCCGCGTGACCCGGGACCACCACCCCCGCATGATCCGATGGGTCACGCTCGATGCTGTGAACGATTCCTTGCCGACACCACCCGAGAAGTACGACCTGGTGACAAACTTTTTTGGACACGGCCCTCGCGAAATGCGTCAAGGGTTATGGG
>CAKZKU010000246.1 GCA_937124545.1 uncultured Microbacteriaceae bacterium | reverse complement strand
GATGGTACTGGCGTTGATGAGGATACCCGCTTGAATGGCGCCGAGGAAGACATGGAGGACGTGCCGTTGCGCCGCCACGCAATGAGCACTCTGGAAGCCTTTGCTGAGTATGTGCCCGCCAAGCACATCCTACCAGCGGCGATGAGCTATGCGCGGGTGGCCCGCACCTCGCAGGCCTTTGCGGAGCGCGCGGCGGCCGAAACGGGCTGGAACACCTGGCTCAGCCAGGACATGCTCACGCTGATTTGTTAAGCTTTGAACTGAGCTTGGCGGGTCGCCGTGTTATTACTGATACGGGCATAGGGACATACGAAACAGGACCTCAACGGCTCCATGATCGTTCAACCGCAGCGCACAGCACTGTCGAGGTGGTGGGCGAGGATTCAGTGGAAGTGTGGGGGGGATTCCGGGTTGGTCGTCGGACATCGCCTAAAATCTTTCGTTGGGAGCCACGGGAAGATGGATGTCTCTTAGAGGCGGAACATTCTGGTTATTTTCATCTCCCCTCACGAGCAGTTCACCGACGTATTTTTGAGTGGAAGACCGATCAGCTGGATATCCAAGACAAGCTTTTTGTCAGAAAATCAGTGGCGGTTATTGGGAGGATTCATCTTGATCCGGAAGTCGAAGCTCTTCTGGACGGTCAAAAAGTGTCCTGCTGTGTGGCTGGCATTTCTTTCATCATTGAGATTGAGGGGCCCGGTGAGCTAACTCTTGAAAAAGGTTTCGCTTTTACTCGTTTTGGTCAGGAGCGAACAAGGCAAGTCGTGGTAGTTCGAGCGACGGCAACGGCTCCTTCGCTATCTTGGGGCTGGCGAATACGCCGATCTTAGGCCAACTACAATTGTCCTGTTTGCTAGATCTAGTTCAAAACCATGCGCCTTGTTTTTTTAACACACTATTATCCTCCCGAAGGAAATGCGCCTGCCACTAGGGTGGGGGCTCTGGCAAGGCGGTGGGTTGAAGCTGGCCATCATGTCACTGTATTTACAGGAGTCCCAAACGTCCCCGATGGTGTGGTTTACCCGGGCTATCGTAATCGTTTGTGGCCCCAAAAAAGTAAAATTGAAGGGGTGCACGTCATTCGGGTCGGGACTTTCATTGCACCGAATAAAGGAAGCGCGCGCAGAATTCTCAACTACTTATCCTTTATGATAAGTGCTTTCTTCAGTCTGCTCTTTGTGCGACGTCCAGACGTTTTAATTGCGACATCGCCTCAATTTTTCTGTGGTTGGGCGGGCGTATTGGGCAAGTGGTGGTTTCGCTGTAGTCGTCCTTGGAGCCGGACGCCGAAGTTTGTTCTCGAGATTCGAGATATTTGGCCGGAGTCAATCGGAGCGGTTGACGCGATCGGAAACAAGCGAGTGTTGAGTATCCTTGAATGGCTAGAGCTACGTATGTATGCGGCGGCCAACCATATTGTAACTGTTGGTCAGGGATATCGGGAAAGGCTACTTGAGAGAGGCGTCCCCGAGAAAAAAATCTCAATTGCGATGAATGGGGTGGATCGTGATTTACTTGAAACATCGGAGCCTGATCCAAGTGCCTTGCGTCGCGAGCTCGGGTTGGAAGGAAAATTTATATGTAGTTACATCGGAACGATTGGCATGGCGAGCGGTCTGGATGTGTTTCTCAGAGCCGCAAGGCTTCTCCGGGATCAGGGTGAAGATCGGATCCGTTTGCTAGCAGTTGGTGATGGAGCGGTGCGCGAGGAGCTCGAGGAGAGAGCTGCAATGGAAAACTTGAATTCCGTGATTTTCACGGGACGTCGCCCAAAGGAAGACATGCCTGTTTTTCTTGCTGCAACTGATGTTTGTTTTGTGCATTTGCGCAAAACCCCGCTTTTTCAAACAGTGATGCCTTCGAAAATTTTTGAAGCTTTTGGGATGCGCCGTCCCATTCTTATTGGAGTGGAAGGTGAGGCTCGCAAATTGGTTGTTGCCAGTGGTGGCGGCTGGGCAATGCCTCCGGAAGATGAAAAATCCTTGGTGAGCGCGCTCCTAAAAGCTCTCGATGATCGTAATGATTGTGAGATAAAGGGCGAGCGAGGACGTGACTATGTCGTTACTCATTTTGATCGCGATCAGCTCGCGAAAGATTATCTGGATATTTTACGGGCTGTGGCTCTCGATGAACCAATGCCGCGGTATACTTCGCCCTATTAATTTAGGAGTTTTTTTCTGACAACCCCGTGTTTTTTATTTTATCCAAGGCCTTTGCGGTGGTGCTGAATCCGGTTTGCTGGCTAATTTTTTTCCTTTTATGGGCTCTTTTTACGAAGAGTGTCACTAGAAGAAAGCGTCTAGTCGGGATGGTCCTCTTTGGGAGTGTTTTGCTCACCAATCCATTTCTTGTTCGAGTTGCTTATCGGGCTTGGGAAATCAGTCCGGTGGAAATTGCGTCGTTGCCTGAGCAAAAGTATGAGGGAGCGATTGTCTTGGGAGGATTCGGAGGGGAAAATGAAGTCTTTGGTGATCGATTTGAATTTAGCGAATCAGCAAATCGACTGACTCAAGCGCTTGAGCTTTACCATCAGGGCAGAGTGAAGCGGGTCATTGTGACCGGTGGATCGGCTGCTATTTTGACGGAGAAGACGGGCGAAGGAGAGGCAGTGGAAAGGTTTTTGGAACGTCTCAAATTCCCGAAAGAGGGGCTACTTGTGGAAGGGGCTTCTCGAAATTCC
>CAKZKU010000245.1 GCA_937124545.1 uncultured Microbacteriaceae bacterium | reverse complement strand
AAATGCCACACACGTGTCAGAGCCTAACTCAAGTCCGTACGACGGTGGTCTGATTTTTTCTTTTTTACGTTGACCCCGGGTGTCAGGATGATTCCAGCAGCGTCAGGTACCTCATTGAGAGCTGGGAGTAGGTTCGGTTAGAAAGCACCCATTCTCGCCCGGCGCGGCCAAGACGCTCAAGTTCCGCACTTGGCAGGGAGTGGAAATCTCGGAGGGCTCCAGCGAGGGCCCTATGGTCGTCCGCTGGAACAAAAATACCGCAGCCGGACTCGTTAATCATTGACGGGAAACCAGAGTAGGAAGCAATGACAGGACGCCCTACCATCATGTATTCGAGCAGTTTGTTGAGGGACTGCCCATAGTTCCAGAGCGGGGAAGTGTCGGTGGCAAGATACAGAAGGTGTGATTTGGCTACCTCCATAAAAAGATCTGACCGCTGTCGGTGGCCATGAAAGTGAATGTGCGGTTGTCGACGGTAGGTCTCCTGGTATTTCTCTAGAAGGTCACCTGCGCCCCAAAAATGAAACTCAAGGTTCCTGTCAGGACCTATGTCTAATGCCGCGTCCAACAGGACCGTAAGAGAGTTTGTCCTCCCAATGCTTCCGGAGTAGCCCACAATTGTGCTTTTCGGATCCCGCGAAGGTGGAACGTAGTCGGGCACGAGCCCCATGAGGTCATCGTCTATCCCTAGGGGAATGGTTTCGATGCGGGGCTTAGAACCAGAGACGGAATGAACATGCTCCCGCAGATTAGGCATCGTGCCAACCACCAAATCAGACTTTCGATAGCCAAACCTCTCGATGGCAGAGAGAAGAGCAACTATCGGGTGCTTCTGAGACAAACCAAACTCTGTCTGGAGGGTCAATGGCCAAATATCCCGAATCTCAAAAACGAGCTTCGCGCCAAATTTACGAGCGAGCCGATACCCATTGAGGATTGACAGCAGGGACAGGCTTGAGACAATGATGTGGGTTGGCCGGGTGAGATGGCGGATTGGAAGGCGCGAGAGGCCCCACTCAAAATGTAACCATGAGATCACTCGTCTGGCCGATGCGGTTCGTTTATAAGGAATCGTGGTGTGGGCGAGCATCGGAACTCCCTCGAAGGATGATTTGATGTATCCCCGCCCGATCGCGCACCATTCATCGGTGCGGAAGGCCCCGAAGTGATTTGAGGTCGATGTGATGACAGCCGCATCGTGCCCAGCTCTCGCAAATTCCTTTGCGAGGCTGATACCCCTCTGGCCTCCATGCGAGTTAGGAGGAGATGCGTATTTGCTGATGAACCAAATTGATTTCTTCACTGTAAGGAAAATACTCCACCTTGTATGGACCAGTTCATGACTTCCTTTCTTGATGGTTCTGATTGTTTCCAGTAAACCGTGTTCGGGTGGCGCCCTCGTTAGACTGAACCAGTGTCAAGACAGACTCAACCACCGGCAGGTCGTTTCCCACAATCAACAAGATTGGTTGTGGTGCCATTCGACTTGACTGCTTGGTTTGTTGCTCTACTCCTAGCGGCTGTCCTTCGCTTTGAATTCAGACTTGAGTCTGTTCCTTTCTTAGAACTGGCGATTCTTGCGGTGTTTGTGGCTGTCACGTCACTTGTATTGGGATTCTTCACTCACCTGTACCGAAATAGATATTTGACGGGGTCTTTGGATGAACTTCGGGCTTTGATCCTTTCCATCTTTCTCGTTACTGGGTTCGGTGGCTCTGCTGTGGTTTTGTTCGGAAATGAGTGGGGTCTTCCCCGAAGCACCGTCTTTATCTCCGCCCCAATTTTTCTCCTGCTGAGTGGAGGGCTCAGGACCTATCTGAGATTAGTGCGTTTGCGAGCGACTCAGTCGCTAGGGTCTGGAAGAAGGGCCCTAATTTATGGGGCTGGCGTTGCAGCTGAGGCGCTGATTCCGCAACTCCTTGAAGTCCCTAATGCACCATACAACCCTGTAGTGCTCATAGATGATTCTCCTCATAAAGCCAATCGTTGGCGTCGTGGAGTGCCGATGGGCGGCCAATGGAAAGATATTTCGCAGCTAGTTGGTCAGTATGATTTTGACACGGTCATTGTTGCCATTCCCTCCG
>CAKZKU010000244.1 GCA_937124545.1 uncultured Microbacteriaceae bacterium | reverse complement strand
GACCAGGAGCTTCTTTTTGAGATCTGGTTCGAATAGCGCATGCCATCCGCGAAACCCGAAGTGCAGGAAGATGCCAGCAAATACGGAGCCGAAGATCAATGCTACGATTGCTCGACCGAATTTGAGGCGTAGGGTCGGTTCGCCATACGCAATCACCAATCGCTCCGCGCCTGGTGTCGACAGGACACGGCACAAGGCAGGTAGCGGCTCATCCGTGCCGCTCTGAACGCGGTTCTTCATAGGGTATTATCTGCAGCGGCTAGTGAAGTGGCACTTATGGTCATTCTTCAGGCACTTCATAGCGAACGTCGAGTCCTCCTACGCCTGACCGGGGGCGAGGCTTCGATTGTGGGTTGAGGTTGCAGCGGTCATCAAGGCTTAAAATGGAGGCGGGTCAGGCGTTAGGAGTGACGTCTTGTTGTGCTTGTGTTTTGTCGCTGGAGTCGGGGATGTGACGATGCTGGAGATCAGAGGATTCGATAACCCATATCGCTCCATCCGCCCACTCAATAGTATGCAATAGATTCCCTCCATCGGTCAGCGTGAACTCGTCATACCTCCAGTCACCGTGAATCCCCTGCGACACTTCCGCCATCCTCAGTTCGTAGCGATACACCATTGGGTAGCGCCGCACGATCGTCCCAGAATACGCAGAATGCAGCTCGATCTCGATCCACGAGAACTGCTGATTGTCCCAGATGGGCGCTCCGTGATCACCCATTCGGAACGCGATGAGCCGGAAATCATGGGGAGCCTCGGGAAGGTCGAACTAATACCACCAACTCGATGTGGCGATCTTGAAAGCCGACGCGGGAAACTTGTCTTTGAGCGCTTCAAGATGGGCTTGGTAGTCGTCCCAATTCTTGCGCGCCTCGCCGATGGAGTCGTGGTCTCGATTGGAGGCTAGGATGAAGGACATTTTCTTAAACGTTTTGGATAATCGAAGCCGACTTGTCGGCAAGAAGCCAGGTTTCGGGTTCCCGGCGTTCGATTCATCCTCTTGTTGAACTGTTTATCACGGCGCTCTCGTCGCGCCTAGGGAAAAGCTCCCTTCGCCAGCAATTCGAGACCCTTGACTGATGCTGAAACTTTGCATCAACGCCGTCCGAATGGTGTAGAAACAATGAAACTTCCACTCCTTTCCCTGGCAATGCTCGCAGACCTTGGACTCTCGTTTGGCAGCCTTCTCGCCAACGCAATTCTTCGGGGCATTCGGAATTTTCGAGAGGCGATCCTTCCCTCCCGCCAACCAGCCATAGTAGCGAATACGCCGGAACCCTTTGGGCACCAGATGTCGGCAAAAACGATGCAGGAATGCCGCGATCGATAGGGTCTTTTCTTCTTTCCGGCCATCCGCTCGATAGTTCTTCCACTCAAAGATCACCTCACTTTTCTCCTCATCAATGCCACGAATCCGGTGGTTGCTGATCGCGATCCTGCTGGTGTAGCGGGCCAGATAGCGCACCACCGCCCGGGTATTGCCCAGCGTGGGGCGGCTAAAAATATTCCAACCCGCACGGGCCAGTCCCAAGCGCCAATCCCACCTCTGTTCCAACGAGGCCAATCCCGCAGGCCAAACGATTTCCTTTTCCTCATCCACCTCTTCGATCTTCTTCAAAATGATCCCACGAAAGATTTTCGACATCACTTTCACCGCAAAAAGATAGTTTGCCCGTGCCTGCTTCCATCGCCCGGTTTCCAGATCCCTCCCTCCGGCGCTCACCAAAACATGCAGATGGGGATGCCAGTTTAATTGGCTGCCCCAGGTGTGGAGAACACCAAAAAACGCACCTTCCATCTTCCAGTTGTTCTTCTGGAAAGTCCGCAAGGTTTCCGCCGCCGACGCAAACAAGATTTCGCTCGCCCGACGGTAGTTGAGTTCGAAGAACTCGTGCCACTTCGTCGGCACTGTGAAGACGACATGGAAGTGCGGGCAGTCCGCAAGGCGTTCGCAAACCGACTCGGACCACGAGGCCTGCCGTGGTCCGAGACAGCGAGGACAATGACGGTCGCCGCATGAACTGGGATACCACTCACCCCGATGACAGCCGGAACATTCCGCCCGGTTGAAGCCCAATTCACCATGGCGACAGTGGGCGATAAGATTGAGGGTGGAATACTGCGACTCGCTCAATCCTCCGGGCCATTTTGATCGAAAATTCCGAAGAAGATCATTAACACCTGCCCCACTCATAAGTGTTCATGCAAACACCTTTCTAAGTCCCTACAAGCCCCGATGCGACCCTTCGCTTCTGATGACTTTTAAATTCGCAAGAATTTTTAGTTCAACGTCAAGGGTGACCCGCCGCCTACAGGCAGCGCCAATCCGCAACAGGGTTAAAGGTTTGAGTTAAGAGGGGCATGTCGACTCGGGACGTGTAGGCGGTTGGTGTCCACCCGCTTGTTCTCTCTTGGTCGTTGCTAGTAGAAATCGTAGTAGAGCTTCCACGTTCCGTCATCTGGATGACGCCAAAAAGTCAGGCTCCCATTGTCGATGACGTTGAGTTGAATCTTCGCGTCCGATGAGACCTGGAATACAAACTCATGGGGATGAAGGTCGACTCCTGACTGGCAGAACGATGGGTAGCCGCCAAACTTATGCTCATAGACATGTGATGTGACGTCGTAGTAATTCGAAATCTCCTTGCTTCGTTCGAGCGCGAGAAAGGCGTCTTCCTGCTCGGGCGACAAACCGCCGCCATCCCAGACTGGATGATCTGCGTCCACAAGTTCCGGGCGCAGAGGGAACGGCTTCAGCCCTGCTCCGTCGTTCGTGTGTTCCTTGCGCACGAGTTGGCCAATGTCCCGATACTCTCGAATCTCAAAGCATCCCTCCATGAGATCAGAGTCGCCTTCGAGTTCGGGTGAAATAAATGCAGTCAAAAGGGAGACCTCAGAGAGCGATGCCGGGACGTGTGGTAGTGCAGGCAAATAGAACTGACCCAGCTCCATCATTCGATTGCCGTGCTTGTCCACGGGAACCTCTTCTTCTGGCAGGAAATGGGTAACACGTCCGAGCCAAGATTCTTCGATCTCGTTAGTAGGGCGGAATCCGCCTGCCTCGAATTTCGTGCAGGGACGACCTACCTGCTCAAGTAACGTGGGGAGATCCATTTTTTGAGAGAGATTCTATGGTTGCAGTTCACGAGGTGCGCGAACCTTGAAAGAGAAAGCGGCGCATCTAGGGTTTTCGTGGGCTATCTCTCCGCCACGGGGGCAGTGAGACCTATCCAACAATGTAAGAAAAATACCTAGATACGCCATGACCAAAGACTACTACATCGGACTCGATGTCCACAAGGATTCAATCGCCATCGCCTACACTCAAGAGGGCTCACGCCAGGAGGCCACCTTCCACGGTTCCTGCGGCGGCACCAACCTCGCCGCCGAACGCGCCCTTCGTGCTCTCGCCAAAAAACTGAAGGTCAAACTTCAGGATCTCAAAGTGTGCTACGAAGCCGGGCCGACCGGATTCGTCCTCGCCCGACGACTCCTCCAACTCAAAGTTGAATGCGTCGTCATGTCGCCCTCCAAGACCGAACGCAAACCCAACGAACGCATCAAAACCGACAAGCGCGACGCCAAGAAAATCGCCAAGCTCTTCCGCAACGGTGACATCGTCGAAGTCCGCATTCCACCCGCTCTTGACGAAGCCGTCCGCGATCTTTGCCGAGCCCGCACCGA
>CAKZKU010000243.1 GCA_937124545.1 uncultured Microbacteriaceae bacterium | reverse complement strand
CAACCCCAAGGGTGGCAACGGTGGTGAGCTGGCGCGGAACAAGGTCAAGCACTTGCCAGATTGTGGACCCCGTCGTTTTGCACTCGAGATCCCACAGTGCACAATCCAGCGCGTTGCGCGCGCCGCCCGGCGGGAGAAGGACCGCTAGTTCTTCCCGGGTGATACCCGCTTCGACCTGCTCTCGAACAGATTCCAGCTCTGCGCTGATTGTTGCTGGGGTCTCCCCCAGGTAGTAAGACCCTGTGCCTTCCCCGCGTCCTTTCGCGCCGTTGGCTTCCAAGCCCACCCACACGGTGTGTAGATCCGTAAACGTATGACCTGTTATCGAAAAGGGTGCCGCTAGAGGGAAAGTCTTTTCCTCGACGGTCATTTCCACGGGTGTCACCACTCCCGCAGGGCGTCAACGAGGGGCGCCACTGCGCCATCAAGCGGATCAACGGCCGGCAGACCCCACTCCTTCGACAGGCGATCGAGGTAGGGCTCTCTTTCCTCGCGGGCAAGCCCCGAAGTATTAGCGCTGATCCCGACACAGCGAACATCGGGATTCACCCGCTTAGCCATCAGCATTGTGAGCTCGATGACTTCCCCGATGCTCGGTAGCGGAAAATCGGGCCACCCCGCCATGTGGGAGCGGGTGGCATCGGTACACACCACAAAAGCGTCGGGTTGTGATCCGGTCAGCAACCCTGCAGTGACAGCCGCGTAGCCCGGGTGAAAGAGACTGCCTTGTCCCTCAATAACATCCCAGTGTTTCTCTGATGCTGCCGCAGGAGACAGGAGCTCTGCTGCCCCCGAGACAAAGTCGGAAACCACAGAATCGATGGGAATCCCCTCGCCGGAAATCAGAATTCCTGTTTGCCCGCTGGCACGAAAATCAACATCAAAGCCCTGATCCGCCATCTCGCGGGCGAGTGCTAGCGCCGTATATTTCTTGCCCAGGGCACAGTCGGTTCCGACTGTGATCAGCCGTTTCCCGGTCCGTCGTTTTCCGGTCCCCACGGGGATGTTCTCCGGCGGTACCCGAACGTCGATGATGCGGGCGCCCGAGAGCTGAGCTGCCTGAGCCAACTCCGGCACGTCGGCAAGACGCTGGTGCATTCCCGCCGCAACATCAAGCCCCTGCTCCAGGGCTTCTCGCAACACAGAAAGTGTGGCAGGAGGAATGATGCCGCCAATGACGACAACCCCGAGAACCACGGTGCGAGCTCCTGTCTGAAGTGCCTGCTCGAGCGTTACATCGGGCAGACCCGCATCCACTGTGTCCGGGCCTAGGCGGACCTGCCCCACGCAGTTGTCAGCGTCCCACTGGGCAATACCGAGGCCCGTTTTGGCATAAATAGGGTCGTTTTCATCCCCCATGAGCAGGACGTAGGGCTTGTGGATGTGGAGGCTCACGTCGACTGCTTTCTCGAGGGCACCCCCAAAAATAGCGCAATCGCGCCCCGCGACCCTCCGTCTGCGGCACAGCTTCCCGGGGCCTACGGAGTTTCGAGTGCTCCCAGCAGGTAACGATCTAGTGTGGCCTCGGGGCTTGGCGAGCCACCATGCTTTCCTTGGAACTGTGACGTGCCATCGCCACCGCACAGGCCCAGAATTCGACTCGAGCCACCGGGGTGCTGGGAGATCCAGTCGGTGAGGTCGTACACCGACCCATCGATAATGCTCCAGCAGCTTTCTTCAGAGTCGTTAGCGGAGACGGCCTCCACGGTAAGCGCTCCGATCAAAGGCCCTTCCTGCTCTCCGTCGGGGGTGTCGGTCCAGTCTTCGCCAGCCTCGACATCATCAGCCAACCGCGTCTCCTGCTCGGAAGACTCCATCACTGTTTCCTCGACGGACTCACCAGCGTTGTCCGCGGAGGCGCACCCCGCCACCAACATAGGAAGTGCCAGGAGAAAACCAAAGAATTTCATGAGCAGAAGGTACCAAAGCCGCATGAGAATTCGACGCTAAGCCCTGTTGGAGTAGTGGGTTCAGACCAGAAAGTGGCACGGATACAGTGGGGTATCACATGCGTCGGTTAGGAATAGTCGTGGAATCCACAAAGTCACAGCCAAACCTGCGTCGCAGGCGAGGCTTTGGCGCCTGGCTGGCGGTGGTCGGAATCAGCGTTGTTCTCGCGATTGTGGTTCCCTACGCACTCATTCCCTTCATTAATGACCCTCTTGCGACCTACTTTTTTTGGACCGGGTTCTCGCTCGTGATCGCGCTCTTTGTCTTCTGGGGCGTGCGCAGCTGGAGGGACGACGAGTGATTGACTCTTGGCTGATCTGGGTAGCCATCGGAATCTTCACTGTCTTTGGCATCACCCTCTCTGTGGTGGCCACCCGGGCTAACGAGGGAACGGCAACGGATTACTTTCTGGCGGGGCGGTCGACGGGTTCTGTGGTCGCGGGCTTGAGCTACGCGGCTACCACCTACTCCGCCTACATGCTGGTCGTGCTGACCGGGCTCACCTACCGCGGAGGGATCGGGGCGCTCGGATTTGAGCTGATCTATTTCGCAGGACTGAGTCTTTTGGTCGTGTTTGCACCCCGCTATTGGCTGGCGTCGAAAAAATGGGGTTTCGTTTCGCCCGCTGAAATGTTCGGTGCGCGATTTGCCGACCGCCGTGTGGCGAGGTTGATGGCCATC
This sequence comes from uncultured Microbacteriaceae bacterium, assembly GCA_937124545.1. GTDB lineage: Bacteria > Actinomycetota > Actinomycetes > Actinomycetales > Microbacteriaceae > Pontimonas. The sequence continues at coordinate 2,856 of CAKZKU010000243.1, read as the reverse complement.
ATTTCCATCGTGTTCCTGTTGCCCTACTGCACGACACAAATGGCCGGCATTGGACTACTGCTCTCCGGTGTCACGGACAACTCGTTCGACCTGTTCCAAGCCGTGCTTATCGGCGCCGCGCTCGCGATTGCGTGGACTCTGTTTGCAGGCCTCCGATCGGTTGCCTGGACGGATGCCGCCCAGGCCGTGATGATGATGGTGTCAGCGCTCGTTGCGCTGGCCTTTGCGATCGCCGGACTGGGCGGGATTCCCGGATTTCTTGAGGCAACAATCGACTCCCGTAGCTTGTGGTTGGAAGTGCCCGGGCCGGGTCTGTGGAGTATGGGCACCTTCATCGCGCTGTCGTTACCGTGGTTTTTCTTCGCAATCTCAAACCCGCAGGTGGCCCAACGGCTGTTCATTGTCAAAGACTTCCGCTCGATGCGGAACATGATTTTGTGGGTGCTCGCGTTTGGGCTCATATTCACCCAGGTATCCATCATTTGGGGTTTTGCCTCCCTCCAGGTTGCCCCCGGGCTCGAGAACACCTCCACGGCAACGCCCGCTCTATTGACCAGTGGGATCATCCCGTTGCCCGTGGTGTTGTTCCTAATTGTCGGCATCCTGGCCGCGGCGATTTCAACCCTGGATTCCATTGCTCTGACCATGGGCTCCCTCATTGCGCGCGATTTTGCGCCTCGGAAAGCATTCAACGACAAAGCGCAAATTCTTACCGGACGGGTCGTCGTGGTCGTCGTGATTGTGTTCGCTAGCTATTTCGCACTCCGTTCCACCGACATCGTCGACCAATTGGCCTCGCTCTCAGCCGCCGGCCTCATGGTGATGGTGCCGACCATTGTCGGAGCATTCTTTTGGAAGCGCTCTACCCACTGGGGTGCGCTGTCCTCGCTCACCGGTGGATCCCTCACTGCCGTCTACCTCGCGCTTATTCAAGGAGTGAGCGTGTTCAATCCGCTTCTCGTGGGTGCGGTAGCAACCATCAGCACACTGTTATTCCTACTGGTCAGTGTGCTGACTAAACCCCATCCTGGCGCCCTGAATTTTGCGGGCGATCTCCGTGAGGATCTCGCCCGCCACAGGGCTTGGTGATCCCTTGACAAAGGCTCCATCGCCGTGGCCCGAAGAAAACGGGCACACCGCGGCGGTCGGTCCCTTCGCGATTTAGGATGAAGGAATGGCCGAACCCGCACAACAGCACTGTGATGTTGTCGTGGTCGGCGGGGGCCACAACGGGCTCGCGGCAGCTGCGTATCTCGGCCGAGCGGGCTATTCGGTTACTGTCCTCGAACAAGCCCCGGCGGTCGGCGGCGCGGCGGTGTCAGCGCAAGCTTTTTCGGGTGTCGATGCACGTTTATCGCGCTACTCCTATCTGGTGAGTTTGATGCCCCAGAGCATTAGGGAAGACCTCGATCTCGACATCCCGCTGATTAGACGGCGCTATTCGTCCTACACCCCGGTTCCCGGGACCGACCGTGGGCTTCTAATTGACGCAGAAGACGCCGAGCGCACAAGAGCATCCTTTGAGGCCATCGGTGCGGGCGATGACTACATGCGGTGGCTCGATTTTTACCGAGACACCCAGGTCATCGCCGCGTCACTTTTCCCGACTATGACCGAACCCATGATGACCAGGGAAGAGTTCCGGCGATTGCTGGATTTAGCGTCCCCCGGGCGCAATCTCTACGGACGTTTCATCGAAACGCCCATCGTTACTCTCGTGAACGAGACATTTGACAACGACATCGTTCGAGGTGTCGTGCTGACTGACGCGCTCATTGGAACCTTCCCCGACGGCGATGACGATTCTGCGATGCGCGCGTGTTTTCTCTATCACGTGATTGGCGGGGGTACCGGAGATTGGGATGTCCCCACCGGCGGAATGGGAAGCGTCAGTAGTGCGCTTGAAAAATCTGCACGACTGGCCGGCGCAAGAATTGTCACTGGTGCGCGGGTCACCAGGATTGGTGATGATTCCGTGGTTCATTTCTTGCACGACGGGCAAGAGGTCACCACCCAGGGGCGTCTGGTGATCTCGGGCGCATCCCGGGCAACCGCGCACACGCTTGCCGAGCGCCCACTTCCGGAGCCCGCCATTGAGGGGGCGCAAGTGAAGGTGAACCTGATGCTGAGCCGTCTGCCTCAACTGGCAGACACCACGGTCAGTGCCGAAGAGGCCTTTGGTGGAACCTTCCACATCAACGAATCGGGGTCGCAACTAGCGACATCTATCGGCCAAGCGCAGTCCGGACTGATTCCGGATGTGGTTCCTTGCGAAATCTATTGCCACACGCTGAGTGATAGGAGCATTCTGGGTCCAGCGCTCCGGGACACCGACGCCCAGACGCTGACAGTATTTGCCCTCAACGTTCCCCACAGCCTCATCGCAGGGAGAGATCCCGATGTTGTTCGGGCAGACCTCGCAGCCCGGGTGCTCGATTCGCTGAACAGTGTTCTCGCCGAGCCCATTGAAGCGTGCGTGATGAAAGACGCCGCGGGGGAAGCGTGCATCGAGACCAAAACGACGATTGATCTCGAACAATCACTGGGGCTTCCTGGCGGCAATATCTTTCACCAGCCGCTCAGCCTGCCCTACATTCCCGATGACGTCACCGTGTCAACTCCCGCCACTCGCTGGGGTGTTGACTCCGGCATCCCCCACATTCTGTTGGCCGGCGCCAGCGCCATCCGCGGCGGCGGAGTCAGCGCAATTGGCGGTCACAATGCCGCGATGGCGGCGCTGGAAATTCTCCGCGAAGGCTAAAGAGCTACTCGCGCCCTCCGTCAGGCAGGCCCAGCGGGCTGATTACACGCGGGGCACACATTGGCGTTGACGGACAGTGGGGCGTCACAGTGGAC
>CAKZKU010000242.1 GCA_937124545.1 uncultured Microbacteriaceae bacterium | reverse complement strand
GCCATCGCTGTTATTTCGAGTTCCACAATCACCGGATAAGCCTAGGAGCTTTCGGGCAGAATGGAGCCACACCCGATCTGAGGAGAACCCCATGGATGTCCGCGCCTACGCCGTACTCGAAGAAAAAGCCCCACTGACCCCGTGGAACTTCACCAGACGAGATCTGGGTGCCGGTGATGTCGCGATTGAGATTGAGTTTTCTGGCGTATGCCACTCCGACATTCACACAGCGCGAAGCGAATGGGGCGACATCACTTTCCCCTGTGTGCCCGGGCACGAAATCGTTGGTCGTGTGTCGGGGCTTGGAGAAAGTGCTTCCAAGTTCCAGGTGGGACAGCGAGTGGGCGTGGGTGTCTACGTTGATTCTTGTCGGACCTGCAAGAACTGTCTTTCGGGTATGACGAACTACTGCGAAGAAGGTTTCACCGGCACGTACAACACCCCTGAGCGTTCGGGTGACGGAATTACCCAGGGCGGTTACGCGACCGGCATCGTGGTTAACGAGGACTACGTGGTGTCAGTTCCCGAGTCGCTGGACCCCGCGGCGGCTGCGCCCCTGCTCTGTGCGGGAATTACTCTCTACTCCCCGCTGAAGAAATTTGGCGCAGGGCCCGGCGTGAAGGTTGGGATTGTGGGACTAGGTGGACTCGGACACATGGGCGTGAAGTATGCCGTCGCGATGGGCGCCGAGGTCACGGTGTTCTCCCACTCGGAAAGCAAGCGAGAGGACGCGTTGGCGATGGGGGCTCACCACTTTGTGGTGACGAAGGACGAAACTGTTTTCACGACCCACGCGAAGGAATTCAGCCTGGTGATCAACACGGTCTCCGCTCCCTTAGATTTGAACCTATACCTCGAGTTGTTGGAGCTTGATGGCACCTTGGTGATGGTCGGAATTGCGCCCGAGCCTTACGCCATCAAAGCCTTCTCAGTTTTGCTCCAACGCCGCCGGATTGCAGGCAGCACGATCGGGCCGGTGTCGGAGTTGCAGGAGATGCTCGATTTCTCCGCGGAGCACAACATCGTCTCCGACATCGAAGTAATCAACGCTGACTACCTCAACGAAGCGTGGGATCGCGTCGTGGAGAGCGACGTTCGCTACCGCTTCGTGATTGACGCTTCGACGATTTAGCGAGAAGCGGCCTCGATGAGGCCCTGGAAGACGCGAACATCCTCGAGGTTCTCTTCGGGGTGCCACTGCACGGCGACACACCAGGGTTGGCCGGCGCGCTCTATGCCCTGAATAGTTCCGTCAAAACCGCGAGCGGTGACCGTCAATCCAGGTGCCACCTGGTCAATGGCCTGGTGGTGGTAGACGTGTCCGGCGGCGTGTGAGCCAAGTAGCCGGTGGAGTTCGGAGCCCTCGGAAAGGGTCATTTTCTCGGCATGAAACACTCCGTCACCAACGCGATACCGATCGTGGTTGACGACTTCGGGTAGGTGTTGGTGCAAGGTGCCACCGAGATGAACGTTGATCATCTGTGCGCCGCGACAGACACCCAACACGGGCACGCCGTTTTCCAGGGCCGCCGTCAAGAGGGCGTCCTCAAAGTTGTCTCGCAGATCCTCGGGTTCCGCCGTTTTGGGGTGGGTTTCCTGGCCGTACCGTGCCGGGTTAATATCGGCCCCACCCGTTACGAGGAGCCCATCGAGACGGCGGATAATCTCCACTGCTTGCTCGGAGCTCACCTCTTGAGGTGGGAGCAGTAGAGCCAAGCCCCCGCTTCGGGTGACCGCCTCGACATACTGAGCGGGCAACACCGCAAGTTCACCGTCGTAAATGGTCATCTGACCGGGTGTTCGGTAGGTGGTGAGGCCGATTATTGGTGCGGACATGTTCCCTATTGTGGGGGATGGAGGCGCTGATTCGAGCACATCCTGCTCAGCTTGGTGGTTTAGCGTTATTGATGTTCCAACAGAAGAAAGATGGTCGTGTGACCGAAGCATTTATCGAGGCCCACAACCTCGTCAAGACTTACCAGGCGGGAAAAAATACCGTCACTGCCCTTGATGACTTGTCACTGAGTGTGCCCAAAGGCAGCGTCCAGGCCCTGTTGGGACCCAACGGCGCCGGCAAAACCACAACAGTTAAGGTTTTGACCACTCTGATCGAGCCAGATTCTGGTTCAGCACACATCGATGGCGTTGATGTTGTCGCAAACCCGGAAGCTATCCGACGCATGATTGGCGTGAGCGGACAGTATGCGGCGGTGGACGAGAACCTGACGGGTTTTGAGAACCTTGACATGGTCGGCAGGCTCTATCACCTCAGCCCGGCGGCGTCTCGCGCGCGGGCGCGGGAGCTCATTGACATGTTTGATCTGGTGGAAGCCGGTGACCGCGTTGTCAAAGGGTTTTCCGGGGGCATGCGTCGCCGCATCGACTTGGCGGGAGCCTTAGTGGTGAATCCGCCGGTGCTGTTTTTGGATGAGCCCACCACGGGCCTGGATCCCCGGAGCCGTTTAGCGCTGTGGGATGTCATCAAAAAGTTGGTGGCCGACGGAACTACGGTCTTGCTGACGACCCAGTACCTCGAAGAAGCGGACCAGTTGGCGGACAACATTGCGGTAATCGACGAAGGGAAAGTCATTGCTCAGGGAACGAGCGATGAACTGAAGCTCCTGGTCGGAGGACAGCGCGTGGAAATCACTATTCACGACGTTTCCGATCAAGCCCGCGCGCGAGAGATTCTCCAGAAGCACGCCCAGGGCGATGTCACGATCAGTGCCGATGATCGCACCCTGGTGGGCCCTGTCGAGAATGCTGCGAAGACGTTGCAGGTTGTGCTCAAAGACCTCGCTGACGCTGGCATCGAGCTCAACGATGCGGGAATGCGCCGACCCACGCTGGATGACGTCTTCCTTCAGCTCACCGGCCACACGGCAGAAGAGGTTTCCGCATGAGCAACACCACGATGTCAAACTCCACCCCTGTCACGCGGTTTCTCTCCGATGGTTGGGTGACAACCCGGAGAAACCTCCTGAAAATTCGGCGCGTGCCGGACATCCTGGTGTTCACGCTGATCCAGCCGATCATGTTCGTTCTTCTGTTCACGTATGTGTACGGCGGGGTCATCGACATTCCGGGAAGCTCGTACGTCGAATTTTTGATGGCCGGAATCTTTGCCCAGACGGTGGTCTTTGGTTCCACCTATTCCGGCTCAGCGATGGCCCAAGACCTCAAAGATGGAATCATCGATCGGTTCAGGACGCTTCCGATGAGCCCGGCCGCAGTCCTGGTCGGCAGGACGAATGGTGACATGCTCATCAACGCCAGTCCCATGGCCGTGAT
>CAKZKU010000241.1 GCA_937124545.1 uncultured Microbacteriaceae bacterium | reverse complement strand
TCCAGAGGAGTCTGTGACTCAACTGCAGTCGTCACTTGCAGACTCAGACAACCACCTGTACTCCAGCATCATGGGCTACGAAGATCTGCGGGAAAGCATCCGGAAGCAGCTGCAGAAGCGAGGACTTAGGTAACCAGTAATCAGAGGGGTCTTAGAGCGCACCTCCCTTCAAGTTGAATCGCAACCTAGACAAGATAATGCTCGTATTCGAACCAATCCCTCACGTAACCTTGTCCCTATCCTGCATACTCATGCTGTCTGCTTGTTCCTTCTCCTAACTCTTGTCCTGCCCACACCCAGCTTCGAGGGACAAGAGATCATGATAACGTGCGGTGCACAACAAGCATTTATCAACGCCGCGCTGTCCCTGCTCGACGCTGACTCGCCCGCCATACTGCTCGCCCCCTTTTATATGTCTCACAGACTTGGTATTCAGCTGGCGGGGGCACGGGTTGTAGTCGCCTCTTTCAACCCCACGTCACTCAAACCCGATATCATCTTGCTCAAGCACACGATGGCAAGCCTGGACAAGGCACCACGCATGGTGGTTCTAACGAATCCAGGAAACCCCAGCGGAACTGTTTTATCTGAACAAGAAATAGGAGAGGTGGTGGAGGCTTGTCGGGAATACCCAATCAATGATGTGGCTTACGATCCTTATAACGGTCAGCAGTTGAGCGAGGAGATATCCCAGGAGGGGATCACCATTGCTTCAATGGCTCAAAACTGCTCGATGTTCCATGAGCCTATCAACGACTTCATGCAAGCAATGCAGGACGGAAGATTGACGCACACTGGCTGCCCGTTGCTTCGTTGGTCGATCGGCAATGCGGTCCTGGTTCGTGATCGCAATGACAGATGGATGTTCGACAAGCGAAGCAGCAACGATAAGATCGACCCGGTTGTCGCGATGGTAATGGCGTATCGTCGGGCGATGGTGGCACCACAGCGACCAAGCGGATCGCTTTGCATTATTTAGGACGGTTCGATGATTAGTTGGATAAAAAGCACAGTTGCCAAGTTTTTCAACAGCGGAGTTGCAAACCCCGCTCGGTGGCTTGTGGATTCAATGTCGTTCCGAAAGTCGGACTCAGGCATTCGAGTCACGCCAGCCAATGCAATTGGCTATGCTCCGGTTTGGTATGCAGTCAACAAGATTGCGGGGCATGTGGGGCAATTGCCGCTCGTTCTTCATCGGAGACTAGAGCGAGGCGCGGAACCGGCAAAGGATCGTCCAGGTTACTCGCTCTTAAAAACGCGGCCAAACGGATACCAGACGGCTATCCAGTTCAAAGAGTGCATGATGGCTCATGCTCTATTGTGGGGCGATGGTCGAGCGGCAATTATTCGCCGTAATGGTGTTCCGGTGGAGCTTATCCCACTGCCACCAGATCGAACCGAAACCAAAATGGTAATGGGTGAAAAGTGGCATGTAGTGACGCTGGACATTGATGACAGGCTGAATGCAGTCGGTGGCACAGCGCATGGAACAAACCACGGCAAGGAATACAAGATTCCAGATGTGGACGTTCTGCACATTCCAGGGCTCGGGTTCAATGGCGTTTGCGGGCTTTCGCTGATTGAAGTTGCGAAAAACGTCTTCGGGCTTGGGCTTGGCCAAGAGAAGGCCGCGAGCGTTGACTTTGCCAACGGCAGCAAGCCAAGCGTGGTGCTAGAAGCTCCCCAAGGCACGCTTCGCGATGACAAAGACGCTCGCGAAATGCTTGACAACTTCAACAAAATTCACCAAGGCCTAGACAACCGGGGTAGAACGGCCCTGCTTCGTGAGGGTGTCAAGGCGAACGTGATGGAAATGAGTGCGTCGGATGCTCAGTGGGTGGATCAGAGGCGATTCCAGAGGCAAGAAACGGCTCTACTTTTCCTGCTCGAATCAATTCTCGGCGATGATTCCAGCGTGAGCTACAACAGCCTTGAGCAAAAAAACCTTGCGTATTTGTCAAACTGCCTCATGCGGTGGCTTGTGAAATGGGAACAAGAGTGTAATTACAAGCTTATTTCGATGGCTGACCAACGAAGAGACAGCCACTTTTTCAAGTTCAACGTCGCTGCATTGCTCC
>CAKZKU010000240.1 GCA_937124545.1 uncultured Microbacteriaceae bacterium | reverse complement strand
TCGGCAGAGGATTTACGGAATCCAGATTCCGTGCCACCCATGAGCCAGGCAATTCCGCTTGGACTTCAACACGTTCTAGCGATGTTTGTTAGTAACTTTACCCCGGCAATCATTATTGGCTTGGCGGCCGGATTCAGTTTCGGGTCTCCAGATCTGGTGTACTTAATCCAGATGTGTATGTTGTTTGCAGGGATCGCAACACTGTTTCAAACCATCGGGTTTGGTCCCGTTGGGGCGCGTCTCCCAATCATGCAAGGCACCAGTTTTGCGTTTATCCCAGTGATGATTCCTGTGGTCAAAACCGCCGGATTAGGGGCGTTGTTTGGTGGGATTATCATTGGCGGTCTGTTCCATGCCTTTTTGGGGACCTTTGTTGCCCGTATTCGTAACCTTCTCCCGCCGTTGGTCACAGGCTTGGTTGTGGTCTCGATCGGGCTTGCGTTATTACCGACGGGAATTAAATATGCCGCCGGTGGCGTGCCTTTGATGGGGAAGCCAGAGTTCGGCGGATTTGATCATTGGTTCCTCGCGTTGGTTGTGATTGTGGTGTCCTTGGGTCTGAAATTTTTCGCTCGCGGGATGCTATCCACAGCAGCAATTCTATTGGGCTTGATCGCTGGATATTTGGTGGCAATTCCGATGGGTATGGTGAATTTTGGGAATATCGCCAAGGCCTCTTGGTTTGCGCTTCCGAATCCATTGAACTTCGGGATCGAATTCAACGCGGCAGCGATCATCGGCATCATGTTGATCAGTATTGTCAGTGCGATTGAAACCGTGGGTGATATCTCTGGAGTGACCAAGGGTGGTGCTGGTCGAGAAGCTACTGATAAAGAGCTCTCAGGAGGCACGTTTGCCGATGGTCTTGGAACGGCGTTGGCTGGGTTTTTTGGCGCACTTCCCAACACTTCATTTAGTCAGAACGTCGGCTTGATTGCCCTCACTGGAGTGATGAGTCGAGTTGTGGTGACGTTGGGCGCTGTGTTTCTCATCATTTGTGGCTTGGTTCCAAAAATTGGGGCATTGATTTCATCCATGCCGATTGCCGTCCTTGGCGGAGGCGTTGTGGTGATGTTCGGTATGGTTGTTGCAGCCGGTATCAACATGCTCTCAGATGTGGTTTGGACTCGCCGAAATATGGTGATCTTGGCTGTCGCTCTGTCGGTTGGTTTGGGCCTGCAGGCGGTTCCTGAAGCCCTTCAGCATCTGCCGTCAACATTGAAGGTCTTGCTGAGTTCAGGACTGTTACCTGTTGCCTTCATCAGTATCATTTTGAATGCGGTTCTACCTGAGGTGGACGACAAAGCAGTCCTCTGATTGGCAGTAGGTGCGAAAAAGCCACCCTTGGGTGGCTTTTTTTATGAGATCTCGATCACTCCGGCCATTCCTGCCGCATGATGTTCAAGCATATGACAGTGGAATAACCAAAGCCCTGGGTTGTCAGCGATAAAGACCAGATTTGCTTTTTCACCACGTTGGAACAGGTAGGTATCACGCTTTCCATCAAGAAATTCGCCATCCTCGGTCTGAATCCAGAAATGGTGCCCATGAAGGTGCATGGCGTGATTCCATCGAGTGTCGTTCCAGACTTCGATGCTGACGGCCTGGCCGATGTTGATCTTGGCCAAGTGGTCGTGGTGTTCTCCAATTTTTCCATTAAAAGCCCACGCTTTGCCGTAGGTCTGAGCAAGCTCACGAATCGGTCGTAGTTGGCCGCCGAAGGTGGCCTCTCGTAAGTTGCCCATTGCTCCACCTTGCATATGGAGTGGAATCGCAACATCAATGGACGTTGGCGGTGATTCTAATGTGGGTTGCTTGAGAATCTCTTTAGTGACCAGTGATTGATTGGTCTCAATCACATTCAGGGTCACAGCAGGGTAGGGACCGCCGTTGAGGGTTTCGTTGATGGTGAGGTTGGTGTCACCTAAATCAACAATGAAGTCAGCCCGTTGGGCGGGTCCTAAAACCACATCCTGCATGGGTTGGACGGGAGTCGGGTAGCCATCCTCGGCAATTAAAAAGGCGCTGGCTGGAATATTCAGACCAAAAATCCGCGCATTGGCTGCATTAATGAGTCGTAATCGAATCCGCGCATTTTTCGGAACATCGATGGTCGGGTGGGATTGCCCATTGACGGTCAACCAATTACCCAAACGTCCCCCATGAGACCAATCATGCAGAGAGCCGAAGGATGCCTCATCAATGGTGCCATCATCAGACAGTAGCCAGTCATCAATCATCAGCACGATATCTTGATCCACTGCCGGGTCAGACTCGTCTTCCACAATGAGAGGCCCATAAAGACCGCGTGCGACTTGAGACCAGGTTTTGGCATGGCTGTGATACCAGTATGTTCCTGAGTCCTTCAAAGGAAACTCATACCGAAACTGCCCATCAGTCATCACCTCAGGTTGTGTCAGACCGGCAACACCGTCCATGGCATTGATATTCCGAATTCCATGCCAGTGAACGGATGACCCTTCGTCAAGCTGATTGAAAAAATCAACCGATAAGGTCTCTCCTTTCTTGAACCGGAGTTCAGGCCCTGGAACTGAGCGATTGAAGGCCCAAACGGAGGCATCCTGATACCCATCACCGGGAACCAAGCGTTTCTTGGTTTTCGATGCCGTGAGCGGAAATGGCGT
>CAKZKU010000239.1 GCA_937124545.1 uncultured Microbacteriaceae bacterium | reverse complement strand
GATCCCGAGAGCCAACCGACCGAACGAGGCTCCTCATTACCGTAGGTACCGAGGTAGCGTGCAGTCCACGGGTTTGACGGCCAGATTCTTGAGAAGAGGGCGTGTCCCACGCCGATTCTTATACCGGGAATCTCGCGCGCGGACGGGTATACGGAGCCCTCAGAGGTCAGCACGGATGGCCCGAAGACCGCGGCCTGGTCAAACGCAGTTCTTTCGGACAGCAGATCCTCCATCGTGGAGGGGAGGAGACGCACATCGGGGTTGCAAATCACGACCCAGTCAACGCGGTCGCCAATCTCGGCCATTCCCTTGTTTGCGGCCGCGCCGTATCCGGGATTTTCTGGTGCGTGCAGGACGGTTAGCGGAAGAGACCGCCAGCGTGACTGGACGAGGGAGGGTTGCGGAGAGTTATCAACCACGACAATCGATTTCGGCGGGATAGTCGAGTGAGAGAGGCTCTCAAAAAATCCCTCCCATTCGGCCTGTGATTCGTAGCCGATAGCGACTATGGCGTAGTCAGGCATGGTCACGCCGATTGCTTCGGAACCGCGAACTGGGATAACCCGGTGGCCCACGCTTCGGTGAGTGCCTCTTCCCATGGCCGTGGCGCTGGGAGGCCCCGGTCGGTCCATCCGTCATGCCCCAGCACCGACCAGGCGGGCCGAGCTGCCGGCCTTGTGAAAGCAGCGCTTGTTGTTTCTCGGACTCTCGCAGTGTCCCAGCCGGCGAGGTCAAAAAGCGCGGTGGCGAATGCGTGCCAGGTGGTCGCGCCCGCATTGGTGGCGTGGAAAACACCCGCCCCGATTTCAGCCTTGACCAGTTGCGCAATCATTTCCGCTACATCAACAGTCCACGTTGGCTGACCCCATTGGTCGTTGACGACATCTAGATAGTCGCGGGTGAGGCCGGCCTGCAAGATTGATCGAGGAAAGCTTGTGCCGTGCACACCGTATAACCATGATGTTCGCACGATAAGGGATGAGTCGGGATTCTCAGCCATAACGGCTTCTTCACCCGCGCGCTTTGAAGCGCCATACACGGACTGGGGGTTGGTCGGCGCGTCCTCGGCATAAGGAACAGTCTTCGTCCCATCGAAAACGTAATCCGTGGAAACCTGGATGAGTCGGGTGTTGGCGTCCCGACATCGGCTGGCCAAGTTTTGGGCGCCGCGCGCATTGATGGCGAATGCCTTCTCGCTGTGTGTCTCTGCATCGTCGACAGCGGTGTAGGCCGCCGCATTAACCACTACGTCGAATTCCGTGATGACAGCGTTGACGGATTGAGCATCCGTGATGTCCAGTTGAGCGCGGCTAAGACCCACCACGTCGTACTCCGGCGCGAGCCTCTCAACAACATCTCTGCCGAGCATCCCCTGCGCCCCGACAACTGCGATACGGGTCATAGAGATGAGCGTGTCTTCAGGGGTTCCCACCAGGCGCGATTGTCTTTATACCAATCAACAACGGCGGCGAGTCCCTCCGAAAAAGAGACTTGCGGGGTGTACCCCAGTTCGCGCGAAATTTTCCCGATGTCGACGCTGTACCTTCGATCATGGCCTTTGCGGTCGGCAACCGGAGTAATGGAGGACTCGTCTTTACCCAACGCATCGAGCAACAAATGGGTGAGTTCAGTGTTTGACAACTCTGTTCCACCCCCGATGTTATAAATCTCTCCCACCTTGCCCTTGTTGAGAACCAGGGCAATTCCGCGACAGTGGTCATCCACATGCAACCAGTCCCGAACGTTCTGCCCGTCGCCGTAGAGCGGAACTGTTTTGTCATCAAGAAGGTTGGTAATAAAGAGAGGAATGAGTTTTTCCGGGAAATGGTGTGTCCCGTAGTTATTGCTACACCGAGTAATCGAGGCATTCAAGCCGTGGGTAACGAAGTAACTCCGCACGAGCAGGTCGCTTGCCGCTTTACTGGCTGCGTAGGGGGAGTTTGGCAGTAACGGCTCGAATTCATCCCATGAGCCTTCGTCGATACTCCCGTAAACCTCATCTGTCGATACATGAACAAACCGCGAGATATCCAGCTTGAGTGCTGCGTCGAGGAGCGTTTGTGTCCCCAAAACGTTGGTGTCGACAAAGATGCGGGAATCAGTCACCGAGCGGTCAACATGGCTCTCAGCGGCAAAATGCACGACGGCATCGTGCCCCGGAAGCGCTCCGGCAACGTCCTCAGCGCTTCGAATATCGCCCTCAACGAAGGTAAATCGATCCGAACCAGCGACTGATTCGAGATTGGAG
>CAKZKU010000238.1 GCA_937124545.1 uncultured Microbacteriaceae bacterium | reverse complement strand
TGGTGCGGGGGGGGGGATGTTTGTGGGCCCAAAGTAGCTCGCCATTATCAAGGCGAGAGAATGTGTGTAGAGAGCGGGTATTGCATCGTCCTCCACGTAACCGAGGAAGTGCACATGCGAAGTCATCCCTAATCGAGAAGTTGCACGTTGAATCGATGCGCCCGCACCGTGGTCCCTGCCCACGAACACCGCATGGAGGTCGTGACCCTCCTCGTGGACCAGTCGAAGAGCCTCCACGATTCGAAGGTGATTCTTGTGGGTCCAAAGTTGGGCGGGATAAAAAAAGTACTTCCCCTGTAAGTTCTGAATTTCCTGGGGCAGGTTTCTGGCGCTTACTGAGCCGGTGTGCCGAGAAGCTGGAGGAGCAAAAGGGATAGTGACAAACTTTGTGGACTGCACACCAAAGTACAGTCCCGCTTTTTCGATGAGGTCGGAAGAATCTGCAACCACCAAGGCTGCTTTTCTGAGTGCGCGAGAGTTGAAGTCTTCTCGGGCTTCAAACTTTCCTGAAGTCCTAACTTCCGGGAATTCGGGAGAATCGCGGTGACAAAGGTCCCACACGGTCCAAATGTAGGGCTTGTTCGTGAGATCCGCAGCCGCTGGAGCTGGGCTGGTAAAATAGATCAAGTCTGCAGAAGAGGTGTCCAAGAAGCGGGCGAGAAGGCTCGTTTTGACGCTTAAGCCTCCTACTCGCAGGATTGCGCGTGCCATGCGAAAAAGAATTGACTCATCTGTCAATACTCGGTCTCTAAGAGTGCTGAGCCGCTTTGGCAACTCGCTGACGGTGACGTTTTCGAGAACCCCTTGTTCACGGAGCTCCTCGAGTGCATCCGAGAAGCTCCCACGTGAGTCGATTATCGTCACCGAAAAACCCGCAGGGAGAGCTCTGAGCAACACACTGAGGTTGGTGAGCGCTTGGTGGAACCCGCCACCTGTTTGTTGTCCGCCTGACAGCACGACGGTAAGAGAGATACTTTTTGACTTCATTGCTGAAGTTCCTCGCGGAGGGTCGTTGCTATATATTCCCTAGTTTCGGGGCTCGAATCAGCTCCGTTAGGAATGTAGAAGCCCCTATCGCCGAGGTGCTCCGCAACAGGCAAGGAGGATTGCGAATCAAATCCAAATTGTGCGAGCACTGGTTGTTTGTGGAGCGGGTAGAAAAAGGGTCGAGTACCTATTCCTTTCTTGTGTAGTGCAGTCATGAGTTCCGGTGCCGATCTTTGTGAGCCCGCAGAAATTACAACTCCGAACACCCAGTAAACATTTTCTGATCCGCGATATTGGCTGAGTGGGAGGCTTATCGTCTCGCAATCACCTAAAAGCTCTTGATAATGCCGACCAATCTCTCGCTTATGTTCTAACAGCTCGCTAATCCGACTTAGCTGAGATAGGCCCAGAGCTGCCTGAATTGCTGTGAGCCGGTAGTTCCAGCCGATGGTGTGATGCACGAATCGCTGCTCAGGGTTGAACGACAGGTTTCTCAACTCCCGAAGACGAGCGGCGAGCTCATCGTTATCGGTGAGAACCATGCCTCCCTCGCCTGTGGTGATGAGTTTGTTCGAGTAGAAACTGAAAGTTGAAATTTCTCCCCAGGAGCCAAGTGGTTTGCCCTGGAGGTGTTGACCGTGGGCTTCGGCGCTGTCTTCAATAACCGGTACGCCATGCTCGGCAGCAATCAGACACACTTCATCGATGTCCGCGGGGAGCCCATAGATGTGAACGACGATGATTGCTTTGGTTCGCGTTGATATTGCGTTCCTTACTGACTCAGAATCGATGTTCCAGCTGTCCTTACGCGAATCGACAAAGACGGGTGTAGCTCCACTGCGCAGAATGTGGTTTAGGCAGGAAATTATGGTGAAGCTCGGAAGAATGACTTCATCTCCGGGCCCAATTTCAAGCGCCTCGAGGGAGATATCGAGTGCCGCTGTGCCGTTTGACACTGCAATCCCGTGTTTTTTGCCGACTAGCTGAGCAAATCGCGCCTCAAATTCACGAACCTGTGGGCCTTCAGACGAAATCCATCCGCTTCTTACAGCGCTCGCAACGGCCTCTTCATCACTTGGACCGAGAGATGGCGTTGAGACAGGTATGTAGTTCACGTCAGTCTTTCTGCAACGTGAACCACACGCCCCAAGTGTCACGACTTGGCTGTCGGCCAGTCAGGAACTCGCGCGAATCCAAAATGGTGAACCCATGGATTTCTGCGAGCAGTTGAATCTCAGAGGTCGTGAAGTGGCGCATTGAATGGGTCTCTTCAAAACGAGTCACCTCTCCGGAGCTCAGGAGTTCCACGGTGTAGGCGTAGTGGACGTCCACACGGGACTGTTGCACATCTTCAGCTGGGGTTGCTTTCCTTGTGACACGAAGTTGATCATCTTCTTTGGTAAGCGTCCTGCGCTCCGGCACAAGGAACGAGACAGCGGGCGAGTACCAGACATCAAATCCAAAGAGACCACCCCGCTTGAGATGGCGGGATGCTGTCCTGAAAAAAGAGTGAAGTTCTAAGTTTGAGGTGTGGTAGCTCATCACGTGAAATAGCGCCAAGGCAGCGTCGTACTCCTCAGTAAGAAGAGCCGATGATGTGTCGCCCTGCAGAAAAGTTACCCGTGGGTGAGGTTCAGCCCGCTGAAGCATCTCGACGCTTGGTTCAACACCGGTCACAAAATAACCCCGTTCTGCCAGCAGCCTGGCATGACGGCCAGTTCCTGAACCAAATTCAAGTAGCTGACCGCTCTTGCATTCGTGGCTCTCGAGGGTTTCACTGACCCACGCTGCCTCGCTTGAAGAGTCTTTTTCTCCGTACAGCAGGTCATAAACGGCCGCGGATTGCTGAAATACCGGGGGTGTCAGATTCATATCATTGGCTCCAAAACGGATTATCGGTAGGTTTAAACCGGGTCTTCTCACCCTCACCTCTGTAGGGGCCTTGTTTGACCTCGACAATGTCTGCATCTTCCAAAATCTCGAACCCGTGGCCACCGGACGCAAGAAAGATGACATCTCCAGCACTCAGTGCCAGGGATGAGCGGTATTTCTGGTCATCACCGTAAAGGTCAACACGAACTGCGCCGGCCCGGATAAATAAAACCTCTTGTGTGGAATCAATTTTGCGGCTGATTGGGTTGTGGACATGGGCCGCGATGAGATGCCCTCGTGGCCATTTCAGAACGCCGAGTTGGTGCACACTGTCGTC
>CAKZKU010000237.1 GCA_937124545.1 uncultured Microbacteriaceae bacterium | reverse complement strand
CCGGGCGAATCAACCGTTTGTACCACTCCACGCTTGGTCATCGTCAGGGTCTGACCAATGCGAATAAGTGCTCCCCCGCGGGGCAGGTTGTTCTCCGCCACGACAGAACTAACACTGACGCCGTTCGCTCGAGAAATCCGCCACACCGTGTCACCGGCAACGACAACGTGTCGGGTGACAACGTCTTGGGCGACTTCGGTTGTCGGTACCGCCAGCGACGTCCACGTGACACCGTCCGAAGATTCATAAGCCGAGCCGTCCTCCAGCAGTGCAGCGAGCGCGCCAGACTCCGACTGGCCAAATTGATCCACTGCGTTCGTGGCCGAAACACCGGGCAGCGTGCCGACGCGCTTCCAGGAGGTAAGTGTTGTGGATTCGGCCACCGTGCCATCTCTATCCACCACCGTGGTCTTACCGTCTCGGGATGTTGCCCATGTTCCAAAATCCTTTGTGGGGTTGAACCAGTAGTTGTAAACACGCCAAAAGTTCCTGTTCCCATAGGCCGAGCACGAGTCACCCGTTGACGCCAGGTTCACCATGGCGATCTCGTTCGGCGTGTAAGGCGTGTAGTAGTAAAGCCCGGCGGTGGCCTGGTTTCGAATCGTCACCGGTGTCGTGCCACACGAGGCACGCGGGTGGTACCGAACCGCAGAAGTGCTCCCCACAGGGAACCACGTGAAAAATCTGCTGGTGCCGGGCGGGTTGGAATATCGCTTGAACTGCTTAGCGGCGTTGTACACCTGGTTGTAGAAACCGAAATAGCGCTCGTCACACGGGGCAGTATCGGGGCACGCATAACCGGTGGCCTTCTTGAACCGCATCTCCGAGGGTGCGCTAAGCGTCACCAAGGACTGTTCCTTTTGGATGAGAACGAGAAGTGCCTCGACGGACACACCGCACGCGGTGGAAACCTTATGCACAATCTCAGCCGCCGATTCATTTTCCGCACCCTCGTAGGCTTGGCAGAGAACCGTGGAGTCACGGGAGAACGTGGTCTCCTCGTAGTTCTTCATGCATACAGCACCCTCAGCGCAATTCGGATTTCGCAATTCAAGGAAAGCGTCAATTTCCTCGACACTCATGGAGCCGGAGCGAAAAAACTCCGAGTCGCTGATGATGTTGCCGGGATCAAAAGCAGACCCCAGAGGCAGCATGAATCGAGTCCAGGTTTTGCCGTCACTGCTGCGGGCACCCTCAAAGTACGAGGTTGCGAGAAAAGAACTCCCGTTCCAAATAATGGAGGACACACCGCTTTTGGTCAGGCCAAAACCGGCCTCGTTCCAGCTGGTTCCCGTGTCCTCGGACCAATAGAGGTTCCCCGCAGCGTCGGCTCCCGCCCAAACAGAACCGTTGGTTGCGGCGTGGGCAATCGTGGGGGCCTCCTCGGCAACCGCCAGACTGACATTCGAAAGGGGAGACACATGACCGGCGATAAGCAGACCAGCCAACGCCACAGCGGAGACCGCAAGTTTCAACCAATAGTTCACATAGGTCAGGCTAGGGACCGGAACCACCACATCCCCGTATTTCCGGGCGTGTGTTGAGAGCTAAGACCGCAGAGACAGGTCACGGATGACGTCGATCCAGCCGCGAGCATAATTCCGGTAATGGCCAGCCAACACACTTTGCACCACCGGGAAGACGCGGGCGAGGTGCCAATGCGGCAGTTTCGCGCGTGATGCGTCAAAATCCACTTTGGCCCGCAATGCTTCAGCGTGATGGGCGGCTAACCACCGTGGCTGTTGCATGGCAAGGGCGGCTAGTGCCTCGTTTCTGAGAGCTTTTCTGGCGGAGAATGCTGTCCTCGACTCCGCCAGACGCTCCTGAGCTATCGCAGGCGCCAGCTGCTGAGCTCCAATAACGTTGCCGCTGTGCTGTCGGTAGGAAATCAGCAGGCCCTCGTTGAACACCACCCCGTCCTGCAGCGCAGCAATAACAGCGAGCCATTCGTCGTGGACCCAACCATCGGGGATTGGCAGCGCTGTGTCCAGAAGCTTCCTGCTGATCACCATCGTGGCGCCCGTCACCACGTTGCGCTTGAGCAAAGCGCGGATAGCCCTCCCGGAGCGAAGGTGCTGTTTCTCCTGCCGCGTCAATGCCAGTGTCTTCATCAGAGTCGCACCCCTCCGACCCGCTTCGTCGATCAAGCGCCCATCGGAGTGCACCAGTAATGTCCCAGCGGTGTTGGTCAAGGTGGCTGTCAGCGTCTCAAGCTTGTGGGGCATCCATACGTCGTCCTGATCCGCAAGCGCAATCACATCGCCCGTCGCACGCTTCAGTGCTGATTCAAAGTTTTTGGCAGGGCCCAGGGGATTTTCTCGGGTTTGGATATCCCAGCGCACGGGAACTTCGCTGGCCTGGCGAACTTTGTCAACAACGGCGAGCGTGGAATCACTGGACCCATCGTCGGAGATGATGATCTCGTCAGGGGTGACGGTCTGGGTGAGGATGCTCTCCAATTGCTCGGCAACGAAGCGCTCGCCGTTGAAAGTACACATCACGACCGAAAGGGTCGGGCGCTCTGCCTCTTCCTGCATCCCCACTACCCGCGTCGAAACAGTTTCCGTCGCACTGACCGGGCGAGTGATTGGAATTCACCCCGGAACAGCCGCGAGAAGCCTCGACCGATGTCCTGAACGCTAAACCGGGGTGGTCTTCTCCGAGCAGGCGAATACCGCACACGGGTGGCTTTCGGGGGAATCTTCCCCAAATTGAGTTCAGCAACGTGGTCGACCAACGGGGTCAACACCTGAGCCCACCGGTACTGCTCCCGAACCTCGGTCAAGGAGGCAATGGCAGCGGCCCGAAACGACGGATCGAAAAGAACTTTTTCCAAAGCCTCGACCAAGGCCGCTACATCCCCTGCCGGAACCGTCACCCCTAATCCGTGGCTGTCTACGAGCTCAGCAAAGTGATCCCCCTCGGTAACCACCATGGGTAGTGATGCCCAAAGGTAATCAAGAATTCGGGTTCTGAAAGAGAAGGTCGTCTCGATGTGAGAGTGGTGAGTGCTCACTCCCCCGTCGGCGTCAAGCAAATAGTTCTGGCGCTCGTCGTAATCAACCCAGGAATCGTTGAAGAACACGTGCCGATCGACGACACCTAACTCCGCCGCAAGCTTCCGCGCTGACGCGATAATCGGCATTTCTGGCACACCGGGGTGGGGATGGGCGGTGCCCATAAAAAACAGTTTCACTCTCGGTTGTTGTTTCGAAAGCTCCGCCACTGCCCGAATCAGCGTCAACGGGTCGAACCAGTCATAAATTCCACCGCTCCATACGAGGACCGCATCGCCCTCGTCAATACCCGCGACAACACCCCGGAGCATGCTCTTGTCCTTGTGCGGATCGGAGTCCGGTAGCCCGAAGGGAACAACACCAATCAAACGCTCGAGATGCGGGTCAGAAGCATAAATTGCTGGCGTCACCCGACCGAGGGTGGTTAGCTGGCCAAGGTAAAAGTGGCGTTGGCGTTCCGAGGCGCAGACGAAGTAGTCACCAACTTCGAGCTGTCGTTGGATGGTGGCTGTCGCCTCTGCAACCTGCTGTTCCCACTGTGCTTTCGAGAGATGCTTTGCTTGCTCCAGTTGTTCAAGATGCATCGGATCGTAGATATCCGCAATCAGGTGTTTAGTGCTGGTCTGCAACACCGGGAACACCTCAAGCGCGTGACCTTGGAAGATGATGACATCGGCCCACTGTTCCCAGCCACCAAAGGACTTCGAGTCACCAGCATCGACATGCACCAAACGAACATCAACACTGAGGGTTTCATCAACATCACTCATGCTCAGAAGCGTCACATCGTGGGTTTGGGCAAGAGCATGGGCCATATGCCATGCACGAATCCCCGGACCCGAGAGCTTTGCTCCGATGGGATCCCCGGTGATGACCAGGATGGCGAGCGCCGAAGGGTCTGCCGTCACCGAAAAAGCCTCCGCAATCGCGTCATAGCCTCGAAGATATCTTGCATCATTAGACATGGCGGCATTGGTTTCACCAAAAAGCTTCCACATCGCCACGTCTGATCGTTGGCGTGAACCCTGCACCTCCCCGCGCTGGTGGATCAGCCTGGGGAGAGCATCGACAAACTGGTCCATCGCGAACAAGGGCACCGCTGCAGAAGGCTCGAGCGAGAGTGACTCCGCATTCCCGCCACCTTGAGCCATGTCAAAGGTGGTCGTGTCCAGACCGCTACCCACCACAGAGCGCTTGACCGAAGCGAGAAGAGCGCCTGGCAGCATGCGCGCCAGGTTGGCATCATCAAGGTTTTTGTAGAGGCAGTAGAGCGCATTGCGCTCCAGCAGGAACTGCTCTCGGTACGGCGCAACCTCTCCCATAGAGCCGTGGTACCGGTGGTACGCAATGGATCGCGGTTCGTAGAGGTAGGTGTAACCCAGCAGATTTAGACGCCAACCCAAGTCCACATCCTCAAAAAACATGAAAAAGGACTCGTCAAAGCCCCCAAGCTCGTCGAACACCGAACGACGGACGAACATAGCGGCCCCGGTACCAAACAACACTGGATGAGCTTTTTGTGCTTTCTTTGCCCGAACCTTGTCTCCCGTATGTGGTCGGTAACCCATTCCATACCAAGTGAGACCAGCTCCCTGGTAGTCGATAGTTGTGCCTTCCCAGTCGAGCACCTGGCTCGCAATCGCACCGACGCTCGAATTCCTTTCGAGCGCCTCGAGCGCGGCGGTGACCCAGAGCGAGTCCGGTCGTGCATCGTTATTGAGAAAAGCGACGATGTCCCCGCCAGCTCTCGAAACACCGAGGTTGCAGCCGCCGGCAAACCCCGTGTTAGCCGGAGACTCCACCAGAACGATGTCATAGGGGGAGGCTTCCAGGCGGGTCAGACTGTCATCACCCGAAGCGTTATCCACAACAACAATCTCTAGCTGCTCCGGATATTCGGGCAAAGCGGCGAGTGCTTGAATGGCGGTCAGCGTGTCATCCGCGCCTTTGTAGTTGACGAGAACGACACTGACGACCGGGCGCTCTGGCATTTCACAATCCCCTTAGACCCGAAAAGAAACCAACCTGTCATAATTAGCCTACGGTCTAGCTTGGGCTGAGTTGACGAAGGGGCCAGGCAATGTTTGCTCCGCTTGGCTGGTTGAAAGGCCCCGGGGCACGTCGCGTTTACCGCTCGATACACGCCTCTGGTCAGTTTGATGCACGTTGGTACCGAAACCACTATCTGGGTAAAGCGTCACTAACTGATGCCCTCTGGCATTACCTCGACCGCGGATGGCAGCAAGGTTATGACCCCTCGCCGCACTTCGATACCTCTCACTACATCGAGTCTTCGATCGATGTTCAAAGCTCAGGCATTAACCCACTGTTCCACTTCATCGAGTACGGCCACGAAGAACGGCGAGCTCCCGTGCGCTCGCCGTTACAAACACTTCGGCACTACTTTCCCGACGCCACACCTTTGGAGATGTTTCGCATTCCCTCTGAGCACACCGACCGCGTTACGGCCATCGTTGACAACTACACGCCTGCGACCTCAGACGGCGACTGGGCGAACACGTGGGCTGCAGCGATGAAGTCGCCGTTGGTGGGGTCACGACCGCTGCGAGTGCTCTCGCGCGTTAGCGACTTCTCTGCGGTCGCTCACTCGATCGAGCACTTCCGCCAAGAGTTCTCGTTTCCCAGCGAGCAACTTGAGCTGGTCAATGCCCATGAACTAGGCAAGCGGGCCTCCTTCTCCATCACCGCAGGCGAGCACTTTCTGGCCACGTCGTGGACCAGTGCCTTAGCGATTTCCCAACTTGCCCCGGCGGAAAACCTGTGGGCAATAACAGGCTCAGTGAATTCCTCTGATGTTGGCCCCCTGAACACCAACGATGCGCTCTTAGCTGCCCAATCCCACGAGCACCAGAAACGAGCAACACATAAGGCTCTGACGGTACCCGAGCGCTTGGTGCCGCAATCAGATGCTCAACAACGTGTCCTGGTGGTTACTGATCGAGACCACCGCTTCACCTACTGCCACACCATGCGCGCACTCGAGGACCTGATGTTGAAGGATGCATCCCTGGAGAAAGCTTTGAGTGTTTCCGTCGCGGGTGAGGAAGTCGCTCCGATTTCGTTAGCGGAGAGACCCTTGCGCGTCGTCGACCCCACCATCCAGGCCTATGACCTCGTCATCAATGCCTCTCCCGACAGAATCAAGCATCCACGGGTGATTGATGTCATTGACCACGGCGGGAACGATCTAGTCAATCTTGCTCAACGACTGCAGGATGAGCTTGCCGAATTGCGACCCAACGCTGGAGCAACAACATGACCCGCCATCCCCTCTGGGATGAGGGCATCGCCCAAAGGCTCTCTCGCCTGCGCGAGGGTACCTATCGCGTGGCGTATGTGGCGCCTCGACCCGACCTCGGCACCTTCCGATATCGCGCATTTAATCCAGTCGAAGCACTAAAAACCCACGAATCCGTTTCCGCTGGCTATTTCTTTTACAGCGACCTGAAAATCATCCCCAATCTTGCCGATTGGGCCGATGCCCTGGTGCTAGTCCGCGCTCCCTACGACCAACGCGTGGAGGAGCTTTATCGCTCCTTTCGAAATGCCGGTAAACGCGTGTTTTTCGACATCGACGATCTCGTCTTTGACCCAACATATTCATCACTCGTAGCCTCAAGCTTGGGATACGAGTTACAGGAATATGAGTTCAATCAATGGTCCGCTTTCATCGTCAATGTCGGTGAGTCGCTGAAGCGAGCGGATGCGGTTATCACCACGAATAGCTTTCTCGCCAATAAGGTCACCGACTTCGTGGACCTCCCGGCTCACGTCGTTCCCAACACCTTCAATACCCACCAACAAGAGGCCCACCCGCTCAAGAAAACCACCCCGGGAGCCGGTCTGCACATCGGCTATTTCAGCGGAAGCCAATCCCACGCTCGGGACTTCGGGGTTGCCTCCGCGGCTCTAGCTGAGTTTCTTTCCAACTCTCCCGAATCTCGCCTGACGATAGTGGGACACCTCCCTCTCCCAGCAGACTTAGACCAGTACCCTGACCAAGTCACCCGGCTGCCTTTCATGGACTTTCGGGCTTTGCAGGGGGCCATGGCCTCAGTCGATCTGAACATTGTGCCGCTCCAAAACAACGACTTCACCTCGGGAAAATCCGACCTCAAATACTTCGAGGCAGGACTGGTGGGGACCCCAACTCTCGCCAGTCGTAATTCAGTCTTCGAGCAAGCAATTGTGCACGGAGCCAATGGGTTTCTCGCCGATTCTTCGACGTGGCTGAGCGCCCTTCAGGACATCGCAGCTCTACCCGACACGCAGCTGCGAAAGGTAGGGCTAGCCGCGCACGCCGATACGACTAATCGCTATTCCCCTGAGGCCCTCGCCGAGAGCCTGGATGCGGTGTTGGGTGTCCAAAAGTAAGCTCGCGAGTATGACAGCAACCGAAACCGGCCAAAAGGTTGAAAGCCTCAAACAACCGTGGTGGAAGCGCGGAGTTGCAATTCTCGGTCTAGTACTCGTCTCTCTGCTTGCCTTTGGTTCGTGGGGTTACTCATCCGCAGTCGGGAGCGCCCCCGATGATGACTATCACTTGACCAGCATTTGGTGCTCGAGCTTCGGTGGAGACACATGTGAGGTGGACCCCGGCGGCGAAGGTGTCTACATCCCAGAAGCGTTGCGTGAGGCAATCTATTGCTACTACCACAACCCGACTCAGAGCGCCGGTTGTCAGCCGTTCCTTGATGGCACAGACCCCAGGCCCGACGTTCCTTTCGCACACAACAATCCCAGCCGCAACCTTTACCCGGATGGGTATTACCAGTTTCAGAATCTCTTTCAAACCGACAACATCCAGGCGACAGCCCTCACCGTTCGATTTGTCAATCTTGGGATCTTCCTGGCGATGGGCGTAAGCCTGTTCTTCCTCTTGCCCTTGCGACTTCGGACCACATGGATCTGGATGTGGGTTCTTGGCCTAGTACCGATGGGAATGTTCATTATTCCCTCGAGCAACCCCAGCTCATGGGCAATCACAGCAGTGGCTGCTGGCTGGATTGCCCTCATGGGTTACTTGGAGACAGTGGGTTGGCGGTCATGGGTGCTGGGTGGCGCATTCGTCGCCATGATTGGTCTCGCCGTCAGCGCTCGAGTCGATTCAGTCCTCTATCTGGGCTTTGCAGCGGTTATTGCAGTCTGGTTGACGCCCACCCGTGGCAGAGCTCTCCTCGGTAAGACCTGGATCGGGCTCGTGGCGCTGGCTCTCGCCGTTGTGGCACTTGCCATCAACCCAGCCAACCTGGCCAGGGTTACTCAGGGAATTGGACGACGCTCCGACTTCATCGAGGATCCGCTGCCTTGGACACGATCGGGTGAAGTGGTCGACCCCAATGCTTTTGATTGGTCGCTGGTGTGGAACAACTTCTGGAACATTCCTGGTTTGTGGCTAGGTATTTTCGGTGGATTCCCATGGGGCTCACTCGGATGGCTCGACACCGCACTGCCGCAAATGGTGCTCGCAGGGACAATTTTGGTTCTCGCCGGCGTCACGTTCCTGTCGTTGAGGGCAGCTGATCGCCAAAAGAAGGTCGGCTTGTTACTGACGCTCGGGGCGCTATGGCTGATGCCCCTCTACATTCTTCAACTCGGCGGATTCCAAGTCGGTGAGGCTTTCCAGCCCCGGTATTTAGTCCCTCTCATGATGGTGTTCCTCGGGGTGTTAGTAATGACTCCCACAGGCGTGCCCGTAGTGACCGATGCGTCCCGCCTTTGGCTCATTCTGGGTGGGCTGACGCTGGCCAACGCGATAGCGCTTCACACCAACATTCGCCGTTACACGACCGGCATTCGCGTACAAGGCATCGACCTTAACACCCCGCAGGAGTGGTGGTGGCCGTTCTTCCCCGAATTCATCAGTCCCATGTTTGTCTGGATCGTCGGAAGCGTCGCGTTTGGAGCGCTGTTGTGGGCACTGCTGTTCCGTGTGGTCCCGTCGGTGGTCCGCGCGAGTGAGCTCCGCACGGGAGCCCCCGCCCAACCCGCTCGACGTAGCTAGGAAATACTCGCTTCGTAGCGATCGACCACGCTGTTGGCATCACCGGTGACCACGTGGGTTCCCTGGTTAATCCAGGTTGCCGTGTCGCAGATGTCCCTGACCACCTGCATCGTGTGGGTCACCAAAATAATCGTTTTGCCGAGGTTCTTGAACTCTAGGAACTTCTCAAAGCTCTTTTTCTGAAACTCACTGTCCCCGACGGAGAGAACCTCGTCGACGACCAAAATGTCGGGATCAACGTGGATGGCAATCGCAAATCCCAGTCGGACATACATGCCTGAGCTGTAGTTCTTGACAGGCTGGTCCAAGAATTTCTCGATGCCGGAAAAATCCACAATGGAATCGAAGCGAGCGTCGATTTCCTTTTTGGACATTCCAAGAATGGAGCCATTGAGGTAAATATTTTCGCGCCCAGAGAGCTCCAGGTGGAAGCCCGATCCGACCTCCAGCAAGGACGCCATTCGACCTCGATAGTCAATCGTTCCCGAGGTCGGCCAATAAATTTTGGCCAGACATTTGAGCAAAGTTGATTTCCCCGAACCGTTGGAGCCCACCAGAGCGTGAGTGGATCCTTCGGCAACATCGAAGCTCACATTCTGAAGAGCCCAGAAATCATCGTGCCGCGAGGTTTTCCCGCGCAAAATCGCGGACTTCAGCGACTGATTGCGTTCGTGATAAAGCCGGAACTTCTTGCTTACGTCGTCAACTCGGACGGCCCAGTCGGTCATAGGAGCTCCGCCAATTGCTTTTCTTTCGTGGCATACATCCACAGGCCAGCCGCCAGAGCAATTGTTGCCCACCCGAGGGCGACCAAGACCGTGGCGAGCTCCGGCATTCGGTTGTCGTAGAGCAAATTGCGGAAGATTTCGATGAAACCCTCCACCGGATTGAGGGAATACACATCCAGCAGAGTAATCGGAGTTCCCGCTAGTCCCCCCAGCTGATCCGACTGTGTAGCAACCAACTCCACCGGGTAAAGAATCGGAGACAGATAAAACCAGAACTGCAGCACGATGGTGAGCAAGTAGGCCAGGTCGCGGAAGTACACGTTGATAATGGAAAAGACCATCGCTAAGCCCACGGAGAACAGGGCGAATACGACCATGAAGACGGCAACCAGCGGGACCCACGGAAGCACAAACGAGCCGAGAAGGCTCAGTGCGATGGCGAGTACAGCCATCTCAAGAATCCACGTGAAAAAGGTTGCGTTGGCAAGCGCTAGTGGCAGAACAATCCTTGGGAAGTAGACCTTTTGAATTAGGCCGGCATTGGACACCAACGCATCTGTGCCCAATGTCAATACGCGGTTAAAAAATAACCAGGGCAACAAACCGCAGACCAACCAGAGTGCGTAGTTGTTGAGACCGCTGGGGTCCCCCACTTGAGCGGGAAGCCGAAAAATGAAGGAAAAGATGAACGTGTAGATCAAAATCGCAGCGATCGGGTTGGCTAACGACCA
The DNA here is from genome assembly GCA_937124545.1 of uncultured Microbacteriaceae bacterium. GTDB lineage: Bacteria > Actinomycetota > Actinomycetes > Actinomycetales > Microbacteriaceae > Pontimonas. The sequence continues at coordinate 663 of CAKZKU010000237.1, read as the reverse complement.
CAGTTGGCCCAGAGCGGTCCGGCGATACTTTCCGCGAACTTCACGGTTGGTGAGGTTTTGCAGCAGCTCCCTCGAGCTCCAAATTTCGCCCACGTAACTCATCGCTGAAGCAGTCGGTCCAAGTACGTCCCGTAACCACTCTTGCGCAATGGCTCAGCAAGATCAGCCAGCGCGTGGTCATCAATCCACCCGGCTCGCCACGCAATCTCTTCAATGCACCCAATCTTCAAACCCTGACGCTCTTCAATGACCCGAACGTATTCCGACGCCTGCATCATCGACTCGAAGGTTCCGGTGTCCAGCCACGCAACCCCGCGGTCAAGGATTTGGACGTTCAATAGTTCTTTCTGCAGGAAGTAGTCATTGATTGCTGTAATTTCCAGTTCTCCACGGTCGCTCGGCGTGATGGTGTGGGCGGCAGCAACGACGGAGGCGTCGTAAAAATAGAGCCCCGGAACAGCAAAGTTGCTTTTGGGTTTAGCAGGTTTCTCTTCGATCGAGAGCGCCTTCATCGAGGAGTCAAACTCGACCACGCCGTATGCCTCGGGTTGCGCCACGTGGGTGGCAAAGATAAGGCCACCGGTGATGTCCGAATTGGCTCTGAGGGACTTGCCTAATCCAGCTCCATGGAAAATGTTGTCCCCGAGCACGAGCGCGACCGAG
>CAKZKU010000236.1 GCA_937124545.1 uncultured Microbacteriaceae bacterium | reverse complement strand
TTGGGGCCTGAAGGCATGCTTGGAAGCCTGACAGGCTTGCCAAACATTGTGACTCCACTCGTCCAGCCAATCTTCTTCACCGGGGCGAAAAGGGCACCCAGTCGGCAAGCTCCACCCCAAGGTCTGACGCTGCCGTCCGAGCCAGCTCCAGCCCGGTTCCGACAAAAGCCAGAAGGTTTGAAGTAAGTACTGCCCTGACCGCGGCATTGCCCAGTGCGTCTGCAACGTGATGGGGAGCCCGGAAGCCACCCGCCGCAACCCAGGGCAGATCACTCAGCTCAGAGAAAAGACCGAGTTGATCCGTGGGGAATCCTTGCCCCGTTCCGTCTCTCTCGATTGACTGAATTACCAGCTCGCCAACGGTCGCCGCCATCTCGGCACAGGGAAGAGATGCCATGTTTTCCTCCACCACAGACCCATCGCGATGGTAGCGGACCCTAGGCCCCTCGAGGCCTAAAAACGAGTAGTTGAGTACCCCCAGCACCGCCTGCTTTCCGTACTTTTCGGTCACATCTCGAACTAGACCTGGGTTAGTCCATAGAGTTCCGCTAAACATCACTCTGTCAGCCCCTGCACGAAATATTGTGTCTGCATCAGCCACGGTTCGAACACCTCCTCCGACACTCAAAGGGACGAACAAATTTTGAGTCAAGTCCCTTAAGGCGCCGGCAAACTGTTCAGTATCGAGCTTTCTCGAAACATGAAAAACCGCAACTTCATCGACAAACGAAGTCAAATCAAATATTCGAAAATGGGACCGAAGCCACTCCAAGTTTCCAAGCCGTTGCAGGCGAAAATTTCGGGAGAGATAAAAACTTTCCCCATCAAAAAGCAGCCCGAGGATAATCCGTTTCACAAGACCAGGGCTCCCGTTGTCGCGAAGTTGTAGAGAACGGAGAGGCCCTGGCCCTGGCTCTTCTCCGGGTGAAACTGGACGCCCGCTACATTGTCTCGGACGACCGCTGCCACAACGGGTGAGCCGTTCCAGTCCATCCATCCCACAGCATCTGATTCCGCTGACGGAACAACGTGGTAGCTGTGATTGAAGTAGAAGTCCCTCGAAGGTTGTAGAGTGCGATCGGCTCGATTCGCGGCATGAACGGAAACCTGCGCGAATCCTGTGTGCGTCCCCACGGACGATCCTTCTAGCCGGCGAGTGTGTGCATCCAGAAATCCGAGCCCGGCAACACCTGGATCCTCCTCGCTATCCAGAGCGAGAAGCTGCATACCAAGACATATGCCGAGCAGCTGGGTCCCACCCGCGACCCCATTGATGACCTCGTGTTTGAGACCATTCGAGTCAAGCCGCTTCATGGCGGGCCCAAAAGCTCCCACTCCCGGCAAAAGGAGACGTTCAAAGGAGCACACCTCCTCTGGTCTTGTTACGAAGCCCCAGTGCACCTCGACTCGGTTCAGAGCATTCGCCAACGACTGCATGTTCCCAACGCCATAATCGACGACCCCGAGCGCTGTCATGCAAGTTTCAGCTCAATTCAAAGCGAGGTAACCAGGCACCATCGACCCGTTCGAAGAGCTCGGTGTTTACCCATTGCCCGATTATGTCATCGAGGCGAGCAGGCGAAATTCCGTAGTATTGGGCAAACGCTTCGAGAGCGCCGTCAGCGAGCTTTCCGTCGTATATCCGGGCTAAAGTGAGGCCTTGTTCTCTGCTGAGAGCCCCCCGCCGGATTTCGATACACGCATCCTGGTTTGCCCGCCCAAAACCGAACTTCAGGTACATCAGGTAGGTGTGGAGCGCATAAATTTCTTGGTCGTTCTGCGCAAAATTGGTGAATGTACCTTCGTTAGTGTCCTCTGCGTCGGCAAGACC
>CAKZKU010000235.1 GCA_937124545.1 uncultured Microbacteriaceae bacterium | reverse complement strand
ACGTTATATATGGAATTCGAAGCAAACTCCTGATTCCAAATAAGCTGGGCAACGTAGTGTTCGTGGCCAGCGAACCACCCGAAATTCGGAAGTACAACGCTCGGGTTTTGCGTCGATATGGGCATGTGTTGGGTCCTTCTTACGCATACCTTTCTGGCTTGGCAAATTTTTCCGCAATTACTGCAATCGCTCCGTGGTGGGTCGGCGTTAAGGCTGGCGGCCAACATCACTATGAGAGTGCTGACGGTACCGTCAACATGGATCGCCGGTTCCTGGAGAACGGTGTGAATCCGCAACACGACATCGTGACGGCTGTGGTGTCTCAGAAAGCCCGCACCCCCCTCCAGGAGCAACGACTGCGGCTGGTTGATTATCTGCAGGCACGACTTGAGGTGTTCGAGGTGTTTGGGCTGGGCTCGCGGCAAGTGGAGGACAAGGCCGACGTTTTGAGGACGAACCGCTACCACTTAGCTGTCGAAAACTCGTGCCATGCCGGCTACTGGACTGAGAAGCTCGCAGATCCGGTCCTGATGGATAACGTCGTGTTTTACGCTGGCCACGCTAGCGCGTCAGAGTATTTCGCGAACGACAGCGTCAGGCCCATACAACCCTGGGACCCGGAGGCCACCTACAGGGCCATCTCAGTCGCGTTGGAGAAGCACGTTTGGCACGATACGACCCAATCACGGTTATTGAATCGTCAAGTTCTGCTGGGTCGGCTGAGCTTCCACCGAGAGGTTTCACGCTTCCTTTCGCAACATGAGTGGAAGCCGCCTGGGCGTAACTTTGTATCTATCCCCGCTCAACATCGGGAAAAGTGGATGACGAATCTTTCTGACCCTTTGTATCGTCTCGTGTCTCGCTCCTCTGGAAACGCACGCGGTGGTGAATAAACCTCGGTCGCTGCTGCGGAAAGCCTTGCTGAGGAGGACTCGAGCTTCCCCTCGGTAGACTTTCGTCATGACTAAGCCAGACGTCAAGCCAAGGTCTCGTGTCGTTACCGATGGAATCGAAGCCACCACATCTCGTGGAATGCTCCGAGCAGTAGGCATGGGTGACGACGACTGGGAGAAACCCCAGATTGGTATCGCGAGTTCCTGGAACGAAATAACCCCGTGCAACCTGTCGTTGGGTCGGCTGGCTCAAGCCGCCAAGGAAGGTGTCCACTCTGGCGGGGGATACCCGCTTCAGTTTGGCACGGTCTCGGTTTCGGATGGAATCTCCATGGGGCACGAAGGCATGCACTTCTCGCTTGTGTCGCGTGAAGTGATCGCCGACTCAGTCGAGACTGTCATGCAAGCTGAACGCCTGGACGGCTCGGTTTTGCTCGCTGGTTGCGACAAGTCAATTCCAGGAATGCTGATGGCGGCAGCCCGGCTTGACCTGGCTTCTGTTTTTCTTTACGCGGGTTCGATCGCGCCGGGCTGGGTGAAGCTGAGCGATGGCACCGAAAAAGACATCACCATCATTGACTCTTTTGAAGCCGTGGGCGCAGTAAAGGCGGGAAAAATGTCCCGCGAAGATGCTTACCGAATTGAATGTGCCTTCGCGCCGGGTGAGGGTGCATGTGGCGGGATGTACACCGCTAACACCATGGCGAGCGTTGCGGAAGCTTTGGGGCTGAGTCTCCCCGGTTCGGCGTCTCCCGCCTCTTACGACCGCAGGCGAGATCTCTACGCTCACCGCTCGGGTGAAGCTGTTGTCGAGATGCTTCGCCAAGGCCTGACCGCCCGGAAGATTTTGACCCGTGAGGCCTTGGAGAACGCCATTGCCGTGGTGATGGCGCTCGGTGGTTCGACTAATGCGGTCCTCCACCTTCTGGCGATTGCCAACGAGGCTGAGGTGGAGCTAACCCTGGATGACTTCAACCGGATCGGGGATAAGACTCCACACGTCGGGGACCTGAAGCCCTTCGGTCGTCACGTCATGAACGATGTTGACCGCCACGGCGGGCTTCCGGTCCTGATGAAAGCTCTCGTGGACGCCGGGATCATGCACGGCGATGCGATGACTGCTACGGGCAAAACGATGGCCGAGAACCTGGAGGCGCTTTCAGTTGACGGTATTGATGGAGAGGTGATCCGCCCCCTGGACAAGCCACTTCATCCCACCGGCGGAATCACCATTCTCCAGGGAAGTTTCGCGCCTGAGGGGGCGGTGGTGAAGACTGCTGGCTTTGACGCCGCCACCTTTGAGGGGCCCGCCCGCGTTTTTGAGCGCGAGCGTGAGGCGATGGATGCTCTGACGAACGGCGACATTGTCGCGGGTGATGTGGTGGTAATCCGCTACGAGGGGCCCAAAGGCGGTCCCGGCATGCGGGAGATGTTGGCGATTACCGCAGCAATTAAGGGTGCCGGTTTGGGCAAGGATGTATTACTGTTGACCGACGGACGATTCTCAGGCGGCACAACCGGACTGTGTATCGGCCACATTGCTCCGGAAGCTGTGGATGCAGGTCCCATAGCTTTTGTGAGAGATGGTGACCTCATTCGGGTAGACATTCCATCGAGGACGCTAGACCTTCTCGTCGACGCAGACGAACTAGCGAAGCGGGGCGCCGATTGGCAACCCCTTCCCCCCCGTTACACCCGTGGCGTGCTGGCTAAGTACCAAAAACTGGTCAAGTCGGCTGCCCTCGGCGCTGTGACGGGCTAAGCGAGTGACCGATGCTCTTTACGCGAATGAAACGGCCAAGTAGATGGATAACGAACTTCTAGAGGACACCACCTCAACTGACGCTGATCTGGCAGAACAGCGTCGCCAGGATCAGCGAGTCGCCAAGGCTCCCGTTCTCACCGGTTCCGGGGCGATTCTTCGAAGCCTGGAGCTCCTGGGAATCACCGATGTTTTCGGACTACCCGGTGGCGCGATCATGCCGTTTTATGACGAACTAATGTCTGCTGACAAGATTCGCCACATTTTGGTGAGGCACGAGCAAGGTGCAGGGCACGCAGCAGAGGGATACGCGTCTGCGTCAGGCCGTTTGGGGGTTGCTATCGCCACGTCGGGGCCGGGTGCCACAAACCTGGTCACCGCGATTGCTGACGCCCACATGGATTCGGTTCCGCTGTTGGCCATTACCGGCCAGGTTTTTTCCACGTCGATGGGAACGGACGCCTTTCAAGAGGTGGATATCTCTGGTGTGACGATGCCGATCACCAAACATTCTTTCCTCGTCACTGATCCTGCCGAAATCCCCGGGGTCATTGCGGCAGCCGTGCACGTCGCGACCACGGGTCGCCCAGGCCCTGTCCTGGTCGACATCACGAAGGACGCACAGCAAAAGAGTGCACCGTTCCTATGGCCCCCAGACATTGACTTGCCGGGATACCACCCGGTCACCAAGGCAAATGCCAAGCAGGTGCAATTAGCCGCCGACATGATCGCCAAAGCAAAGAAGCCCGTGTTTTATGTGGGCGGAGGAGTCGTTCGCGCTGGCGCCCACAAGGAACTGGCAACCTTTGCGCAGGCAGTCGGGGCTCCGGTGGTCACCACCTTGATGGCCCGAGGAGCTTTCCCGGATTCGAGCCCGTTGAACCTCGGAATGCCGGGAATGCACGGCACTGTTCCCGCGGTCTTATCCTTCCAGGAATCTGACTTGCTGATTGTGTTGGGTGCGCGTTTTGATGATCGCGTCACCGGAAAACCCAGCGAATTCGCCCCCCACGCTGAAGTGATTCACGTTGACATTGATCCCGCAGAAATCGGCAAAATCCGCCATGCCGAAGTTCCGATTGTTGGAGATGTCAAAGAAGTGCTCCAGGATCTTTCGGGCGCCTTCGCGGAATCTGTGAAAGCTCACACCCCCGATTACTCGCAGTGGTGGGAGCGCTTGAATTTGCTCCGCGAACAATTTCCTCTCGGCTACGACGAACCAGACGATGGATTGCTGTCGCCTCAGGGCGTCATCAAGAAAATCGGCGAAATGTCCGGACCAGAAGCGATCTATGCCGCAGGAGTCGGGCAGCACCAAATGTGGTCGGCCCAGTTCATCCAGTACGAGCGCCCGAATTCTTGGTTGAATTCAGGGGGAGCCGGGACCATGGGATACGCAGTTCCCGCCGCGATGGGAGCCAAAGTTGCCGAGCCGGACCGCCTGGTATGGGCCATC
>CAKZKU010000234.1 GCA_937124545.1 uncultured Microbacteriaceae bacterium | reverse complement strand
GGAAGCCCGAGTTTTTACGGTTTCCCTTCCAGTTGCGGATGTCTAGCGTGCGGTGCCCGACATTTAGGTCGCCGACGACGAGGGCCGGGTTTTCTGATGAACCAAGCTTTTTCATCCGCTTGGTCATCAGGTCAAGGAACTCGTATTTGGCGTCCTGTTTTGGGGTGCCTACCTCGCCGGAGTGCACATAACAGCTCACCACCGTCAGGGTGTTCCCGTGGGGTGTCTGAATGTCCGTCTCGATCCAACGGCCCGCGGTATCCACGGTCTTAGGACCGAGTGCAGCGCTCACCTTCAGATGCGGAACGCGGGTGGCTACGGCAACGCCGGCGCGGCCCTTTGCGGTTGCTGCATCGTGGGCAATAACCCAGTCATCCCCGAGTAGCGCTTCGAGATCGGTGCGTTCTGCTCGGACTTCCTGGAGGGCGAGAACATCCACGCCGCGGGCATCGAGCCAGGGGCCCATCCCTTTGCGAAAAGCTGCGCGCACACCATTGACGTTGACACTGGCGATACGAACCATGGTGAGGCTAGGGGCGTCCGCGAAGAACGGCCTGCTTCACCTCGGAAATCGCTTTGGTTACTTCAATTCCCCGCGGGCAGGCCTCCGTGCAGTTGAAGGTGGTCCGGCATCGCCAGACCCCCTCCTTGTCGTTCAGGATGTCCAATCTCACTTGAGAGCCCTCATCGCGAGAGTCAAAAATGAAACGGTGGGCGTTCACGATGGCCGCTGGGCCAAAGTACTGCCCATCTGTCCAGAAGACGGGGCAACTCGACGTGCAGGCCGCACACAAGATGCACTTTGTGGTGTCATCAAAACGTGCGCGGTCTTCCGGGGACTGCAGACGTTCCTTGTCCGGCTTGGACGAGGCGATAAGGAAGGGCTGAACCTGGCGGTAAGACTCGAAGAAGGGCTCCATGTCGACAATGAGGTCCTTTTCCAGGGGCAAACCTTTGATGGCTTCGACGTAGACCGGCTGGGAGACATCCAAATCCTTGATCAGCGTCTTGCAGGCAAGGCGGTTTCGACCGTTGATGCGCATGGCGTCGGAGCCGCAAATACCGTGGGCACAGCTGCGACGGAAGCTGAGCGTGCCGTCCTGGTCCCACTTGATGCGGTGAAGTCCATCGAGTACCCGGTCGGTGGCATACATTTCGACGTCAAAGTCTTCCCAGTGCGGTTCAGCATCGTTTTCTGGGTCAAATCGACGGACGATAAACGTGACCGTGAACGAGGGGATTTCGGCAACCTCGGGAACTGCGGGGGCAGAAGTAGCCATCAGTATTTCCTCTCCATCGGTGGGTAGTTAGTGATCACGACAGGTTTCCAGTCGATGGTGATGTGATCCTCGACGTTGGCGGAGGTGGCATCACCCGTCAGGTAGGCCATGGTGTGCTTCATGAACTCGTTGTCATCCCGGTCGGGGAAGTCATCGCGCATGTGGCCGCCGCGACTCTCTTTGCGGTTGAGGGCTGAGGCCACAACCACTTCAGCGATGTCGAGCAGGAAGCCCAACTCAATCGCCTCCAGCAGGTCCGTGTTGAAGCGCTTGCCGCGGTCGTGGATACCAATGTTCTTGTATCGCTCGCGAAGCGAGTGAATCGTCTTGCCCACACTGCGCAGGGAGTCATCGGTCCGGAACACCTGGGCGTTCTTATCCATTTCCTCCTGGAGTTCCTTACGCAGCTTTGCCAGGCGTTCGGTGCCATCGGCAGAGCGGGCCGTCTCGATCATCTCGCGAACATCTTTGGCGGGGTCTTCGGGCAGCGGCGCAAACTCTGCACTGTTCGCGTACTCCACCGAGTAGCGTCCCGCGCGCTTGCCGAAGACGTTGATGTCCAGCAACGAGTTAGTGCCCAAGCGGTTTGATCCGTGAACAGAGACACACGCACACTCGCCAGCCGCATAGAGGCCCTTGATGACGGTGTCATTGTCCGAGAGCACTTCAGCTTTGATGTTGGTGGGGATGCCGCCCATGGCGTAGTGGGCCGTGGGCATCACGGGAACAGGTTCAACGACCGGGTCAACACCGAGGTACGTGCGAGCAAACTCGGTGATGTCGGGGAGCTTCGTCTCGAGCACTTCCGCACCGAGGTGTGTGCAGTCGAGGAAGACGTAGTCCTTCTCGGGTCCGCCACCGCGTCCCTCTTGAACTTCCTGAACCATGCATCGAGCGATGATGTCTCGCGGTGCGAGGTCCTTAATGGTCGGCGCGTAACGCTCCATAAACCGCTCACCAGAGGCGTTGCGAAGGATTGCTCCTTCTCCACGCGCACCCTCGGTCAACAGAATGCCCAGCCCGGCAAGACCTGTTGGGTGGAACTGGAAGAACTCCATGTCCTCGAGCGGAATTCCTTTGCGCCAGATGATGCCCACGCCATCTCCGGTCAGCGTGTGAGCATTCGAGGTGGTTTTGTAAATCTTTCCGAAACCACCGGTCGCAAAGACAACAGATTTTGCGTGGAAGACGTGGATGTCGCCAGTAGCAAGTTCATAGGCCACCACGCCGGCTGCCTGCTGCGGCTTGGGCTTGCCCTTGCGCTTTTTGCCCGTGGGGTCGTCGACCATGATCAGGTCCAGCACGTAGAACTCGTTGTAAAACTCGATCCCCATCTTCACGCAGTTCTGGAAGAGGGTTTGCAAGATCATGTGTCCGGTGCGGTCTGCTGCGTAGCAGGAGCGACGAACGGGCGCTTTGCCATGGTCGCGGGTGTGGCCGCCGAAGCGACGCTGGTCGATTTTCCCGTCGGGTGTGCGGTTGAACGGCAGGCCCATGTTCTCAAGGTCAATAACCGCGTCAATGGCTTCCTTGGCAAGAATTTCCGCGGCGTCCTGGTCGACGAGGTAGTCGCCACCTTTGACCGTGTCAAAGGTGTGCCACTCCCAGCTGTCCTCTTCGATGTTGGCGAGAGCTGCTGCCATACCACCTTGCGCAGCACCGGTGTGGGATCGCGTCGGGTAAAGCTTCGAGATGACGGCAGTTTTTGCGTCTGATCCCGCCTCGATCGCGGCTCTCATGCCGGCGCCGCCGGCACCGACAATCACAACGTCAAATTGGTGGTGATGGGTGGTGGAGTCGGAGCTAACTTCTGGTGTGGTCAGGGTTTCCGGCATTTCTCCTACTTCACGGCCGCGCAGAATGAGGGCAGGAGCTCAGCGGGGCCTCCTGCAGGGCATGGTTCGAAAGCATAAATGGTCAACGTTCCGAGAATGATGAGAGCCGCAGTTGAAAGGAAGAGCGACCACTGCAATATCCGACGGAAACGAGGACTTGTCGCGTAGTCATTGACAATGGTGCGCATTCCATTGGCACCGTGAATCAGTGCCAGCCACAGCATCGCGGTGTCCCACACAATCCAGAATGGGTCCGTGAATTTTCCGGCCACAAAGGCAAAGTCGATGGCCTTCACCCCTTCGCCCACCATCAGGTTGACGAACAGGTGTCCAAAAATCAGGACGACCAGCACGATGCCCGAAGCACGCATGTAGATCCAGCCCCACTTTTCCCAGTTGATACCGCGTTGGGGTGGGCGGATAGGGGCCTTGGGTTGTTCGATCGTGACGCTCATTGGTTTACCACCCAAACACATTCATGAGATGACGGGGAGTGAAGGCAATCATCAGCGCCAGCCACACACCGAGAACGCCGTAGAACAACGCAACGTGGTGTTTGGTACCGATGTTCCAGAAGTCGACCAGGATGATGCGGAGGCCGTTGAGTGCGTGAAAGACGATGGCAGCGACCAGCGCAATTTCTGCCACACCCATGAGGGGTGTTTGGTACGCGCCGATGACGGCGTTGTAGGCCTCGGGGCTCACCCGCACCAGCGCGGTGTCGAGCACGTGCACGAGCAGGAAGAAGTAAATACCAATACCGGTGATCCGGTGGAGAACCCAAGACCACATGCCCTCTCGCCCACGGTAGAGCGTCCCCCCGGGGATGACGCTCTTTTTTCGGGGCGAAGGGGCTTGAATAGTCACCGACGGTGACGGAGAAGCGCTGGTAGTGCTCACAGAACAACAGCCTTTCGTGGGTTGCTTAGCCCCCTCATCATACGGTGTGCATGGTGGGTGCTTTCTCAGCTTCCCGCTACTGTTGGGGCATGTCTGACGACTTTTTTGCGGTAATTCCCGCTGGTGGTTCGGGGACCAGGCTGTGGCCGCTTTCTCGTTCGGGTGAACCGAAGTTTTTGCTCGATCTGCTCGGCACCGGGCGTTCGCTTCTCGTCGAGACCATCGACCGTCTTGCACCTTTTGCCCCGGTGGACCGCGTGCTGGTGGTTACCGGGGGAGCGCATGAGAATGCCGTTCGGACCCAGGTTCCCAGCCTGCCGACTGCCAATGTGCTGGTGGAGCCATCAGCGAAAAACTCTGCAGCGGCGGTCGGGCTCGCCGCGTACGTGTTGAATCAGACCAATCCCGACGCTGTGGTGGGGTTTTTCGCCGCAGACCATGTGGTCGCTGAGGAAGAAGCCTTCCATTCGGTGCTCAAAACAGCTATTGACTCTGCCCGCAGCGGTTTGCTGGTGACCATCGGCATCGCGCCTACGGAACCCTCAAGTGCCTTCGGTTACATCAAGAAGTCCGACTCTTATGACGGAGATGCGGCTGTTCATCACGTGGGTGAGTTTGTCGAGAAGCCCTCCTATTTGGACGCCCAAAGATTCCTCTCCAGTGGCGAATATCTCTGGAACGCCGGAATCTTTGTCGGGTCAGTGTCTTCCATCGTCGCTGCCTTCGAAGAGTTCTCGCCCGAGCTTGCCGGGCCCTTGAGCGCGATTGCACAGCACATCTCGGAGGGCACCGACATCTCTGCCCTTTGGGAAACTCTCCCGTCTATCGCTTTTGACTACGCGGTGGCCGAGCCAGCTGCTCGAGCGGGCAAGTTCCTCGTGGTGCCCGGAAGTTTTGGCTGGCGTGACATCGGAGACTTTGCCTCGCTGGCCAGCGCCCAGCAAGGGCCTGGGAGCTCGGATGTCGTTGTCGTCGGAGACTCGGCAAAAGTCCATCCCCACGATTCAACGGGGATTGTGGTTGGTTCCTCCGGACGAATTGTCACCCTGCTGGGCGTCAGCGACATTGTGGTGGTCGATACGCCGGATGCGCTGCTCGTGACAACGAAGGAGCATGCTCAAGATGTCAAGCAGATCGTTGAGCACATGAAGGCCCAGGGACTTGAGGACCTTCTTTAGCGCCGGCGGGTGCCAGCGGTAGCATCGTCACTATGCGAATTTTGATTACGGGTGGCGCTGGTTTTGTCGGATCTCATCTTGCCGAGCGCCTCTTGGACGCTGGCCACGAGGTCGTCGTGGTGGATAACTACTTCACGGGATCGAAGTCGAACATTGCCCACCTGATGGGCAACCCGTACTTCGAGACCATTCGACACGATGTGTCTTTCCCGCTGTATGTCGAGGTGGATGCGATCTACAACATGGCTTCGCCTGCGTCACCGGTCCACTATCAGCACGACCCGGTTCAAACGACGAAGACCAACGTGTTGGGTGCTATCAACATGCTGGGGCTCGCAAAACGCCTCGATATCCCCATTCTTCAAGCCTCTACGTCTGAGGTGTACGGCGACCCCGAGGTGCA
>CAKZKU010000233.1 GCA_937124545.1 uncultured Microbacteriaceae bacterium | reverse complement strand
GAAGTCGTTGCAATTAAAAGCCACTACTCCACTTGGAGAGCTATTTAGCTGAGAATATCCTTCACAACCTTGGCCGGTTCCACCCCGGTTAAACGCTGATCGAGACCTTGGTATTTATAGGAAAGGTGGTGATGGTCGAGGCCGGACCGCTCGAGAATGGTCGCGTGCAAGTCACGGACATGTACTTTTTGGTCCGGGGTGATGACATTGAATGAGTAATCGTCGGTTTCGCCGTAGGTCATGCCGCCTTTTACCCCGGCTCCAGCCATCCACATTGAGAAGGCTCTCGGATGGTGATCGCGACCGTAATTGGTCTCGGTGAGCTGGCCCTGACTGTAAACCGTGCGGCCGAATTCTCCTCCCCAAATCACGAGGGTGTCATCGAGAAGGCCCCGGCGTTTAAGATCTTGAATGAGTCCGTAGCAGCCTTGGTCGACGTCATGACACTGCGCGGTGAGGTCGTGCGGAAGGTTGCCGTGTTGGTCCCAGCCGCGGTGAAAGATCTGGGTGAAGCGGACCCCTCTTTCAGCGAGGCGCCGGGCCATGAGGGCGCAGTAGGCGAAGGTCCCCGCCTTGCGGGAGTCGGGACCGTAAAGATCGAGGGTTTCCTCCGATTCTCCGGACATATCGGTTAGTTCGGGAACCGACATCTGCATGCGGTAAGCCATCTCATACTGCTGGATCCGGGTCTGGATTTCGGGGTCTCCGATGTCTTCCAATGTCTGCTGGTTTAGGTTTGCCAGGCCATCCAACATGGAACGGCGCATCTTTCGGTCAACTCCGGCGACGTCCTTGAGGTAGAGGACGGGGTCTCCTTGCGAGCGGAGGTTGATGCCGGAGTGCTTGCCGGGCAGGTAGCCGGAACCCCAGAGGCGGGGAGAGATCGCCTGGACGTTGGCGCCGGGGTTGCTGTGTTGGGCGTGAAGGACACAAAAGGTAGGGAGATCCTTGTTGGTCGATCCAAGTCCGTAGGAAAGCCAGGAACCGATCGAGGCCTTGCCTGAAATCATGCTGCCGGTGTAAATCAGTTGATTGGCCGGCTCATGGTTGATGGCATCGGTGTGCATCGACTTGATCACGCAGAGGTCATCGGCCATCTTGCCATGCCAGGGCAGAATGTCGGAAACCCAGGTGCCGCCCTCGCCATACTGTTTGAATTTGGCGAAGGATCGCGCGACCGGGAAGGTGGCTTGTCCGGAACTCATTCCGGTCAGTCTTTGTCCCGAGTCCACGAGGAAGTCTTTGATATCCTTTTTGAAATCCTTTTGGATCTGCGGCTTGTAGTCAAAAGTTTCCAACTGGGAGGGTGCTCCAATCAAGGAAATATAGATGACCCGTTTCGCCTTGGGGGCGAAGTGCGAGCTTCCGGTGGCCTGGCTGACCGCTCCGAGGAGACCCTTCGGTAGCATCGATGCAAGGGCAACCGAACCCAGGCCCATCGCGTTTTCGCGAAAAAACTGTCGACGGATGAGAGCCCGATTGTGGAGGGACAGGATTTTTTTGGTATCTGCTAAATTCATCGGTCTATTTGTTGATGGTTTCGTCCATGTTCAGGATGAGATTGGCGACCAGGGTCCACGCCGCGAGGTCGGCCTGATTCACCGCGGGGTCCGGCTTCGATTCTCCCACCTGGGTGAGTTTTGCGGCCTCGGTTGGGTTGAGGGCGACACGCTCACGGATTTGCGCAAGGCTGGCCAAGATTGATTCGTGTTCCTTCGCCAGCATCTCGCGGGCGATCAAGCGCTTGGCGATGAAATTGATGCGCGCCTCATCAGTGGTCTCTTGCTTCAAGGCGTGCTCGGCAAGGTGCCGTGATGCCTCGACGAATTGCGGATCGTTGAGGAGAACGAAGGCCTGTAGTGGGGTGTTGGTGCGGTCGCGTTGGACACACGAAATCTCACGCGAGGGAGCATTGAAGATCTCCATGGCGGGATGTGGCGCCATTCGTTTCCAAAAGGTATAAATGGACCTGCGATAGAGCTTATTGCCGGAATCAGGTTGATATTTTCGGGTATTGCTCACCGTCATGGCGATGGACTCCCAAACTCCAGCCGGTTGGTAGGGTTTCACCGGAGGGCCTCCAACTTTAGGGTGTAACAAGCCGGACGCTTTGAGCGCGAGATCCCGGATTTGTTCGCCGTCCATGCGATAGCGGGGCCCCCTCGTAAGGAGGACATTCGTCGGATCTTTCTCTAGTTTTTCCGGGGACACCTTGCCGCTTTGGCGGTAGGTCGAGGAGGTGACAAGGGTGCGGAGCAGGTGGTGGAGATCCCACTTGTTTTCGATGAAGTCGGCAGCGAGCCAGTCCAGAAGTTCGGGATGGGTCGGGCGGGCTCCCATGATCCCGAAGTCGCCATTGGTTTCGACGATGCCCTTACCGAAAAGATAATACCAATATCGATTCACGGTGACGCGAGCCGGCAGCGGGTTTTCGGGGTTTGTTAGCCATTGGGCGAGTCCCAGGCGATTGCGCGGCAGATCACCCAAGGGTGGCAGGGATGCCGGGGTGTCGGGTGTGACTCGCTCGCCTTTGTCAGCGTAGTTGCCGCGAATGAGAACGTGGGCATAGGGTTCCGAATCCTTCCGGTCATCCATCACCAAGGTGTCCGCTCCCCGGGCCAAAATTTGTGATCTCTCATCTTCGAGTGCTTTGATCTGCCGCTGAAATTCAATCCCCCTGGGGTCGGCTGTTTTGAAGAAGTGGTCCTTCAAATGCTTCAACTTCAGATAGTTCTCTGCGGCTTTGTCGGGATTTTCACGGGCCAGGGACTGGGCACGGAGGAGTCCGCCTCCCGCGAAGAGTGCCTTCACCTCATCCTCGTTCAGAGAGGAGTCGAAGATCCTAAAATCCGATAAGGACAGCTTTTCCAAGGGAGCGTCACCGGTGCGGGCTCCGATTTTGAGGGTGGTCGCGGTCCTAATACTCCCTTGAAGACTGTCGTTTTCCACGACCAATGGAACCGCATCTCCGTTAATGTAAATCTTGGTTCCGGCAGCCTTGCCCTTACCATCGTAAGTGACGGCAATATGCATCCACTGGTTGTCGGGATACCTGTCCCTTGTTGTCACTTTGAGCGCGTCGCTGGGGAATCGGTTCAGGATGTGGACGCTGAGTTTGCCATTGTACAGAAAGAGGTCATAACCTTGAAAAACATTGTCGGCACTCATCTTGGCATAGGCTGCTCCCCTGACTCCGTGGGGAGCTTTGATCCAAGTGCCAAAGCTAAAGGGCTGATCCTTTTCAAAATCCCCGGTGTTCCCGAGATCGATCATGCTGCCGCCGGAAAGTTCGGCTGCGGAATCGAAGCCAACGGGTCCTTCGATCCATTCGAGCGGCCGGGTGCCGGGATGGATCTGGCCTTGGGCGTCGGTGAGACCGGTAGCAGCGTGATTCAAGGGAAGGAGGAACTTCTGACGATCGAGGAGTTTTGCCGGAATTTCATAGGAAGAAACCCACGCCAGATAGCTATTGTCCTGGCTGTTGCTGTAATCTTGAAGCTCTTTCCGTAACTTGCTGATCTCAGCTTCCAGTTGCGCAAGCCTCGCTTTGTCATCGGTTGCAGGAACTCTGATGAAGGGGGGATGATTGGCTTGGTTGCCATCGAGGCCGGACATCGAGGTGTTTCTGAAAAATGCCGTGAGTTGGTAGTTTTCCTTTTGTGAGATCGCGTCGAACTTGTGATCGTGGCAGGCCGCACAACCAAAGGTGAGGCCTAGCCAGGCTGATGCTACGGTGTCGGCACGATCCTGGGCATAGATCGCCTGATATTCCTCCGGGATTGCTCCGCCTTCTCC
>CAKZKU010000232.1 GCA_937124545.1 uncultured Microbacteriaceae bacterium | reverse complement strand
CTTCGCGCTAGCACCGTGGCCACTCTCGCGCTTGTCGAACCGGTTGTTGCGACAGCGCTCGCGGTGCTGGTTGTCGGAGAAGTGTTGGGGTCACTCTCGGTTGTGGGGATTGCTCTCGTCTCGGTTTCGTTATTGGTCTTTTCCCTCAATAGAGGACCCCAACTGCGCGCTTGAGCCCCGCCACCGGGGCCGACGAGACCGGCGCTCGGGGGAGGGCGACATTGCTCTGGGAAACATCGTGGGAAGCAATATCTTCAACATTGGCCTGGTGCTGGGGCTTCCCGCAATCATTTTTCCCGGAGGTATCCGTGTCCCTCGCGATGCGATAACGATGGACCTCCCCATTTTGCTCGCTGCCGTAGTTCTGCTCACCGCCTTCGCCTTCACCGGGTTGGTCATTGCCCGCTGGGAGGGAGCGCTGTTCTTCGTGCTTTATCTTGTCTACGTGTCCTACCTTGTTCTCGATTCGATCGGGAGCGAAGCTGCCCCCATCATCGGCTCCATCATGGTCTGGTTTGTTCTCCCGGCGCTCGCGGCGGCTGTGATTACGGTGTTCGCTCACAAGCTGGGCGTGTACCGGTGGGTACGGAGCAAGTTCTCACGCTTTGTCGCAAAACGCCCGCGCAAAAAGCCCCACCGGGCAGAGTGACGGGCTCTTTGGGGGGTGCAGAAACTTCATCCAACCAACCCGCTGGCGCGCATAGACTCGTGAAGGTAAAGGTAGATTATCGTTTTTCCCGTCTAGCTCTGCGGATGCTCCCCTTGCAGTGCTTTGTTTCGTAGAAAGGTTGACCGTGAACAGACTGCATCGCGCTGTCTCCGGATTAGCTTTGGCGAGCCTGTTGCTCGTCGGTTGCTCAAGTGAGGGTGAAGCGCCACCAAGTGACGAGCAAGCGACCAGCGAGATGGTGGACGAGGGCAACGCCGATGAATCCCAGAGTGGTGAGAGGGATAACACCGAGTCGGAGCTCATTCTTAGCCAGGTAATTGAGGGTGAAGATATCGAACGGCGCGCCATCGTCATGCTCCCGGGAGACTACGACCCGAACACCGCGTACGCCATTATCTTGGGTTTTCATGGCAACGGTCAAAGCCCCGAAGATTTTGCCTGGATGACCCAGAGGGTGTGTTCGTTTGAACTCCCCTGCATTGCCGTCGTTCCCGAGGGATACAAACGATCGTGGAATCTAGGCGTAGAAGAGTCCACCGCAGATGATGTTGCCTTTGTAAGCGACGTCATTGCTGAACTCTCTTCCCGATACCCCCTCACGTCCGACTTCTTTGCGATTGGGCACTCCAATGGATCTGGTTTAGTCCACGTTCTTGCCACCGAGACTTCTCTATTGAGAGGGATCGCCGGTTTTGGCAGCATGCTCATCGAAGGTCGCGAGCCTTCCGCGGAAACCGCCGCCGTTTCCGTGTTACAGGTTCACGGAATGGACGATGACGTCATCCCCTACGACGGTGGAGATTCCCCTGTGGGACTGCGATTCGTCCCCGCGGAGCAGAGCGCCACCCTCTGGGGGTCAGCCAATGGCTGTGATGCCGGCACTGGCGAAATCAAAGATAATGGCGACCGGATCCTGATGTTTGAGGGGTGCGTAGATGATCATCGTGTCCTCCACTACGGGCTTGCTGGCCAGGGCCATGACGCAGGCATGTCGGAGGAGTTTGCCCTGATCGCCTCAGAATTCTTTGCCTCCGTGAGGTGAGCCACGACCATCACGCCGGTGAGTTCCACTCCGCGGCGGATGTTAGCGAATTTCGCCAATCAGGCGATCAATTTTCTCTTCCATGAAGTCTGCGATTGCGGGGTCATAGTTGTCCATGTAGTAGAACCACCGCTCCGCGTTACCCGAGCTCTCCACGAGCCTCTCAATCGTTGACCTTTGCTGTGATTCACTCGCTGGAATAACTGTCTTATACAGCTCCAGTCGTTCAATAAATTCGGTCGCCGGGGGAAGCGCCTCAACAATTTTCTTTGTCGCCGGATCCGCGGGAACACCCCAGAATTCAAAAAGTGGCGCCAGGTTTTTGTTCAGAGCCTGGGAGCCCAAGACGATGAGGTCTTCGTCGTGCAGGGCATCGGTTCCCAAAAGATAAAACTCGCGGTGAATCGCCCCCACGGCTTCCCAACCGTAAAGGTCCGCAATATCTGCCCAACGGGCGAATGCACGATTTTGGTATCGAACTTCGTTGTCCCATTCGTCTTCGCAAAATCGCTCATCAATTTGCCAATTGGGGGAGAACATCATATCGAGAGCAGCATCAGTGCGGCCATAGTCTTGGGGTCCGGCA
>CAKZKU010000231.1 GCA_937124545.1 uncultured Microbacteriaceae bacterium | reverse complement strand
GTGTCCTGCCAACCCATATCGTCGACCAGAAAGACCACGATATTTGGTTTGGCAGTCAAGCTCGGTGTGGAAGTGAGAATAAAGGTGGTGACTGCGAGGCGAAGATGGCGAATATTCATTTTGGAAGATTGGCTTCTAACAGATGGCAAACGAAAGCCGGTTTTGCCGGGGTGGTTGGTTTATTGTTTGTGGTTTTCACCGGGTCGGGGGATGCGGAGACGTCTTGATCGAGAATGTGATTGAGCTACGGATATTGTTAGATGTTTCCTTCTAATTATTACCTGAAATAAACGGACAGAGTCTAAGAAGGCGGTGATCGTAATCGTGAAGTTTCTAAAGATGAGCCGGTGAAGGAATGGCTTCTGTTTAGCCCTCTCTCCCCATTCTATTGTGAAACATGCCAGGGGGCAAAGATTGCCTTCGGTGGGCTCGTGCCCTTCTGCTCCAGTGGAACCAGAAGGGCGAGCAATCTTTGCGGTGCATCGATAAAAAAGATCTTCCAAAGTAGATTGTAGATGCCAGGCCGCTTACGATGACAAAGTCAACTCCGGCCATATCTCCAACTCCCCGCGCAGTGGGGTCAGTTTTGGCAACAGCACAGTTGATGGAGGGATCGCCGGGATCGTAAGCCACTTCAATTTGACCGCTTGCTACTGACGCTTCCCCGGCGCGGACATCTACTTCCGCGTGATCTCCTTTCATGAGGCTGGTTTGATTCACGAAACTTCTGTCCCATCCTGGAGGGCGAAAGGAATACCTGAACCGAAACTTTCGGTAGTTCTCGTTATACTCATGCGAAACGACAGTTGCCTGAATGCGGTTCCCGTCCTCGCGCAGCCGGGTGTTCTTCTTCTCCCACCTCCATCCCGAGACAATTGAGAGAATAGCCAAAGCTATGCCCAGGAGAGAGAAGACACATGCTGTAAAACTCAAAAGATCGAATTTACCGCCGTTCTTCGTCCGCGGTCGTTCGGGGTGAAGAGTTTCCTGGGAGGCGCGGGCGATGGTGTTCGAGCGCAACCAAGTCGTATCCAATTCCCCGGGCGGAGCATCACGAATCGAAAGATCAGCTTCAACGATGTCATCCACTAACCAGTTACCGCTTTGTTGATACGTGAGGACAAACAAATACCGTCTCTCACAAAAACCTTCCTTTTTCCTTCTATCCGCAAAGTTGATGCCAAGGAGCATTTCTACCGTCGGCGGACGATCGTTCGAAGGGGCCAGAATTTGGAAAGGGTTGGGACCTACGATCCCGAGGACCTCCCCCGGAGAATCGAACTCCGGGACCGGGGGCGCGTTTGGACGGGGAGACAGAAACTGGAAGAGCTTCGGAGTGCAGTGAGCCAGGATCTCCTCGCGTTCGCCTTTCCTGAACCTTGTGAAGTAGGCTTCGCAAAATGAGCGG
>CAKZKU010000230.1 GCA_937124545.1 uncultured Microbacteriaceae bacterium | reverse complement strand
GTTCCGATCAGAACCTTGCAGGGGGTCGGAAGAGCCGTGGGGCTCGGTCTGGAGCAGACCGAGGTGCAGGGCGAGAAACAAGAGGCCGCTCCGACCAAGTGGGAGGCTGTCGAAGAAAATTGATTTTGCGCCGGGTTACTCTGCGAGGAGGGTTTTCATGCCTTCGCCCATTGCCTCGCCGATGAGGTAGAGTGTTTCGCCGTTCTGATTCCAGTGGAACCCCTGATCACGGGGAGAAACGGAGCTTTCGCGCCAAAAGTCGCGGGTATCTGCTGCAGAGACGTTGCCTTCGAACTCCGGATAGAGCGCGGGATTGGCCACCGCAAGTTGTCCTTCCAGCATGATCAGGCGATTGCCGGAGGCGTTTGCACCGCTGATTCCGGTGTTGGCGATGGCGAAGGGGAGCTCCGGCTTGCCCAGTTCGGCCCGGAGATCGGTGATGAGGTCGGCGAGGTTTGCCTCATATTGAGTGGCCGTGAAGTCGGTGCCGCCGTCGTTCCAGCCTTGATGCCAGCCGAAGCCGGCGATTTGATACCCCAATCCGTCCCATTCCGGAAACTCGGTGGCGAGGTTATCGAGGGCATCGTGGATGTAATCGATCATCCCAACGTAGTAATCGCCGACCTCCCCCCCGCGCCTGGCCACCGCTTCCGGTGAGCGGAAATCCGCGCAGAGGCTTTTGCCGCCCCAGCAGGTTTTTACGATAAGGACGGGGCCGTCGAAAGAATCCGCGATGGCCCAGCCGAAGCCCAGCTCAGGTCCGATGCGGGCGTCATCGACTCCGAATTCGGGCAGGAGGTCACCTTTTTTAATGGTGCGGCCTGCGGTGAGCTCGCTGCGGCGGTAGAAGACTTTGACATCGTCGCGTGCAATCCAGTTGTTTTGGTCATCGACCAATTTTCCATATTTGTCCGGATCGTTGGTGACTTGATAGCGGAGACTGCCGACTCCGCCGGTGACGCCGCCATTCCCTTCTTCGTTGCGCCCCTGGCCCTGCATGTTGGATTGGCCGGCGAGGATGAAAACCTTCACGCCATCAGGGTTGTCATCCCAGGTTCTGAAGCTTGCGGAATTTGATCCGCCGACAGAGCGGCCGGAGAGATCGGTGATGTTGTTGAGCGAGACGGTGAAGTCGGAATCGAGATCGAGCGGTCTTGCCGTGGTGAGGACGATGGTGTCGGGGTTCGCTCCGATTTCAGCCGCCGTGATCGGGACGGTC
>CAKZKU010000229.1 GCA_937124545.1 uncultured Microbacteriaceae bacterium | reverse complement strand
AGACGGCGGTCCTGATTGAGACCTTAGTGGCCCTGGGTGCTCAGGTTCGCTGGGCCAGTTGCAATATTTTCTCCACGCAAGACGATGCAGCCGCTGCTGTGGTCGTGGGTCGGGGAACACCGGAAAAGCCTGAAGGAACGCCCGTTTTTGCGTGGAAGGGTGAGACCCTCGAAGAGTACTGGTGGTGCACCGAGCAGATTTTTGACTGGAGCGCCGAGGGTCACACCGGGCCCAACATGATTTTGGATGATGGCGGGGATGCGACTCTCCTCGTTCACAAGGGCGTTGAGTTTGAAAAAGCCGGTTCGGTTCCCGCGGCAGCAGACGATGACCCCGCGGAGTGGAAAGTCATCCTTGATGTGCTGACGCGCAGTGTTCAGGAGCACCCAACCCGCTTCACCGACATTGCGCAAGGAATTCTTGGGGTGACAGAAGAGACCACCACCGGGGTTCACCGTCTTTACGAGTTCTTCAAAGAGGGCTCTTTGCTTTTCCCCGCGATCAACGTCAATGACTCGGTGACAAAGTCGAAATTTGATAACAAGTACGGAGTCCGTCACTCGCTGATCGATGGACTCAACCGCGCAACGGACACGTTCATGAGCGGAAAAGTAGCGTTTGTCTGTGGTTACGGCGACGTAGGTAAGGGATCCGCGGAGTCGTTGCGCGGACAAGGGGCTCGAGTGATCGTGTCAGAAATTGACCCGATTCTTGCTTTACAAGCGGCGATGGACGGATACCAGGTGGCAACACTCGAGTCTGTCATCGACACCGTGGACATCCTGATTACGGCAACCGGTAACTACGGGGTTGTGACTCTGGAGCACATGTTGGCGCTGAAGCACCAGGCCATCGTGGCGAACGTCGGCCACTTTGACAACGAAATTGACATGGCCGGTCTTGAGTCGCTCCCGGGTGCCAACCGGATTGAAATCAAGCCGCAGGTGCACGAGTGGCAGCTTCCCAACGGGCGCAGCATTTTGATGCTCAGCGAAGGTCGCCTCATGAACTTGGGTAACGCGACGGGACACCCAAGCTTCGTGATGAGCACCTCGTTCACCAACCAGGTGCTGGCACAGATTGAAGTGTTCACCAACGGAGACGCCTACCCGCTGGGCGTGCACATGTTGCCCAAACACTTGGACGAAAAAGTCGCTCGGCTCCACCTCGATGCACTGGGTGTCCAACTGACGGTTCTGAGTGACAAGCAAGCTGCCTACATTGGAGTTCCGAAAGAAGGCCCCTACAAGGTGGATCACTACCGTTACTAGCCTCTCGAGGCTCACGGTAGGCTTTAGCGCTACCAACGCTGATTGGGTTTGTTCCGAGAGGAGCCGCCGGTGACTGCACGAATTTTGGTGGTCGATGACGATATCGCCCTGGCGGAAATGATCGCGATTGTCCTCCGGGGAGAAGGCTATGTGCCCATCCAAGCGTTTGACGGGAAGGAAGCGCTTGAGCTTTTTCCCGAGACGCGGCCTGACCTGATTCTTCTTGACGTGATGCTGCCGGGAGTGGATGGCATTGAGGTGTGTAGCACCATCCGCGAAAGCAGTGGTGTGCCCATCATCATGTTGACCGCGAAGGGCGACACCACCGACGTCGTTCGCGGGCTGGAGAGCGGTGCCGACGACTATGTCGTCAAACCTTTCAACCCCCAGGAACTGGTCGCGCGTATTCGAACAAGACTGCGACCGGGCACCGAGGGCGCACAGACCGTCTTGACGGTCGGGGATGTAACAATCGATGTGCCAGCACACGAGGTCAAGCGCGGCAGCGCGGTGGTGAGCCTCACCCCACTCGAGTTCGAACTCCTGGTGACCTTGGCCCTGAAGCCCGAGCAAGTATTTACGCGCGAGATGCTCTTGGAACAAGTGTGGGGATATCACTACAAAGCGGATACCCGCTTGGTCAACGTCCATGTTCAGCGTCTTCGCGCCAAAGTGGAGAAAGACCCCGACAACCCCGAGATCGTCCAGACCATCAGAGGGGTGGGCTACCGAGCGGGTGCAACCGTCAGAGGGGCTGACCCGGCGCCATGATGGGTGCCCTCTGGAGAGCATTTCTCGAGGTACTGTCTGCTCCACTCTCGCTCTGGCGCAGTTCCCTGTTGGCTCGAACCGTCACCATTACGGTCGGGCTCTCCGGCCTGGCGGTGACCCTCATCGGCGGTTACATGTCTCTCACTATCGCCGACAACCTCTTTTCGGGTCGCACCAGCCAGATTGTGAATGAAACCACCCGCGCCGCTACAGCGGCCCAGGCCCTTTTTGACAATTCGGTAACAGCCGCAGGTTCAATTGATGTCGAGACGGCAAATACCAGTGCCCAAACTGCGATTCGCTCGGCCCAATCCAGCCCCGGAGCGAGCGGATTCGCTTTGCTGCGCACTCCTGGCCAAATTACCAACCAAACCATGACCTCAAGCTCCAGCGCGGGTTTGGATTTGGGGGTCGTGTCCAACGAGATTCGTGCCCGTGTGGTGGCCGAGCCAGACCAGCTTCATTATCAATCGGTCGCTCTTAGGGCCTCAGGCTCTGCCCCGGGCATTGTGACCGCCGCATCGATCCAAGTGCCGAGCGCTGGAAGCTATGAGCTTTATCTTGTCTATGACCTGACAGATGTCCAGACCACCCTGACGCAAATTCAGCAGACTCTGATCGCGGGATCTCTCGCGCTCGTGGTGACTATCGGCCTTGTCACTTTCTTCGTTGTTCGATTAGCGATTGGTCCTATTCGACGGGCAGCCAGAACAGCGGAGAGGTTGGCGGAAGGTTTCCTCGAAGAGCGGTTGCCAGAAAATGGCGAGGATGTGATTGCGGTGTTATCCCGCTCGTTCAATCGAATGGCAGCGAGCATGGAGGGTCAGATCGTGCGTTTGGCGAATCTTTCGAAGGTGCAACAACGCTTTGTTTCCGATGTGTCCCATGAGCTTCGCACACCGCTGACCACGATCAGGCTCGCCGGAGACGTACTCCACTCGCAGCGCCAGAGCTTTAGCCCAGAGAACGCTCGCACGGTTGAATTGCTCCTCACCCAGATTGAGCGCTTTGAGACCATGTTGACGGATCTCTTGGAGATGAGTCGGTACGACGCGGGTGCCGTCGCACTCGAGGTTGATGACACCGACGTGGTGCCACTGATCGAAGACTGCCTGGACCAGCTTTCTCCACTGGCAGCCGAAAAGGGCTCGGAACTCTTGCTCGAAGTGCGCGGAGGGTATGGAGTGAGCGAACTCGATCAACGACGTGTGCGCCGTGTGGTTCTGAACTTTGTGGGTAACGCCATCGATCATGGTGAGGGTCGCTCGATTGTGACGTATGTGGACTCCAACGAGGATGCGTTGGCCATTGCGGTTCGTGACTGGGGGGTCGGCATGACCGACAACGAAGTCGCCCAAGTATTTGATCGTTTCTGGCGCGCGGACCCCTCACGGCAACGGTCAACCGGTGGGACCGGCTTAGGGTTAGCCATTGCTCAGGAAGATGCTGTTGCCCATGGTGGCCGCATTGACGTATGGAGCAAGGAAGGCCAGGGGACATGTTTCCGGCTGACTGTTCCGCGAATTCCTCTTGCCCCGTGGACCTCGTCGCCCCTCGCGCTGCCACCCGATACAGGGGACCCCACCGTTCCGGATGCCGTGGTGAAAGCCCTGGGGGAATCCGCATGATCCGCCGTTTGCTTGCGCTCGCTGCTTCGCTGGTGATTCTCGGTGGGTGCACCTCCATTCCCAACAGCGGCGACGTTCTTTCTGCGGAACTTGCTACCCCGACCGTGTCTGCTGGGGTAGATGTCCTGCCCCCAGGGCCCTCCGCGGGAGCCACCCAGGAGGACATTCTTGTGGGATTTATAGCTGCGGGGGCTGCCGCCCAAGACAACTACCGCGTGGCCCGCAGTTATTTGACGCAGAACGAGCAAGCCGCCTGGAACCCCAATGCTCTCACCCTTATTCGCTCTGGAGAGCCGGTCATCACGCCCACCTCAGGTTCTGAGCTTCGCTACGAAGTAGCCGTTGCAGCGAGTGTTGACGAGCTTGGCCAGTATTTGAACTCTCCTGGCTCAAGCAACCAGGCTCTCGACTTTCAATTTGTTCGAGAATCCGGAGAGTGGCGGATTAGTTCCGCCCCGGATGGAATTGTTGTGAGCGAGGCGGCGTTCCAGGAAGCGTTTGACAGTTACCGTCTCTACTACTTCTCTTCGGGATATCGAGACTTGGTCGCCGATCTCCGGTGGTTCGCTAGTCGTGGTGAAGTGTCGACCAAAATTGTTCGCGCGCTGCTTGCGCCGCCTGCATTTTGGTTAGACCAGGGCGCAACGGTCTCGGCGTTTCCCGCCGGCACAGGTTTGGCGTTGACGCCCATCCCGGTTGTCGATGGTGTGGCGACGGTGGATCTCACGTCGGCCGTCGTAAACGCGGATGACACCGCTCGCGCACGAATGCTTGTCCAATTGAACGCGAGCTTGCAGCAGGTTCAGGGAATTTCGTCCGCTCGGATATCCATCAATCAAAATGAGTTAGTGATTCCCGCCCTCGGTGACGAAGGGCCAACGTTGGCTAGCGGGCGTGACCCCCGGCTGGTTGTTTTGGCCAATCGGAGTTTCGGCTTCCTCCAATCGGGACAATTCGAAGAAATTGACGCTCTTTCGCTGCCGGTCGCAACGCTTATTCCCGACTCGATTTTTTATTCGCAGCAATTCAACGAAGCCCTGCTCACCCGTGGTGATGGGCTGTGGCGTCTAGATGGAGTCGGGCAACCCTCCCTGTTGGATGAGAGAGAAGGCCTCGTTCGAGGAATCATCGATAGCTGTGGCTACAGCTGGTCGTCGACATCGACACTGTCTGCCGACATGATTAGTGTCTTTGACTCCAGTGGCGTAGCGGGCACACTGGGTCTTGAACTGGTGGGCGAGTCTTCCCTCGTGTCTTTTGAGCTCGCCCGCGACAATACCCGTTTGCTACTGCTGATCCAGAGTCCTTCTGGAGTGAGGGTGCTGGTCACCTCCGTGGCGAGAGATAGCGACTGTCGACCCGAGTCTTTCAGCGACTTTGTCGAACTAGGGGTGGTCTCGGGTGACGCCATTGATGCCGCCTGGGTTGACGATACCTCCGTCGCTGTGGTCACCGAGGACCCCCTGACCCAGCTAGCAGAGGTGACGGTGTTTGCCATTGGTGGCCGTTCATCAAGCCTTGGGCAGCCCGCGCGGCCGGTGACTCTCGTGGGGGGCGTGGGCGGCGTCTCCGGCCTTCGCATTTTGTCCGAAGATGGAATTGTGTATCAACCCCGCGGCCAGGGATGGCAGGCAACAAGCGATCGAGCCTCAGTGCTCGCAACACAGAGGTAACTGTCAACAGCAACGGAGAGGTTAGTTCTCTCGTTGTGAGGCTGTTTGCCGAAGTCGGCCGATCTCGGGCGCACTAATTTCTTGGTGATGGCCAAAACTCTTCTCGTTTCGTTGTTGGCGCTCGTCGCTCCCGTTCGGTGCTCGGGTTGCGGTCGCGCGGATAGCGCGCTGTGCGGCCGCTGTATGGAGTCCCTGGCGGCTGAGCAGGTCAGGGAGCTGGCCGGCTTTGTCATAGGCGGGAACAGCATCCCTGTCGTATCGGCAGGAATCTATGCGGGTGCGCGGCGTCAGGTGATTCTCGATTTCAAGAATGGTGGCCAGAGACGCCTCGGCAGGACATTGGTGATCGCGGTGACCCGCACCCTCCGTTCCAGACCCGTTCAACAGAACGCCGACATTCTGGTTGTCCCTGTTCCCGCATCAATCCGAGGCGGATGGAACCGCGGTTACTCGCCCTCATTGCTCTTGGCTCGGGAAATTGCTCAGGCAATCCCGAACGCCAGGGCCTCCTCCATCGTCGTTCCACGGCTACGCATCAAGGCAGTGCTGCGATCGCGGTTCGCAACTCGATCTCGTGCGACCAGACTCCAGCGTTCCCCGAGTGACTATGTGGTCAGAGCCCGCCCTAGAGCAGCGGACGTGATTGTGGTGGATGACGTCGCGGTGACCGGCGCCACCGTGAGGGCGGTCTGTGTCGCACTCGTGTCGGCTGGTGTGCACCCCAGCGTGGTGGCGGTGGCGGCAGATGTGCCGGATCGGTAGTCGTTCTGCGCACGTGGCGTGAGGTCGGACTACTGTGGAGGCACGACAGAGCGGTCGTGCTCTGCGCCATCGCACCCAGGAGGCCAGTATGGATATCACCCTCGCAGCCCACAACGTCGCAATCCCGGATCGATTCCGCGACTATGTCGATGAGAAGGCGGACAAGGTTGTTGCGCTTGCTGAACGGGCTCAGGCGCTTAATGTGAAAGTTTCCCGAGAGAATTCCAGCCGCGGCCCCGCCTCACAGGATGTCGTGGAGCTCACCGTTGTGGGAAAAGGCCCGGTGATTCGTGCCGAATCCCGAAACAGTGACAAATATGTCGCCTTTGATCAAGCTCTTGACCACTTGATAAAGCGGCTACGTCGCGCCAAAGACAAAAAGATGGTGCACCACGGGCGCCAACGCCCGGAGTCACTGAGCGAACTCAGCGCCAGTGGTTTTAGTGACATCGATATCACGCCCGCCAGTGTAGAGGTGCTGCGCAGCGTGGCAACGGGCAGCATTCCAACGGTAGACAGCGGTGATGATGACACCGAGGCAAACCCCACTCCTGTTGTTATTCGGCGCAAGGTGTTTTCTGCTCAGTCCATGACGGCAGAGGAAGCACTTGACCATATGGAGTTGGTGGGGCACGACTTCTTTCTCTTCATCGATTCGGAGTCTGGCCACCCGAGCGTGGTCTACCGCCGCAAAGGCTGGGACTACGGGGTTATTTCGCTCCAGTGAAATCGGCCAAGACCGGGTTGGTAGCATAGGGACACTGGTTTCAGGGTTTCTCACCGCGTAAGGCGAGGTTTTTTGTGGCGAATGTTTTTGAACGTGCATTGCGCGTCGGCGAGGGTCGAGTACTGCGGAAACTTGCCTCACAAGCCAAGGCCGTCAATCTTCTCGAAGAAGACTTTGCGCACCTCACTGACGACGAGCTGAAAGCCGAGACCGAAGAGCTTCGAGGACGGTACTCATCCGGCGAATCACTGGATGACTTGTTGCCGGAAGCATTTGCGGCTGTTCGAGAGGCGTCCAAGCGCACCCTGGGGCTTCGCCACTTTGATGTTCAGCTCATGGGAGCCGGCGCGCTGCATTTAGGCAACATCGCAGAGATGAAGACCGGTGAGGGAAAGACACTGGTCGCCACCTTGGCTGCTTACCTCAACGCCATTCCTGCCCGCGGCGTGCATATCGTCACAGTCAACGACTACCTGGCTCAGTATCAATCAGACCTGATGGGTCGTATTTTCCGGGCACTAGGCATGACAACCGGGTGCATTGTTTCGGGTCAGACGCCCGATGAGCGCCGCATGCAGTACCAAGCGGACATCACGTACGGCACCAACAACGAGTTTGGTTTTGACTATCTGCGCGACAACATGGCGCTCAATCAGTCTGATTTGGTCCAGCGAGGACACCACTTCGCAATCGTGGACGAGGTCGACTCGATCCTGATTGACGAGGCACGGACCCCGCTGATTATTTCTGGGCCAGCGTCGGGGGAAGCAAACCGTTGGTTTGGCGAATTCGCCCGTATCGCACAGCGCCTCGTTGCTGATGTCGATTACGAAGTCGACGAAAAGAAGCGCACTGTCGGCGTGTTAGAGCCAGGAATCGAGAAGGTTGAAGACTATCTCGGTATCGACAACCTGTATGAATCTGCAAACACCCCGCTGATCTCCTTCTTGAATAACGCGCTAAAAGCTTCGGCACTTTTCAAGCGCGACAAGGACTATGTCGTGATGAACGGCGAGGTCTTGATTGTCGACGAGCACACCGGCCGTATCCTCGCGGGCCGGCGGTACAACGAGGGAATCCACCAGGCGATTGAGGCCAAAGAGGCCGTTGAAATCAAAGCGGAAAACCAAACGCTCGCTACGGTGACACTGCAAAACTACTTCAGGCTCTACCGCAAGATCTCGGGCATGACCGGTACCGCAGAGACGGAAGCCTCTGAGTTCATGGGCACCTACAAGCTCGGAGTAGTGGCAATTCCGACCAACAAACCGATGATTCGAAAAGACCAATCGGACCTGATTTATCGGGATGAAGAGGCCAAGTACCGCCAGGTTGTAGCCGATATCGTAGCCCGTCACGAAAAGGGGCAGCCGGTACTCGTGGGCACGACAAGCGTGGACAAAAGCGAGAAGCTCTCCGGCATGCTCGCTAAAGCGGGTGTGCGACATGAGGTCCTCAACGCGAAGAATCACGCTCGTGAAGCGAGCATCATCGCGGAAGCTGGGCGCAAAGGTGCCGTGACGGTGGCCACCAATATGGCCGGCCGTGGAACAGACATTATGCTCGGCGGCAACGCTGAGTTCATGGCTGTCGCGGAAATGTCGACCCGTGGCTATGACCCTGCTGAACGCCCTGAGGAATACGAGGGCGCGTGGGACGAGGTTTTCGCCTCAATGGTGACCGCTGTTGAGGAGGAGGCCGCAGCCGTTAGGGCTGTCGGGGGCCTCTATGTGCTCGGCACAGAGCGTCACGAGTCAAGGCGAATCGACAATCAGTTGCGGGGGCGTTCGGGACGTCAAGGCGATCCGGGTGAGAGCCGTTTTTACTTGTCACTCCGTGACGACCTGATGCGCATGTTTAACGCCGGGGCTGCCGAGGCCCTTATGGCCCGCACCACCGCCGAAGAAGACGATGTTGCCATTGAGTCGCGCGTGGTCAGCCGCGCTATTCAGTCGGCCCAAAGCCAGGTCGAAGCCCGGAACGCGGAGATCCGCAAAAACGTGTTGAAGTACGACGATGTGTTGAACCGGCAACGTCAGGCCATCTACGGCGACCGGCGTCACATCCTCGAGGGCGATGACATCGCGGATCGAGTTCGCGCGTTCATTGAAGACACACTGACGACCGTGGTCACGGAGCACACCGCGGGCGGAAACGCCCAGGAATGGGATTGGGACGCTCTCTGGCTAGAGCTCAAGACGCTGTATCCGATCGGAATCACCATCGACGAAGTGGCGGAAGAGCTTGGCCCGGGCGGAAGTTCTGAAGATCTGTTGCGTGAAGTGATTTCCGATGCGTCGGTGAGCTACGACAAGCGTGAGCAAGCTCTTGGTACTTCAGCGCTGAGGGAGCTAGAGCGCCGGGTGGTGCTCAGCGTGATTGACCGGCGTTGGCGGGACCACCTGTATGAGATGGATTACCTCAAGGACGGTATCGGTTTGCGCGCGATGGCCCAGCGAGACCCTCTGGTCGAGTACCAGCGTGAGGGCTACGCACTCTTTGGGACCATGATGGGCCAAATCAAAGAAGACACCACTGGTTTTGTTTACAACCTCGAAGTTCAAGTCCAAACAGCGGCACCAGGTACAGCGGCTCAAGTGTCTGCGAAGGGTTTGGCGCAGCCTGAGGTTCCCCAGCAGTCATTGAGCTATTCAGCGCCGAGCGCAGACGGCGATGTTGAGGTTCGCAATCAGTCTGGTCAAGTAGTCACCGCGCCGCCGCGGGAAGGTTCAGCCTTTGGCGCGGCTGGGGAGCAGCCAGCGTCACCAACCTTGAGCCCTCGCCCCGCTTCTCCCAGGCCCGCTGGCGGTGGCTCCGCAGGTCAGGCGGGTAACCGCGCCCAGCGACGGGCCCAGAAGAAGCGGAAGCGCTAAGACTCACAAGTAGGCAAAGCTGGTTGCTCGCCAGCGATGATCCCATCCTTCAATTCGCATGGCTACCGATTGAAACCGACGGTTTCCCTGAACCACGATGCAGGCTTCAATGACCCCATCCCGTGGTGAGAACAGGTGAGGTTTGCCCACAACAAAATGTGGTGCAATCCGAGTGGCTGATGGCGCGAGGGTGTAGCTGTCCTTTCTCACATGCGCGTTCACATGCTTGTTCATGGCGAGAAAAACACTTTCGCTTGTCCATCGTGCGATCTGAGCAATATCCCTCGATCCGTGAAGTATTTCCAACGCGCGGAGGGTGAAATTCATCACAAACGTCTGTGGATTAGGCAGTTCGGAGGTGGGGGTCCACTGTGGACCGAACTGTTCGCCGGCACTCACTCTGTTGATGGTGCCGGGGATATCGGGTTCTTCCTCACTGGGAGAAATAATCGTCTTTGACATGGTTGCTCCTTAGCTTGTGGCGAATAGTTCGACCATCGGAATGAGTTTCCACGCCGCGGGTTGCCTAACCTAAGCACGGAACAGGGTGAGAAAACCACACTTTCTAAAAACTGTGGATAACCCATGGTGCGCTGGGCGGCGACGCCTAGATTCTGTCTTTGGAAAACTGGATGGTGGTGTCGCGCGTGACTATGGACAACGCACCCTTCCTCTCACTCGTCGCTCGAGCCAAGCGTCACAGCGTCGCGGTGACCGTTGGCTCGGGAAGAGAAGTAAGACTTCGCATTCAATCAGTGGGAGCTGACTGGATTTCTGGCTTCCCGGCAGATGGTCGAGACACGGCTGTGGTGGTCCGAGTGGCTGCTGTGATGTCGGTGTGTGGCCTCCCGGTCACAGACTCCGCCCAGCATCAATCTTTGGGCAACACGAAACTTTTCCGTCCGCCCCTCTCTGTGTTGTTATCGAACATGGTGCGCCGCAGTCCCGTTCTGTCCGTTCATTTTCGGAACCACAGCGTGAAAGGCTGGCTTGTCGCCCAGGGCGGCGACTTCGCTGTCCTGGGCAGGCGGGGAGACCAGGACCTGGTGATCCCCCTGGAGTCAATCGAGTGGTTTGAAGTCCTGTGACCTTGTCGTGTGGAAAACCTTTACCGCCCGTCGCGAAACGACCAAGAATGGCGACATGAAAAAACGCAGAGTTGCTCCACCTCGATTCTTCCTCCGTCTCGGCACGGGTCTGACCCTCGTGGCGGTTTCCGTGCTTTCAGCTGTCGTGGTGTTGGATACTCGGGGTGCATTGCGCCCGGTTTTCTTTGCGGATCAGCGCATTCTGCCTGGCTCAGAAGTCGGCAATTCTGATGTCTCGATTGCTGACCTCGCAGAAAACGCTGCCTTGGACCCCTATTTTGGTCTAAGGAATCTAGAAGCTGTCGAAGGACTTGTCGCGGCCCGAGAGATCCGCCCGGGAGAACTTCTCCGGCGTGAGGATTTTGTTGAGCCAACGGTTCGTGAAGACAGCGTGCTCACGGTGTCGCAGACCGTGGGCCAGCCACGATGGTTAGCCCCTGGGCAGGTGGTCCAGATCTGGGTTGCGCCACCCGTCTCGGAAAACTCGTTTTCAGCTCCCTTCGTTCTATCCCCGGAAGCGGTCATCGCGCGGGTATCCCAGGACGAAGGTTTTGCGGCCAACGGCCAAGAAAGTCTTGTTGACATCAGGGTGCCATCCAGAGACGTGCCCGCAATGATTCATGCTTTGGCTAACCAGTACTTTGTTCACCTGGCTCCCGTGGCACCGATGAAATGAGGCGGCGAATTGCGGCCCTGATGACGCAGGCTCTTTTCGAGGCGCTAGAACACTTCGAGGCGCTCGAGAGCTACGAGGTGATGTGGGTAGATTCTGCGGCGAGTAGCGACAACATTGCCGAGGGCCTCTCGGGCTGCCACGGACTCCTTGTTGATTCGCTCTCTCTGTTGTCGGAACCTCGGCTAAGCGCGGATGCGTTTGCCGAGGGACTAGGACTGCCCGTGGGTTTGATTGGTGAAGAACCTAATGATCGTGAGCCTCATAACCGGTTCGCGGTGACGGCGATTGCTTCGGAGGAACACCTTGCCACCTGGTTACAAACCGTTGAAAACTTTGCTGTCTCCCAGGGTTGTCAGGGCGGTTCGGTGGTTGTCGTAATTGGTGCCTACGGCGCACCCGGCCGCACCCGGGTAGCTCTGGCGCTGGCCGAACAAGCATCGGTGTCCGGGCATCCAACCATCGTCATCGATGCGGATCACGACGATACAGGTTTGAGCTTTCTTCTCGGACTCGAGGGCCGGGTCTCTGGGCTCAAAAATGCGGTTCAATCCGCCCGAGTGGAGGATGTCAGTAGCGACGTGCTCCTTGGTCATTGTGAAGCGGTGACGCTGAAGGGCCACAAGGTTATGGTGCTGACTGGGTTCGGCGATGGCGATGCCCACCGCGCTTTCGGCCCTGATCCGTATATCCGGCTGATGCGGGCACTGCGCTCGGCCGGTTACCGGGTGATCATCGATACAGCGGGTGTTCCCCGGCAGAGCAGAAACACGGGCGGCCAGTCAGCCGAATGGCGCGAAAAATTGCTGGTCGAGCATTTCGTTGCTGACGCTGATCGAGTTGTTGCGGTCGTAGAGCCGAGTGAGCTGGGTCTCGCGCGCTTTCTCAGAGTGTGGCATCAGATGCTCGCTCAATTGGAGAGTTCAGCGTTAGCTGTCTTTGTGCCCCGCCAGCACGTGGTGTCACGTTCTCATGAGGAAACCCACCGAACTCTCTGGGAGTACACGGGTTTAAGGGAGGTTTTCTTCCCGCCACAATCGCAAAAAACCGATAGGGAAGAACCCTCTGCTTCTCGACTTCCTAGCAAGCTGGTCACTCATTTGTGGGGAGACAAACAGGAGCTAAGGATGCCAAAATCCGCGACGCGCATCCCTTACGTGGACGGTTGGCGAGCCCTGGTCCAGTCGCGCCGGCGGGCGAAAGAGTTACCCTAAGACGGTGACGTCTCAACCCTCTGTTTATACGCGCACAACCCTTTTTGATCGCCAGGTTGCGTGGCTTTATAAAGTGGTGAGCGAAGGCCAACTCCTGGCCGACCTTGCGTTCGCTGACATTCTCGTGTGGGCTCCCACACAATCGGGGTCCTTTGTTGCCGTTTCCCATCTGCGCCCGTCCTCCGCTGCGACCCTTTTTTATCGCGATGTGGTGGAAACCGACATCCGACCGGAGTGGCTCCCCCTCGTCACCGAAGCGTTCTCAGCGGGGCAGATTGTCGACTCTGCGGGCTCTGCAGCAATGGGGGAGGCGAGAACTCGAGTTAGAGCCGTGCCCATTCGGTCGCGCGGCTTGGCCCCGAACTCGGCTGGTGAAGACGCGGTCATCGCCGTGCTGACTCGACACTCAAACATCAGTGAGTCACGGGTGCCAAGCCGCCAGGAGCTCACTTTCGACGAATGCGCGAATGACCTCTTCTCGATGATCGCGGAGGGCTCGTTCCCTGATCCCGATGCTCCCAGCGCACCCGCTCAGGGCGCTCCGCGAGCCTCGGATGGGCTCATCAAATTGGATGTGGGGGCAAAAGTCACTTTTGCTAGTCCTAACGCACTTTCGGCTTTCCGGCGGATGGGGTTCCAGGACGAGCTAGAGGGAACAGAGCTAGCCGAGGTAACAGCGACGCTCGTGGCGGGGACTCTGATTGTCGATGAGACGCTACCCCTTGTCGTGACAGGTCGCGCGCCCTGGCGCAGTGACATTGAGAACCAGGGGGTGACCGTCACCTTACGAGCAATTCCCCTGAAAAAGGGCGGTGAGCGGTTTGGGGCAATTGTTTTGACTCGGGATGTCACCCAGGTGCGCTTGCGGGAAAAAGAAATGATTACCAAAGACGCGACTATCCGAGAAATTCACCACCGGGTGAAGAACAATCTCCAGACTGTTGCCTCTCTGTTGCGGATCCAGACTCGCCGGACACACAGCGATGTTGTGAAAGAGGCGCTGAGCCAAGCCATGCGGCGCGTTGCAGCGATCGCTGTCGTGCACGACACGCTGTCCGAGGGACTGAGTCAAAACGTTGACTTCGACGTCGTGCTTGAGCGGGTGTTGATGCTGGTGGCCGAGGTCGCCTCGGCTGGGACAACGGTTGTGAAACCCACCACTACGGGAAGTGTCGGTATTCTTCCGAGCGAGTACGCGACCCCGCTTGCCCTAGTCCTGACAGAACTCGTTACTAACGCGGTGGAACATGGGCTCAGAGGGAAAGCTGGCGGGAAAGTAGATATTGACTCGCGTCGGTCAGACGATGCCCTCATCATCTCCGTCACGGACAATGGCGGTGGGCTCCACGATGGAAAAGTAGGGGACGGACTCGGGACACAGATCGTTCGCACCCTCGTTGACGGCGAGCTCGGTGGCTCAATTGCATGGAACGACCAGCCGACAGGCGGCACGGAAGTTCGGATTGCTATCCCGCTGCAGTTCCTGACTCCGTTGGATTCGCCGGTCGCGCTGCCCAGCGTCTAGCTGGTCAGTAGTACCGCTCGTCCCGCTCTCTCGACCGGATTACCCGGGAGGGAGATCCGACCGCAACGCTCAGGGAGGGGATGTCTTGCAGGACCAGCGATTGGGCTCCAACTACGCTGTCCTCGCCGACTGTTCGGCCCTGAAGGATGCCGGCTTGTAGTCCAATCATCGTGCGCGACCCGATTGTCACGTTGCCGCCCGTGCGCGCACCAGGGCCAAGCGAAGCGAAATCGCCAAGTTCACCATCATGGTCAAGAGACGCTCCCGTGTTAACCAACGAACCCAGCCCAAGCCTCGCGTTTGGTCCGACGCTGCTGTGCGCAAGCAAGGTGACCCCGTCAGCGATTTCAGCGCTGGGGGACAGCCATGCTGTTTGATGAACAATCGGTGGGAAGCTGGCCGCGGGAAACTCTGAGCTCACCGCAGCGTGGATGGCGGCTCGCAGGAAGTTTGTACCCACTCCAATCGCGAGAGCTGTTGTTTCGAAATCTAACCCCCGGACGCGGGAGCTAAGGCTTTTTAATGGCGCAGG
The DNA here is from genome assembly GCA_937124545.1 of uncultured Microbacteriaceae bacterium. Lineage (GTDB taxonomy): Bacteria > Actinomycetota > Actinomycetes > Actinomycetales > Microbacteriaceae > Pontimonas. Next base: position 1,522 of record CAKZKU010000229.1, on the reverse strand, counting down.
TTCCGCACCAATTTCAATAAAGCCGGCCACTTCAAAGCCTGATGATTCCGCAGCTTCAGCGACGGAAGCTGCGTGCCCCCCATTTCCGAGGACGACTAAACCTTTCCTACCGGACATAGTGGGCCGGTGTCGCAGGAGCGGTTCCGACGGACAAGATCTAGGAGGCTCGGCGGGCTCTTGCAGCGCGACGCTTTAAGGCGCGACGCTCATCTTCACTGAGTCCACCCCACACACCCGAATCTTGGTTTGTGTCGAGCGCATACTGGAGGCAGTACTCGGTTACCGGGCAATGCGAGCACACCGATTTTGCGCGGTCAATTTGATCGACTGCTGGCCCGGTGTTTCCCACGGGAAAGAAAAGCTCCGGGTCAACCGTGAGGCAAGCTGCTTGATCGCGCCAGTCCATTCTCATTCCTTAGTGTGTTGGCAGCACCAGCTGCGTCGTGCGAGACGGGGTTTGGGAGTTGGTGAAAAACTCCGGCCTCTAATGCTTCCAGGAAAAGCGGCAACAATCAAGAGGTGTGGGATAAGTTCTCGGTTGCGCCCCATTTCAAGAGATCGCTTGCTTCGGTGGTCTACGGCCGTCCCGATAGACTTCGGGGATGATCACCACGTGCTCGCGTTGCCTTTCTACCTCAACTCGGCCACGGAACTCTTTTGATGCCGCTGGACAGTGCACAGCATGCCAGTGGGCTGAGGAAAAGAAGACGTTGGACTGGGGCAAGCGCTCTGCCGAGCTTCGCTCTTTGCTGGAAAAAGCTAAAGCTGAGACGACGAGTGGATATGACTGCCTTGTCCCGGTAAGCGGAGGTAAGGATGGCTCATACGTTGCGTACAAGCTAAAGCATGAGTTTGGGATGAACCCTCTTTGCGTCACAATCACCCCCCCCACGCCGACTTCGTTGGGCCGCAGGAATCTTGAGGCCTTCATGGCGAGTGGGTTTGACGTTCTCAGCTTTGATATTGACCCGGAGAAACTGCGCTCTCTCAATCTCACCGGATTAGAGGAGATGGGTTTCCCCTACTACGGCTGGCTGGTTGCGATTCAGTCTCTCCCCCTTCGGGTTGCCAGCTCATTCGGTATTCCTCTCGTTTTTTATGGTGAGGACGGCGAGGTTGAGTACGGCGGTAACGCAGAGAGCAAGAACCGAGCGATCTACACGGCCGAGTACATGAAACGAATTTACTTGGAGGGTGGTTACTCGAAAGTCATGGAACAGTCGGGGCTTAGCGAAGCCGAGCTAACCCCTTTCTCTTTTCCCGACGACGACCAACTAGAAAGCGTGTCGATCACCCATTGGTCGTACTTTGAAAACTGGGACCCCTACAGAAACTACCTTGTCGCCAAGGAAAAGTGCGGTCTCACCGACGCAGAAGACACGAACGAGGGAACTTTCACCAATTTTGCCCAGAATGATCAAGAAATATACGCTTTGCACACGTACTTGATGTACCTCAAGTTCGGTTTTGGGCGGGCAAATCAAGACGCTTGTATTGAGATTCGGCGAGGTGCGCTAACACG
>CAKZKU010000228.1 GCA_937124545.1 uncultured Microbacteriaceae bacterium | reverse complement strand
TTCCGCGACGTTGAGTCCGAACACGTTCACCCGCACCGGGTACACCTTTGACGGCTGGAATACTGTCGCTGATGGCACGGGCACGGCGTATTCTGACGAGGCAACCTACGATTTCTCGGCAGATCTGACCCTCTATGCGCAGTGGGTCGCTGGGAGGACCGTTACTTTTGAGGCTAACGGAGGCGCGGGGTCGATGTCTGACCAGTCGGGGTCGTCTTCCGCGACGTTGAGTCCGAACACGTTCACCCGCACCGGGTACACCTTTGACGGCTGGAATACTGTCGCTGATGGCAAGGACGGCACGGCGTATTCTGACGAGGCAACCTACGATTTCTCAGCGAATCTGAGACTCTACGCTCAGTGGACCGTTGCGTCTAGCCCGGTGGTGGCGGCAGCGGCAGGGGCAGAGGCTGAAGTCAATGAAGACTCCAAACTAGCGCCGCAGGAAGTGCCCCCGAGTCGAGCCCCGGCTCGCTTCTTGGGTTTCGCTCCGCAAGTCTTGAAGTACGCGCCAGTCAGTATTGAGCGGGGAGATCAACTCACTGAAAAGCCGGGTTTCTCTGATTCAGTGGCGCTGGTTAAGGGGCAGAACGCAAAAGTCTTGGCCGCCGCAGACAGCCCACTGAGCGCCTCCTTTGACGTGGGCAAAGTGCGAATCAAAATGTTTGTCGACGCCCAGAATGGAAAGTTCAAAGACAGTGTGGGTTTCCCTGAATTAACAATTGCGACAGGCGCGCAAGCGAAACTGCAAGCTACCGGTTTGCGAGGCAACTCGCAGATGGAGATTTTTCTTCCCGCCTCTGACGGGAGCTTTTCCAATTTGGGTCAGGTGGATGTTGGTGTCGATGGAAAGGTTGACACTTCTCTGACGTTCGGAGATTCGGGTCGAGACGAACCCTTGCCCATCGGGAAGCGTTACCTCCAACTGATTACTCTGGACGCTGAGGGGAGTGAGACTGTCTTGGAGTACCCGGTGACTATTGCACAGCCAGTCCCAGCTCCAGCGATCGACCGCTCATCGGGAAGTCGACCGGTTTTGCAGCCGGGGCGGGCATCGGCGTTGAACAGTGGCACCCCACAAACCGTCACCGTGAGGAAGTCGGTGGGGTCCGTGGAGGTTCTCGGCGACACCTGGTCCTTCGGAGTTGAAACAGCGTCCAACGACGGAAACGTTGAAATCCTTGCCCTCGAGCGGGATAAACCTTTAGCGGTCGAAGGATCTGGTTTTATGCCGGGAACCAGGGCTGATGTCTGGTTGTTCTCCGACCCGATCCTCCTGGGAACGGTGGATATTCGAGCGGATGGAACATTTGAAGCGACTTTCCCAGTTGCTAGTAACTTCGTTCCGACAGGTGACCACACGCTGCAGATTCAGGGTGTGGGAGAGGACGGGTTTATTCAAGCTGCCAACGTAGGTGTGGTGGTGAATGACTTGGTCAACACACCCATCGGTCCCGTTGATTCCGATCCACTGAGCTGGCTACCGTTTATTTTCATCGGAACGTCTGTGGGTGGCGTCCTAGTCGTGGTGGGTGTGATGTTGGCTGTTCGGCGTCGTCAGCGCTTCAGGGATCGACTAGTGCCAGTTTCGCCCTAACCTTCGTTCCCCATGGTGTTGCCCGCGAACACCCTATGCGGCGTATTTGTCGGTGAGGTTTGGTCTCCGAGTCTCAGGGAAGCTCCCAAAAACGCAGCCGAGCGAACACTCCAAGGTCGCGCCTTCAACGGGGGTCTAAGGATCAAATAGTCTCAGCTCGACCGCGAACTCGACCGTTGTCGTCTCCTCGGCGCCCGTTTCGGATGCCCAATGTGTCCTTGAGTAGTCGCCTGAGGGTCTCTGTAGCCTTCCCTCTCGGAGCGCGGTCTTGGACCCACACGGTGTTGGTCGTGTGTGAGTCACAGAGTGGCCGCTTAGCGCCCGCGCAGGGTTTTCTGCCTCTAGCAGCGGAGGCGCCGCGCATCAACAACAAGTTAGAGCCCTTTTTGGGAACTCAGGCTCAGCACCGCGCGAAAATGGGGACGGTTATCCTGAACCCGACAGGTATCCAAGAAATGGGATAACAAAGAGCACGCGCCCAACGACGTCTTCTTTAGGCACGACTAACCTGCTGGCTCCCGTGAAGACAAGGATCTCGTCGCCACCTACTTGAGCTACTCCGACCATGACCAGACGCCCGTCGATCTCGGCGATCACGGTCGAATCTGGGGAAATGTCTGCTCGCGGGTTCACCGCTGCAATGGAGGTCTCGGCACCCCCGAGACCCGTTGTGAGCCCACTGTCCGGGCTCACAAAATAGAGTATGTCCGCTGCTCGCAGACCAAATACGGCCCCGACAAGCAGCAATAAACCGCCGATAAAAATTGATATCCGCTTCACCAGGTTTCTCCTTTTCTCTGAGCGACTTGTCGAGTTTCTTTTGCGAGTGCTTGAGTACAGTGCAGACTCGCGGGGGTGCAAGACATCGTCTACCCCAGTGGCGTCCGTTAGGCCCTCTGCTGATACGACGTCTAGCGACCCCGAGGCATGATCTGCGCCACCGGTTCTGTCTGGATCTAAAAGGGTCTCTTCTTCTTCTTCTTGACCAGAGGCGCCAAACAGCATTCGGATGGCCCCATCATGGGGTCCGGACTTTCCCGACCACGAGGCGACTTCGACAATCGTGCCCGGCTCAATCCCCTTCAACGTAAGTTTTTGTCCTTGGGGGAGATCCACGGTGAGCTCCGTCCGCTCGTTCGCTTGGTCGTCAGCACCGGGTGTAACAGCTTCGGTCTCTCCAATAGAACCTTCAGAACCGTCCGTTTCGAGCTGTTCCCGCTCGAGTCTCGCCTCAGCAATTCGAAGTTCTGATTGCTCAAGTAGCCGCGCAAATTCCTCTGCCCGCCGCTTTTCGCGTCGGCTAGAGGCCGAGCCAGTCTCACCTGACATCGTTACTCAATGGTGAGTACTAGGGTCGCGGCTTCCTCGTTAACGTTGGTTGGGTCTGCAGCCACAATCGCGCTCGGAGTGAATTCGTCATTACCAATAGTCATCGTTGCTGCGTCCGGAATAGTCAGCCCTCGAGCCTCAGCGAGTTCGGTGTCCGCTGTCCCGTAAATCCAAATACTCAAGGATTGACCTTGGCACGCGTCCGCGATGTCGCTGAGGATGACACTGTCAACGTAGAAGATTCTTGACGCAATGTCGATACTTGAGGTCATCCGTATTTCCACGCTTGCATCGCACGCACCAAGCGAGACGACGCCTGCCCCGTTATCTAACCCACCAGCACCGTCTGCACCGTCTGCACCGTCTGCACCGTCCGCACCGTCCGCACCGTCCGCACCGTCCGCACCATCTGCACCGTCCGCACCATCTGCACCGTTAAGTCCTGCAGGACCGGCCGGGCCCACAGGGCCAAGGGAACCCGGTAGACCATCAGTTCCTGCAATTCCGGGGCTCCCTGGTGCCCCCGCTGGGCCGGTAAAAGCCATGGGCTGAAGACCCAGCGTGTTGGCAACCGCATAATTGAGTTGATACGCGAGATTTGGGACAAACTGTAGCGTGAAGAGGAAAAGAATAAGAGCCGTCACCACGACAGGAAACAAGAAGCCGCGTCGCCGTCGCTCCGGGCGGGATCCCGGAAACAGGTTCGACTGGTCAATTAAGGCCACCATTACCTGCTCCTGATTCTGTCTCTGATTAGTTGGCGCGCATCCGGGCCCAACACCAACAAAACTATCACCACAAGCGCAAGCGCTAGCAGATTGGATGGTTGGATCAAGAAACCAACTTTGGGGATTGACCCGATTACAGCACCAATCACATCCTGGGTCAGCACGGGAGACAAATCAGGCACCTCGTTGGCATCTCCCTTGGTTTCCCAACCCGTTTCGGCGTTGCCGCCAATGATTCTGTGGCTGAAGTCACCGATAAGATTTGACCGATCCTCGTTGTAATAGTTGAAAACAATGACGGAACCTTCTTCAATGTCCACGAATCGCGGACTAACAACAGCGATGAGGTCACCTCGCTCGAAGGTTCCTGCCATTGAGTCACTCAAGACGAACTTCAACTGGAGCGAGCCCGTGATGATCGCAAGCGCAGTAAGGCTCACAACGAGGAAGGTAATTGCGCCGACAGTGCTCCTCATCGCCTTGAAAACCCGGAAACGCTTAGATGCCTTGAAACGCTTAACCAGCTGAGACTTGAAGGGAAGGGACCCAGTCTCTTGCTCGAATCTCCCTGTATCTAATCGGAAAGCCCGCGGGGCGGAAGCGGGGCCACCCTCCTGCACCACCAACCACGTTTCTGAAGGAGCGCCGACGGGTTCTGACCATTCGATAGATGAAACCCCCGGCACAAAGGCTTTCCGCACCGGGGGTTTCATCTAAATTACAGCGAGCTTAGTTGATCTCAATCGTGATGTCGGTAGCGTCAGAGGCCATAGAGACTGCTGTGTCAGAACTCAGGAAGTCAACTATTACATCCCCTTCGGCGCCGACCCAAGTATTGGATGGCGAGCTGTCAACGTCGTCTCCAGCCTCAACTTCAACGATGGCAGAAGCGTGTGAGATTTTCCAGTTAGTTACACCGTCAGCGTCTTCCAAAGTTCCCTCGATTTCGAGCATCTGGGCGTCTGAAGCGTCCCACAAGCTCAACGTCAAGGTTTTGGTATCGCAATTGTTGTCGATGCCAGTCAGCTCGATGGAGTTCAAGCTGAACGCGGTGCCGTTGTACGCTGTGCCGAGAACCGCAGCGATGTTTCCGTCTCCGTCACACGAAGCGATTGTCGTCACGCCTTGCGTGAAGGAGATAGCGGCGTCCGAGTTGATCGAAACACTCGCCGCAAAAACCGAACCAGCCGATGCCAGGCCGAAGAACGCTACTGCGCTGAGGCCAAGCCAGCCCTTCTTTGAGCTCTTCTTTGAGTCAGCAGATTCGAAGGAACTGCTCAGGGGGGATTTGGACACTTCCATACCTTTCGTAAAAAAAACGATGCCTATACACTAGCACAAATTTGACAATGTTCAATGGTTTCCGCACCGATTTGCCGACTATTTTGGCCGACCCTGCTGCGACGAAAAGCTTAGGTGATGGCGGAACCTCTGAGGACGCGCCTCCCGAGCTCTCGGAGCATCGCCTGGATTATGCCGACATGTGCGAGATTAGTCACTGCGATGCCAGCGGCCTGCAGCGCCGAAAATCCGAACAAAATTGTGTGAACGAGTACCGCTAGATCCCGTTTCAATTCTTTCGGCACCGGGAGGACCGAAATCGGTTTCATGATTCTCTCGGAAAACGCATCCAGCGCGACGGGGACACCCTCTCGCAGCTCAGGAATGTGGGGGGCGGCCAACAAAACCTCTCCTCGGAATCTTCTCCAATTGGTGCGGGAGTTGCTCAGACCTCCGACGATGTACTCAGCAAAACCCTCGATACCTAGCTTCCTCTTTTGCCAGCGGGCGACGTTGGATGTGGTTGCCTGGGTCAGCGCGTAGTCAAACGCCTGGACGACAAGCTGTTCTATATCTGTGATACGGGGGTAAACATACGCTGACGTCACGCCCAAGACTCTCGCCAGTCGAGAAACCGTGAGTGCGTGAACACCCGAGTTCTGGACGACCGTCAGCGCGCCAAGCAGTAGCTCCGATTCCATTTGCCGGCCGGGGCCCTTCAAGATCGCTGCCAGTTCCTCCGTTTCCAGAGGCAACAGGTTGGATATTTTCCCCCGCACAGACTCTAGATAGCTATCCAGGATGATCGCCCTTTCTGCAGAGTGCCACACATCAAGGGTGGCGCACATTCCAAGCCTGTTGGCAAATGTCCATAAAGCGATCGTCTGATCCGCAACGTCGGGGAATCGATTGTCAATCAGCGACGGAAGGCGCGCCGTGACCGTCTCGAGAATTTCGGGTTTCCTGTGGGCGACCAAAAAAATCTCCAACAGTGCCCTGGAGTGAGCGTTTCCGTGTTGAACGCTCCTCGAGGGGTCGCACATGGAGAGGGCCCAAGCTTCGCCGTGCTCGACCCAGATTTCTGCCAGCACGCCAGCGATATCCCCAAAGTGAGAGTAGAAAGTCGGTCGGCTCACGCCGGCCTCCTGGACGATGGGTGAGACCGCCAGTTGGTCAACCCCATATCGCGAGACACAATTAATCGTCGCACTGAGAAGTTTTGAGCGGGACGACATCGAAGGCGCCACCCGAGCATCGGCTTCCATCTTTACAGTGTAATGCTCAGAAGCCCTTCAATGACTATTCTCGGGCGGCACGAGAAGCATCGAGAACAAGAAACTCGAGCCGGTCAACGTTCGAAGCACGGACATTCTGTTCGAGACCCTCTGGGTCTGACTGGCTAGCGGGGTAGTTGGTGGAAATCCCAGATGATGTCGAGTTGCTGGCACTCGTCAGTATCCCATCGGCAACAGCTGTGATTCCGTTGTCCCCTGTTGTCAAGTCCAGCGTCCATATGATCTCATCCAGGATGGTCGAGCTGGAGTCGTAAATCACTAACGACACAATTTCTCCGTCACACGCCGCGGGAATTCCCTCGATAGTGACGCTGTCTACTTCCGTCTGACCTGAGGAATTCACAACCTGAGTGAAAGAAACGCTCGAGTTGCTAACGCACTCGCTGAGAGACGTCTTCCCCGCAGTCAAAAAAGTGTCGCCAACAAAATTGACAGAGGCGGCGAACGCACCCGAGATTCCTAATACGCCGACGACGCCGCCCAGACCAATCAACTTGGCAGAGAGGGATAGTGCGGGACGAATCTTTGTGGCCTTACCATCCCCCGCCACGCCCTTCAGCGGATTAGCCACAACGTTGCCTCCCCACGCCACGCCATCGCGTGCCGCGAATGGGCCCGTGACACGGCGTTAGCGAAGACTTTTTTCCGGCAGTGGCAGTCATTGGCTAAAAACTCACCTGACCACTCTTTTCCCAGCCGAGGCTGACAGATCGAATTTCCATGACCTCGTCGACCTCGACGTCACTAGCGGTGCAGGAACTTGCGTCTGTTGTATCGCTTGTGACATTCACACGCAGCCATTTTGAGCCCGTTTGGACGACCGGGTTTACCCCGGTGCCCGAGATTTGGATCGAACCAGTCTGAGTTGCCACGCTGGCGCGCGCTCCAAAGTAGCGCCAGGAGTTGGTGGCCTCATCTTCGGTGACACCCGCTATCGAGGAACTTCGGCTAACGGTCAGCGTAGGGCTTCCGACCAGCGACGAACCTAAGCTGTCGGCGACCTGACTAAAGCACACCATCGCATTCGTTGAGTCGTTGAGGGTCAGAGCCGGGAAATTCAGATCTTGAGACCGCGGATCGACGAGTAGTACATCGGGAACCTGGCCGACGACGGGAGTGAGCGCCAAGGCGTATTTTTGGTTGAGATAATTCTGGATCGTCGGAAGACTTGCGTCCAGCGCTTCTGTAAAGACGATAAATTCCGCTATTTTTCCGCGGAAGGGGTTATTGTCTCCGTCAGCCCCAATGACAAGGCTTGAGAGGGCGGCGTTCCAGGTCGTCGTGTCAGTGAAGCTTGTTACCAACGTATCCCGGAAGTAGACACTGGACCCATTCGATGGAGGCGTCCCTCCGTCGGTCTGCTCGCCGTCGTAGACAATGGTAAGGAGGCGGGGGGTCCCATCTTCACCAGCGTCTGGAACCGTATTGACTCCACCGTGCGTTGCAACACTGGAAGTGGGTCCCAGAGAGATGAGACCGTCATCGCCCCAGCCGCTTCCTTGGTAATCCGCGATGAAGAACCTGTCCCAGCCACCGTTGTCAATGCCCCAAACCCCCAATGATTCCGGGGTGTCAGAATTATCGGAAACAGACCGCTCGGGTTCGTAAACGACAAAAATGGATACGTCGGGGTTTGCGCTTTTTCTGAGGTCCACCCCAGAGACCTCAAGCACGGTCGATGAAGCACTAAAAGTGTTGCCTGCCGCTCCGCTCGCCCTCGAAAAATGCGCCACTGGTTGCCCATTGATAAGGCTCCCCGAGTCGTTCTGCAGAGTGGGGCTAGTTCTCCCAGAGGCAGTAGTCGCGTCGTGATTTTGTCCTGACAAATCGGCCCAAGTCGAAAAAGAGGACCCGTCGCTCAAACTTGTGGGAACTCCGGTGAGACAATCAGCCCTGAGCCACAGCTCCAGGCCAGAGCTTCCATCCAGTTCATCGAGATCCTCACATATCCAAGGGCTAATCGAAACTGCGGAGCTGGGTGAACCCACTCCGGTGATGCCCGGGCCGTCGTAGCCAGAATTGTCCGCGGAGACACGAAATTCGACGGAGGAGAGACCAGTCAGTCCGGTGACTGTAGCCGAAGTGGCGGTACTGGCCGCTCTCGTGAAGGTCTGCCAGCTGCCCCCGCTAACTCGATATTCCACCAGGTAGTCAGTTATCGGAGCCCCACCGTTTGATGCGGGCGCAGTCCAGGTCAAGGAAGCCTGCACCGAAGCAGATGAACCTGCTTCACTCGGCCCGGAGCCGGCCACCGTCAAACCTGTTGGTTGACCGGGCAACGTTGCCACATTTTGCACGCTGAGCGCAGTGGTGTTGTAGCCAAGGAAGGCCATATCGGCGTCGGTCGAGGTAGATTGCCACCTAACCTTCGCGACAGTTGCCGCGTTCGCGCTGGTAATCCCAAATTCGTCCAGCTCCACAGCCCAGAGGCGTAGGGCCTTTGTGTCGGTATGCCAGAGGGCCGCGTCGAGGCGGTACACGTTTGTGTCCCAATATCCGACGGGATCAACTGAGCTAACCTCTGACCCCGAAAACTGCAGCTGGTTTCCGACGACGTTGTTGCTCGAATCTAGAAGCGAGACTACTTGGCCGGCAGCTGAGTTTGCTGTCGCGATCTGCGTAAACAGAATATCGGGAACGTCATCGGCGATTTCTCCCACCGTCACCGATGTCACCGTGAAATCTCTTGCATTCCCTGAAGGGATGTTCACGAGGCCTGAACCTAGGTTCAAGCCCTGGGAGCCGTTGGTCAAAAAGGAAGCGTTCTCAGCGGACGAATAGCACGAGCCCGCCATGGACGGCGCGCTTTCCGAGGCGCCGACGACGACACCGAAATTATTGCTGCCCGCGGCCGAGCAGGCAAAGGTGTAGGAAATTTCGTCAATGGGAAGCGCAGACCACTGGTCTGCCGTGAAAGTCACACTGTTGTTGGTCAAAACCTGATCGTCCACTCCGGTTGAGTAAGTTGTCCCGCCCCAGGAAAAGGCAAGTAGGTTGTGGTTCGTGTCAGGAGTGTCCAAGCTATAAGTGGCCGCTGCTGCATCTGTATCGGATGAGTTCCAATACCCATCGAAGTCGGTCCAAATTTCAGTTACGTCTTCCGGGGTGACCGCAAATGATGCTTCCGCTTCTGGAACAGTTAGCGACATGACAACGGCAAACAACGACATCCCGGCAAGGGCCCGAAGGCGAACACGATCTTGGGGCCGAAACGAGTTTCTCCGTGGGGTCACTGAGATGAGCTTCTTGGGGTCTCGTTCAACGCTCATCACAACGGATACCCCTCCGCTAACACAAACCGGGAACTAACTGCTCATTTGATGGGACGGACCGACGTCACGACGTTCCAATCTGGGCCCCAACTATAGTCGAGTTCGCTTCGGATTGGGGTCTCCGGTGATTTCGCGTGGTGGCGGACCGGACTCTGGCAGGGCACCCTTTGCACAGCTTTTTGCCCGAATTCACCCCATCCGTGATGGTACGGAGGATGGTTGAGGACCCAGTTTTGGTTTACCTCATGGTCTTCCGCAACCCGGGGAACTCCGCGCTCGTAGCCGCGGGTCACAGGGCGGCAGGTTCAGATTCTGTCAGCCCCGACAGGGAGGTTGTCAGTCTCGATGTTTCGAACACTAAAAAGGCTGTTCGTGCGGCACGACCACCAAGAGCACGATTGCAGCGTTCGCAGAGACTCTACTGACGAGCCCTTTCGCCCGCATTATGAGCCCAGACCGTGATGTTGGCACGCTGTCGTCCTGGTGGCAATAATGGGGAGGTGTGGAATAAACTGAGAGTCTTCTTTGACAATTCACTTTCCAGGCGCGGCGCACTGGCTGGGTGGACTGTGTTTGCCATTTTCCTTGCCATCGCGTTCGGGGCGTTGGTAACCCTTCTTCCCCGGTTGCTCGACACTCTCGACGTTACCCTTGGCGGCGTTGCAGCACCGTTCCGGCTCCTCTTAGATTCTCTCTCCAACAGCCTTGGCGTTCCGCTTGGAGAAACACTGCTCGGCACAGTGGCGAACTTGTGGTTCTGGTTCGTGGGCCTGATGATTTTTGGCACCATATTTGCCTGGCGCACGAGCGCTCTTGATGCGACAAAGAGGAGGGTGCTGGCGGGTCGAACTCCGTTGAACGATAGAGGACACTTCGTAATCTTGGGGTGGTCGACTGCTTCGCTCACTATCGTCGCTGAATTAGCTCGTTCCGCGCCGCCGAGAACCAAGTTAACGGTGGCTATTCTCGCAACGGACGAGAACCAAAATATCCGCACTCAAGTAGAAGAAATGCTCGACAGAGAGCGGTTGAGAGGAAAAGTCCGAGTGCTCATTCGAGCAGGAAACCCTGCGAGCGCCAATGATCTAAATCGGGTGAACCTACGCGCCGCAAAGGGGGTTGCCATTGTTGATTCACCAGCTCTTGGCGACAAATACGCGGGGGTCGCTGTGGCTACAGTCGTTTCCAAAATGTTGGGCGAGGACTCGGAAACGCAGGTCGTGTTCGAGGCCTCGGGCAGCTCCGCGCGTGAAGTTGCGCGGAGGGCAATTGGTAGTGGAGCCCTCGTGATTTCGGGGCTTGACATTCTTACCAAGGTCATGGCCCAGTCAGCCCGACACGACGCTATTGGCGAATGTCTCACTGACTTGCTCAACTTTGGCGGAAGCGAGCTTTACACCATCGCTTACGACGATGGCACCCAGCGCCGCTATTCCGACCTTGTTGAGACGATTCGTGGCGTGTCACTAGTGGGCGTTTTTCACGCAGGTGAATTAGAACTTAACCCAAGAGGGAGCACGATCGTCAGTTCTGGCGACCGTCTGATCGTGGTCGCGAAGGATTCTAGCGAGCTCCTTTCGGCACGGTTTGACGGGACAGTCGCTGATGAACTGCCGGTGGCGCAGCTCGAGGAAATGACCGCTGTTCCGAGAAACATTGCGGCGATTGGGCTCAGCGACCATCTCGATTCTCTGGTGGGCAACCTGGGAAGTTTTCTTCCTTCGGGAACCACCTTTACCGCAATTTCAGAACGAGAGAGCCCCGCCCATTCGGAAACAATAGGCAGCGTCACAGTCGTCCGTTCGACCGTCCGGTCCCTGATCACGCCCGACATCGTCGAGGCCGTTCCCGCGGACACTGACAAGGTCCTCCTCCTCGCAGACACAGAGTTCACCGATGTTACAGAGGTCATCGACGCCCATACCCTCGTGTCCCTCGAATTGTTGAGACGAGGCCGGTCGCAAGGAAGATTCTCGTCGGGCATTACCGCCGAAGTGCTGTCCTCAGCGAGCAGAGAATCCTTTTCCGGGCTTGATGCTGCCGGCCTGGACATCGTCGTGGGAGATGAGGTGACCGGCATGCTTATTTCTCAGGGCTTGGCCAACTCTGACATTGTGTTGGGTCTGCTGGATTTGCTTGATCCAGCAACGGGTTCAGCCCTCGCCGCGTTCGCAGTGGAATCACCGCGGGAGGGGTTGACCTACCAATCGCTCATCACAGCGGGTCTCCGAGTGGGCGTTTCCGTTGTTGGGTGGAGGTACTCGGAAGCGGGCTCGTGGCGCTTAGAGTTGAATCCATCGAGAGAGTCTCCCGTCCCACCCGAAGCAGAGCTTCAGGTGCTGGCCGTCGGTTCAGTAAAGTAAGGGCAGGAAAGGGATACTGATGATTTTGGGCGCAAACATAAGAAAATGGCAGAGCTTTGGCATCGTGTTGCCTCTCCTCGTTCTTGCGGGGTGCGGGTCAGCAGAACCGCAAGGGTTTGATCCCGGGCCACCGCCTATGGAGGACCAACCGCCCGCGGAAGACCCCTACGCAACGGGGGATCCACTGTCTGCGGAATCTTTGACATTCGAGGACATTGCGGCAGGGCTCGCGCCGGGGATTGAGCTGTCCAACGAGCCTTGGGACCCGTGGAATGACATTTCGTTGACGTGGTCGGAGATATTTTCTGTTGATTCGCGTGCGATACCCTCCCACCCCTACGTCGCAGAGAATTTCGAAGCGACGACTTTCTCGCGCAGTGCATCAGATGGGGCCAGTACTTTGGGGTTAATTGACCCAACGGCCTTTTGTGCTGACCAATCTTCCGAGTGCATTGGTTCGAACGACTCCGGTGGGGTAGGCACAGGGCACGGACACAGAATGGCCCTCAATGCGCTCCACCAATATCCCGAGGCAGGGGTTGAAGCAATCTCCTACGAAGCCTATTTTGTTCCCTTCCTGGGCGAGGTGGATGGTCGCTACCAATCCATGTCCGCCCAACTGGGCATTGACGCCCTGACCAACGCTCGATTGTTTGCCATTACTTCGTTTGCGTTGCAAGAGTCCGACCGGGCAAAAGTGATGGCGGTTGCCAGCAACCAGCGATGGGAGTTCAACGACACTGACGGGCTCTGGAATGGTTACCCGTTCGGAGACCGAGAGGAAGATCGTGCAGTTGCGGCTTCTCAAGGTCCAGCATTCCTCAAGGGCTACGAGTGGCTCATCCGTGGTCAAGAATCGACTCGGGTGGAGACTCCCAACTACGGGCCGTGGACTGTGAACCGCGCTAGCTATGAATGGGCACAGTGGTGGGAGGACAATGCCGATTCTCACAACACTTTGCTGGTCTCGTCGAACAACAATTACTTTTCGGATGAATCAGGGAACATGGTCGACTGTTTCCCTGCTTCTGGCGGACTCACCCCAGACTTGGATCCCCTCTGCGGTGTCACCGATACGGCTATGGCAGTGTCAGGAAGAGGGCTAGCAAACACATTGTTTGTCTGTGGTTTTGACCCCGGTCAAAACACGGTAGTCGGAAACCACTCGGGCCCTTGGGTAGAAAACACCATTTACGCATCGGGAGCGGTCTATGGCGACACCAAGAGTTGCTCACAGACCGTCCCAATCGTCGCTGCGGTAGCTCTGGAAGTTGCCGATACCAACACCACACTGTCCGCTTCTCAGGTGAAAGAGGTGTTGCTGGCCTCGGCTGACCAACGGAACGCCTACCGGACGGTTCGGGTCACTGCTGAGGGAACCAGCGTCCAAGTTTCAGAGGTGGTTCCCATTCTTAACGCGGCGGCCGCTGTGCGCTGTGCTGAGAATTTGGAATGTCTGCGATAGCCGCGCAGGGAAGTTCTCGGTCCTGTTTCCCCTAAAGAAACTGAACTGCGATGAAGAGAGCGACGAAGAGCGAAACGCTGGCTAGTGCTTTCACCAGCGCCGAATCAAAACTCTCCCACCAGTGCGTCTTCGCGGGCTCTTTCGGCCGGGCAATAGTTTGAATGGCGGCCATGACGGCTACCGTGGGCATCAAAATCAACATGAAGTAGGTCGAGAAGTTGGCTCCTGAGTACAGAGAGCTCAGCGCTGTTTCGATACCGATTTCAAGAACCAAAATCGTCAGGAATGCCAGAATCCCGTAAGGGAAGACCTTCCATAATCTCTCACTCAGTGGAAGCTTGTCCTGCGCCAGGCCAATGGCATTGGGAGCGACAGCTAACGCTGAAATCACCCATGCCTCCCAACCAAACGCCAAGAAGGACGTGCTGAGTAGAAACACAAAACCAAAACGCAGAAGCACCCACAGCATCCGCATCTTGATTGAAGAGGCAGGCGCCTCCTCAGGCGCCAGGTGGGACATTCTCTGAGGCAACAGCCGGGCCGCGGCGATTTCAAGCGAGACTCTGATGAGGAAAGCACCGGACGCAGCTATGAAAAAAGTATCAACGTGGTTCGCGGCAGGCAGTGAAAGCCCCGACAGTGACGGCAGTGCGCGGACACTAATGGACGCGATCCATCCGCCGACAAGCGCCGAAAAAGCCAGATCTGACAGGTCGCGAATCCGGGATACCGCCGTTCGATCCCGGTGCCGCCTAAAGCCGACGAGTGAACGTGCAACAAAGGCCGGCCCGAGGCAGGAAATCAAGACGCCGATTACGGTGCGGATATCTCCCAGTGAAAGGGCGTCAACCAGTCCCGCAGAGAGCAGAAGAAAAGATGCAATGCCGATCAGACCCGAAAACGCATCGAGTGCACCAAAACAAACCAGAACGAGGTAAACCCAGATCGGTGGATGCAAAATTGCCTGTGTATTGAAAATGGCACCCATGGCACCAAAGGTGGCTGCGATCGTTGGCAACAGCACATACAACGGGCCGATGAAAGCCCGGAGATATGCCGAGTCGTCCAAGAGTTTGGCAACTAGTTGAGCCGAGCGTGTCGCTCTGAACAGGCGCTGGAACACTGTGTCGGTAAGGAGCAGTATTCGCCGCCAACGTCTCTGATGCAGCCACGCTTCAAACTTCCCAGGCGCCACAGCCGTTTTTTCGGTCGTGTCGTATTCCGCAATCGCAAGAGCATCAAAAACGTCTTCGTTTACATCCGCATAGTTCTCTAGGCCGTCGTTGAGCCTTCCGCCACCACCTCCAGCACCCGTGCCGCCACCGCTGGCACCCTCTTTGGGCGCGGAAACAGTGGAATTTTGATTCCGCCCTGGAGTTGCTGAAGAGTTGCTTGGCGCCGGTGCGTTGGGGGCGTTGGGCGACCCACCAGCACCAGGCCCCGCACCTGCACCTGCACCGGCTCCTGCCGCTCCTGCCGCACCCGCGGCACCTGCCGATCCTGCCGCACCCGCGGCACCTGCGGCACCCGCGGCACCCGCGGCACCTGCGGCACCCGCGGCACCTGCTGCAGCTCCGGCTGCACCCGCGGCGCTGGCTGCTGCCGTAGCAGCAGTGGCCGCCACCGACGCAGAGACGGCGATTTCGGCCAACTCCTGGGAAGCTCGCTCCGAACTTTGTGGAGAGAAAGGCACGATAACATCGTCATCTCCCGAGGCGCCGATACCGAAATCGGCTCTGGGTGAGATGCTTACTGACTGGAAAACATCGAGATTGTCAAAAGAAAATATGTCCTGAGCTTCTTGCGCAAAGCTCTTCGTGCCAAAGAGAGCTTCCTTCTCATTGTCAGTCAAGCTCATGAGAACCCTGTTGTCGCTCGAATCTAGGTTTCCGGCTAGCACTGCACTCGCAATTTCCAGTCGATACTGGGTCTCAAAGGTGCCAAGGATGTCTTCATCTTTGAGACCAACTGCTCCGAGCACTTCGACGCTTTGGGACAGCTCACGTTGCTCTAAAAACGGGTCAAAAATTTCTGTATTTTGATATTTGATTTCTCGACCGAAGAAGTCGGTCTGAACGTACTCTTCTTGTTTCACTTCAACTGCGACTCCGTCAACTTCGGCAGAGAACTCCTCAAACTTGTAATCCTCAAAATTTTGATCAACAGATTTTTCAAGATCAAAAGACAGGTCATCCGGCTTGATCAGTCGAAAAGGTTCGTCATCTAATTCCCTGTAGGTGGGCGCTTCGGTCTCTAGACCCAGCGAGCCGTCTGGCTCCGAAGGCGCAAATTTTGAGTCGAACTGAAGCCCGTCTTCGACTTTGAATTCTTCCGGTGCGGGTTCTTTTACCTCTTCCTCAATCTTGAATTCCTCCGGTGCGGGTGGCAGCAGGAAGTCTTCGACTTTGATTTCTTCCGGCGCGGGCTCTTTTACCTCTTCCTCAATCTTGCTTTCTTCCGGTGCGGGTTCTCTTACCTCTTCCTCAATCTTGATTTCTTCCGGCGCGGGCTCTTTTACCTCTTCCTCAATCTTGATTTCTTCCGGCGCGGGTTCTCTTACCTCTTCTTTGACCTCCTCCTCATGGGACTCTGCCCACGCGACAGTCGCCTCACCAGCGGCCAGTAGCGGGAGGTTGACGCCGAAGACTGCGACAAACGAGAGGAGCCAGACCCGGCGAACGGTCGAAGTGGTCTGAGGTAAGCGCATAACAATCTTCGAGCAAGTTTGCCGGGTCGGGAGGTCGAAGGCAAGCGGTGGGGAGCTCTCTTTGGTTCTCGAAGTGCGCGGACGACTTCTGGCGGTCGGCCGCAACGATTTTGATAAAACGTTGAGTAACCTGGTCCTCTGAGTGAGGAGTTCAATGGACACTGTGAAGAAGCGCGTGAGCCGTGCGCTTACTCGATTGGAATTGCCCTGGATGTTTCTCGGCTTTGCCTACCTCGGAATCTATTCAATACAAGTAATTGCCCAACCATCCGAAACTGTGTACGCAGTGCTTGAGGCGGCTAACTGGGCAATTTATGCAGTCTTTGCTCTCGATCTGCTCGTTCGAGCCCTGCTCGCTGGCTCGGATCTCGCGACCGTCGCAGGATTCACGGCGTTTCTTCGAGCGCATTGGCTCAGCATCTTGGCAGTGGTCGTGCCAGCTTTCCGAAGTTTGCGGGTGCTCCGTGTCCTGATTGTTCTGCGAGCGATGGAACCCTACTTGAACACCCGCAGCCACAAGCTCGGGCTTGTCACCGGCGTCACCGTGCCTCTCTTGCTCTTCAGCTCGGCGGTTGCGGTCCTTGAGGCCGAGCAAAACGCTGAAGGGTCGAACATCACGTCTTTCGCCGACGCAATCTGGTGGGCTCTAGCGAGCGTGACGACGGTGGGTTATGGGGATAGATATCCGGTGACAGACGATGGCCGCGTCATCGCAACGTTTTTACTCGTTGTCGGGATCGGTCTGTTTGGGGCTCTCACAGCAGTTCTTGCGGCGTGGGTATTGCGGGACGGCCCTGCGAAAACCGAACAAGGGCAAACCTAAAATGCGGTTCGCCTCTCTCGCCCTCTTCGCTGCTTTAGTCGCTGGTTGCACTCCCTCCAGCAGCGCGGGACCGCAACCTGGTGATCCCACAACCGAGCAGCGCTACGCCGCGGTCGCTTTGTCTTGCGAGTACGCCGAATGCCCGGTTGGGGTCGTAAAACCGGCGGGGGATGTGCGGGTTGAGGTTGTTGGCAGTATCACGGGACCCCAACAAGAAGCACTCACGAGCACCATCGAGCAATGGAACACGGCGTGTGGGAACCACACCCTCGCCACCAGTGGTTCCGCGGAAGCGACAATGGAGTTCTTTTTCGTCCCAGAGTCGAGAATGTCCGAAGTGATGCCGATTTACGTGGAAGGAAATGTCGGTCTTTTTACCTATGACTGGGATGCCTCCAACGTCATTACGGGGATGAAGGTGGCGATTGCTGCAGATCTGAGTGGAGACGAGCTCGTTCACTTCGTTCTCGAGGAGACCACCCAGGCAATGGGACTGATTAACGATGTCGAGGACCCAAGAAGCATTTTTGATGGGGGAACCGGACGGGCGACCGCCTACTCAAGCCTTGATCGGGAAGTCATTGAACTCCATTGCAGCACTTCGGTAAAACCGGGCATGCAAGCTTCCGATATCTCGTGATTTAGCCCTTGAGCTGATTGCCGGAGTCGGTGACTACTCCGCGCAAAAAGAGCACGCTGAATCGGCACCGTGGTTGCGCGGGCGTCATCAGCAAGTCAAGATTTTCGCGTAAAGTAAGAGCGAGTTGTGAGCTGTCTCTTCGCCGAGACGGACTTGAAAGCTCGGACCAACCTCGATTCAAGGAGCTAAAGAGTAAGCGATGAAACCAGAAACAGCCCTAGGCCAGAAGCTCCAAAACTTCAACCGAATTGCGGGGGTTTTCCACCTCGTCCAGGCAGTCGCACTATTTCTTATCCTGAACAGTGAGACCAAGATTCCTGTAGTGACTCGTTTCTTTACGGAAACACCCGAGGGAATCCGGCCACAGAGTGAAATTCTTTTCGAGTTTCCGGTTGCACTAATTGCGCCATTGTTTCTTCTCTTGTCCGCGCTCGCCCATCTCTTTGTCTCCTCGCCCTGGTATGTCCGCCGGTACGAGCGGGACATCGAGCGGGGCATCAACCACGCGCGCTGGTGGGAATACGCGGTCAGTTCATCGCTTATGTTGGTTGTCCTGCTGATGCTCGGTGGCATCATCGAAATTTCTGCGATTGTGTTTATTTTCACCTTGAATTTCGTCATGAACCTCATGGGTCTCATGATGGAAAAACACAATCAACTCACGGAAGCAACAAATTGGTTTCCCTTCAATGTGGGTGTTTTGGCCGGAATCGTTCCCTGGATTATGGGTGGGATTTACTTCGTCGTCTCTACCAACAACATTGCTGACTCAATCCCGGCTTACGCGCAATTTGGCTTCCTACTTACTTTTATTTTCTTCAACACCTTCGCTGTCAACATGTTCTTGCAGTACAAGAGGATCGGGAAATGGAAGGCTTACGAGTTTGGTGAGCGGGCGTACATTGTTCTCAGCCTGACGTCAAAATCCATTCTCGGTTGGGTAATTGTGCTCGGAACGCTCGAGGGCGTTTAATCAGGCTGGTGATCTCCGACACGGCAGGTCGGTAGGTCTGCCGTCAGCGGGAAACAGTTGCGCGCCCAAGCGTTACCCGTGTGTCTTGCCACGGTGGGGCCCTCAATCCCGGAGTTCGGGTCCACGTTTGGCGGAGAAAACCATGAGAGAAACCGAGACAAGAACAATTCCCACAACCGCGAGTGACCCCAGCACTTCACCGACAACCAGCACTCCGAGCGCTGTCGCAATAACCGGTTCGACAAGCGCGAGAGTGGCCACGGTGCTGGCGCGAAGATCTGTCAAAGCAGCCGTGAAAGCGAGGTACGCGATCACCATGGGCCCTATGACGAGATAGAGGACGAGGACTACTCGTTCTGCTGAGGTAACCAGCGGTCCGCCCATTATCGCGAGCATCACCAAGAGCAGTGGTGCGCTGGCCCCAAAAACTCCTCCCGCGACAGCCCGATTGGTGTGGCCGTGATCGGCTAGTTTGCCAAAAACGTAGGTATAGAGGCCATAGGCAAGACCAGCGACCGCTGCGAGAGCGACCCCCAGTGCAATGTTGCTCGGGCGGCCTCCACCAAGCTCGACCTTGGACGTTGCCATAATCGTGATGCCCGCTAGGGCGGCACTTGACGCTATCCACCAGGAGCGACGTGGGCGCCGTTTATCCACCACCCATTCGAGTACTGCTGCGGTGAGCGGCCCTGTGCCGAGGGCTATCACGTTTCCCAGTGCGATCCCCGCGTTAGCCATGCCGGAATAGAAGGCGAGGGGATAAATCGTGGTTCCGATCGCTCCTAGAACGAGGAGCGGCCTTGCGCTGTTGTCCCGCCAGAGCGCGAGTGTTTGCCTTCCACCAAGGAGCGCCAGCACTAGCCCACCAATTCCCATCGTGGCGGCACCAATAGCTAGTGGTGGAACGTCGGGTCCGAGAAAAAAAGCAGCGGTCCCGGTTGTTCCCCACAGGCTCGCAGCAAGAACTGCAAGCCCTGTGGAACGCTGCATTTTCGGCCTTTCATGGGAGAGGTCTCATGGCTTGCGCTGGACCCGCTGGTCAATAGCCTGCCATTTGTCGCTGCCTCAGGCGCAAATACCGTGACAACATGTTTCCGGCCGTCAGCGGTGTGGCACCCGTGGGGACCTTCGTCGGCCAGTCCCTCACATGGGTTGTGCGAGACCTTCGGGAAGAAAAACTTTCCCGGGGTTCAAAATGTTCGTCGGGTCAAAAACGGCCTTGATTTCCCGTTGGAGACGCCATTGCTCATCACCCAGCTCGTCTCG